>NZ_BAAASG010000024.1:242937-295162 GCF_039532765.1 Streptomyces longisporus
CGACCGCCGCTGACCCACTGAGAACGCGGCAGGACACACGACTGCGGGCGTAGTTGGTCCGCCCGACCCCGGCAGGAACTAGGCCGACTTGCGGCTGTCCCGCGGGTGAACCGCGATGTTCATCGCGCCCGAACGGAGAACGGCCAGACGCTCCTCGAGGACCTCTTCGAGTTCCTCGCGGGTGCGCCGCTCCATCAGCATGTCCCAATGCGTACGCGCGGGCTTGGCCTTCTTTTCCTCAGGGCCGTCGCCGTCAACGAGGAGTGCCTGGGCCCCGCAGACCTTGCACTCCCACTCCGGCGGGATCTCCGCCTCGACCGAGAAGGGCATCTCGAACCGGTGCCCCTTCTCGCATGCGTACTCCACGGCCTGGCGCGGGGCCAGGTCGATGCCGCGGTCCGTCTCGTAGCTGGTCACCACGAGGCGCGTGCCGCGAAGAGCTCGCTCACTCATGAATCGTGCCTCCCGGGCTTGTCGCCCACAGGACAGGTGTCGCTGTCGTCGTCATCCGGTCAACGTCCGGTCGGCGGTAAAGATTCCCGTTCCGTGTCCCGTTCCGGGTCATGCGTCGCCGTCGTAGCCGCCCCTTGTTGTACCCACCAGCGCCCGGTTTGTCACATCTGCTAGCAGATGTCACCCAGCGTTTCGGCATCTTTGACGCGCAGTAACGGTACGCCTGGCAGGCCAAACGCGTACACTACAGCCCTTTGGCCGTGAGTGCTAAATCCTTTCGGGAACCGGATTGCCCGCATCCAGGATCGCCTGCCGCACCGGAACCCGTGCGAGCAGGGCAAATCCGATGACGAAGAAGGCCACGAGCGAGATGATCGCGTCGCGATAACTTCCGGTCAGCTGGTAGGTGATCCCGAACAGAAGGGGTCCGAGCCAGCTCATGCCCCGGTCGCTCATCTCGTACGCCGAGAAGTACTCGGCCTCCTTGCCGGGCGGGACCAGATGCGAGAACAGGGAGCGGGACAGGGCCTGGCTGCCGCCCAGTACGAGGCCGATCCCGGCCGCCAGCACGAAGAACCACACCGGCGCCCCGGTCGGCAGGAAGTACCCCGCCGCCAAGGTCACCGTCCACGCCACCAGCGAGCCGAGGATGGTGCGCTTGGCTCCGTACGTCCGGGCCAGCCTGCCCATCCCGAGCGCGCCCGCCACCGCCAGCACCTGGACCATCAGCACGGCCGTGATGAGCGTGGACTGGCTCAGGCCCAGCTCCTGGGAGCCGTACACCGATGCCTGGGAGATCACCGTCTGAATGCCGTCGTTGTAGATCAGGTAGGCGAGCAGGAAGCCCAGGGTGAGCGGTTTGCCGCGCATGTCCCGGACGGTGGACGCCAGCTGCCGCCAGCCGTGCACCGCGGGCGCCGAGGACGTCGTACGGCGGTCGCGCAGTCGCTTCAGCGGTACGAGGGTGAAGGCACCCCACCACAGGCCGGCGGAGGCCAGGCAGATGCGGACCGCTGTCGACTCGGAGACGCCGAAGGAGTCGTGACCGGTGAACAGCACCAGGTTCACGATCAGCATCGAGGAGCCGGCCGCGTAGCCGAAGGCCCAGCCGCGCGAGGAGACCCGGTCGCGGTCCTCGGGCGGTGCGATCTGCGGCAGGTAGGAGTTGTAGACGACCATCGAGACGGCCACGGACGAGTTGGCGACGATCAGCAGGAGGCCGCCCAGCAGATAGCGGTCCCCGGACAGGAAGAACAGGCCCGTGGTGGCCGTCGCGCCCACATAGGCGCAGGCGGCGAGCAGCGGCTTCTTCCGTCCCGTGCGGTCGGCGGCCGCGCCCACCAGCGGCATCACGAGGATCGACACGATCACGGACGCGGAGACGCAGTACGCGAAGAACGACCCGGCACGCACCGGGACGCCCAGCGGATGCACGAAACCGTCCGAGTCCGCCGCCGACTTGGCCACCGCCGTCAGATAGGGGCCCAGGAACACGGTGAGCACGCTCGTCGAGTAGACGGAGCAGGCCCAGTCGTAGAAGTACCAGCCACGCTGCTCGCGCTGCCGGTCGATGACGTCCGTACGCACGGTGTCGGTGCTCACCCGTGCCCTCGCTTCCCCGCTGAAGTGCCGTGCGAAGGCTCGGGGGCGGGGGCCGGGCACTCAGGACCAGACGCCGCGTTCTTCCATGACCTTGCGCAACGTGTCGATGTGATCGGTCATGATGCCATCGACTCCCAGGTCCAGGAGCCGGTGCATGCGATCGGGATCGTTGATGGTCCACACGTGCACCTGCAGCCCGCGCGCGTGGGCGGCGCGGACGAAGCGGTGGTCGACGACCTGGATGCCGGACTGCGCCTCGGGCACCTGCGCGGCGACCGCGGAGGCGCGCAGTGCGGCCGGGACGCCCCAGGAGCGCAGCCGGAGGTTGAGCACGCCACGCGTGCCGTACGACGTCGCCAGGCGTGGACCGGCCAGCCGCTGGGCACGCACCACCCGCGCCTCGGAGAAGGAGCCGACGCAGATCCGGTCCCACGCGTGCGTGCGCTCGATCAGCTCCAGGAAGGGGTGCAGCGAGGACTCCGCCTTCAGATCGACGTTCCAGCGCACCTCGGGGAAGGTCTCCAGCAGCTCCTCGAAGAGCGGCACCGGCTCCTTGCCCGCCACGCGCGCGTGGCGCACGTCCTGCCACGGCAGGTCGGCTATGCGCCCGGCGCCGTCCGTCATCCGGTCCAGCGTCGAGTCGTGGAAGGCGACCAGCTTGCCGTCCGCCGTGGTGTGCACGTCGGTCTCGATGTAGCGGTAGCCCGCCTCCACCGCCCGCCGGAACTGCAGCACGGTGTTCTCCAGGCCGTCCGCGGCCCCGCCGCGGTGGGCGAAGGGGATCGGGCCGGGATGGTCGAGATAGGGGTGGCGTATCCGCGTGGTCACCGTCGAAGTATGGCCCTGTGGGGTTGCCCTTCGGCAACGACCGTGCTGCCGCCGGATGCCGACGGGACGTCGAACACCCGCAGGAAGAGCTGGGCGAGCGGGCCGATCGACACCGCATAGAGGACCGTGCCGATGCCGACGGTGCCGCCGAGGGTGAAGCCCGTCGCCACGACCGTCACCTCGATCGCCGTCCGCATCAGCCGGATCGAGCGGCCGGTGCGCCGGTGCAGGCCCGTCATCAGCCCGTCCCGTGGGCCCGGCCCGAAACGGGCGGAGATGTAGAGCCCGGTGGCCACGCCGTTGAGCAGGATGCCGGCCAACAGGAGAGGGATCCGGGCGGCCAGGGAGTGCACGGCCGGGACGAGGGCGAGCGTGCCGTCCATGGCGAGGCCGATCATGAAGACATTGGAGACCGTGCCGAGGCCCGGGCGCTGGCGCAGCGGGATCCACAGCAGCAGTACCGCCGCGCCCACGACGATCGACACGACACCGATGGTCAGGCCGGTGAGCCTGGCCAAGCCCTGGTGCAGCACCCCCCAGGGTTCCAGTCCCAGGCCCGCCTCCACGAGGAGTGCGGAACTCACGCCGTACAGCGCGAGACCGACGTAGAGCTGGATCAACCGTCGCCCGAGACGGTTCTTCGTGGACAAGAGGTGCCCCCCTGTGGTCGCAGCGGCCTGGTTCGTGACACCCTGTGGCTTGGGTGGAAGCTTCATCCATGGCCAATCCGGGGAAGGTGGACTGATTTCCATGGCGACGTGGACTTCGGCGATGGGGGCGGCGCAGCTCGCCCGGCTGCTCAACTCCCAGCAGGACCGCCCGGCCGGCCCCGGCACCCGCCGCCCGCCCGCCTACCGTGCCCTGGCCGACGGCATCCGGCTGCTGGTCCTGGAGGGCCGCGTTCCGGTGGCCGCCCGGCTGCCCGCAGAGCGCGAGCTGGCCCTGGCGCTGTCCGTCAGCCGTACGACGGTCGCGGCGGCCTACGAGGCGCTGCGCACCGAGGGATTCCTGGAGTCCCGGCGCGGCGCGGGCAGCTGGACCGCCGTTCCGGCCGGAAACCCGCTCCCCGCCCGCGGTCTGGAGCCCCTGCCGCCCGAGGCCCTGGGCTCGATGATCGACCTGGGCACCGCGGCGCTCCCCGCGCCCGAGCCATGGCTGACCCGTGCTGTCCAGGGCGCCCTGGAGGAACTGCCGCCGTACGCCCACACGCACGGCGACTACCCGGCCGGGCTGCCCGCGCTGCGTTCGATGATCGCGGACCGGTACACCGCGCGCGGGATCCCGACGATGCCCGAGCAGATCATGGTGACGACGGGAGCCATGGGGGCGATCGACGCGATCTGTCACCTCTTCGCGGGCCGGGGCGAGCGCGTCGCCGTCGAGTCGCCGTCGTACGCCAACATCCTCCAGCTGATGCGGGAGGCGGGGGCGCGGCTGGTGCCCGTGGCGATGGCCGAGGGCCTGGCCGGCTGGGACCTGGACCGCTGGCGGCAGGTGCTGCGCGAGGCCGCACCCCGGATCGCCTACATCGTCGCCGACTTCCACAATCCGACCGGCGCCCTAGCCGACGACGACCAGCGGCGTCAGCTCGTGGAGGCGGCCAGGTCGGCGGGGACCGTGCTGATCGCCGACGAGACGATGAGCGAGCTGTGGCTGGACGAAGGGGTCGAGATGCCGCGGCCCGTGTGCGGCTTCGACCCGGCCGGGTCCACGGTGATCACCGTCGGATCGGCCAGCAAGGCCTTCTGGGCGGGGATGCGCATCGGCTGGGTGCGCGCGGCACCGGATGTGATCCGCAGCCTGGTCGCCGCGCGCGCGTACGCCGATCTGGGCACCCCCGTGCTGGAGCAGCTCGCCGTGAACTGGCTGTTCAGCACGGGAGGTTGGGAGGAGGCCGTGGAAGTGCGGCGCAGCCAGGCCCGGGAGAACAGGGACGCGCTGGTCACCGCGGTGCGGCGGGAGCTGCCCGACTGGGAGTTCGAGGTCCCGCGGGGCGGACTGACGCTGTGGGTGCGGACCGGAGGGCTGTCGGGCTCCCGGCTCGCGGAGGTGGGGGAGCGGGTCGGGGTGCGGGTGCCGTCCGGGCCGCGCTTCGGGGTCGACGGTGCCTTCGAGGGGTATGTGCGGCTGCCGTTCACCGTGGGCGGTGCGCTGGCCGACGAGGCGGCGATGCGGCTGGCCGCGGCGGCCCGGCTGGTGCAGAGCGGGGCGTCGGGGGGCGGGGAGTCGCCGCGGACGTTCGTGGCGTAGCTGCGGTCAGGGGCCGTTCTCCAGCACTGCGGCATCCGGCGTGGGAACCTACTGCGCCTCCGCCGCCATGGCCTCCGCGGGGACCGCCTTCACCTCGGCCGGCTCCTCGTCGATGGGCACGGCCTCGATCGGCACGGACTCGACCGGCACAACCTCGGTCGGAATGGACTCGAACGGCTTGGCCTCGGCGGACTCCTGGTCGGCCGGCGTGGTCCGCGGCGGCAGCAGCGCCAGCACCGCCTTGCGGTGCGCGTCGCTCGCCGTGTCGTCGTACGGGTCCGGAGTCGACGGCACCTGAAGCCGGAGCACCGGGCCCGTGCCGAGACGGGCGTAGCCGCGGCCGGGCGGGACCTCGGCGGCCGGAGTGGTGGACGGAACGGCACCCAGGACGCCTGACAGCTGCTCCGCCGTGGCGGGACCCAGCACGACACGCGCGCGTGTGTGCTGCCGTACGTCGTCGCTCAGCGCTTCGGCGTGGTCGAACTGCTCGCCCACCACGACCGTCACATTCACCGCGCGGCCGTGCCGGAGCGGGACCTGGAGCAGGGACTGCGGGTCCTCACGGCCGTCCGCGGCGGCGAGGTGGGTGAAGGCGCTCGGGCGGTCCAGGAGGAGCCACAGGGGACGCCTGGTGTCCTCCGGAGGCGGCTGCCCGGCCTGACGGGCGCGGTTCGCGGCGATCAGACGGCGCTCCGTCTCGAGGGCGGCCCACTCGAGGCTCGTCAGCGCGCCGGTCAGCCCGCACTCGACGGCCAGAACGCCGTCCCGGCCGGTCAGGCACGCGTACTCGCCGATGCCGCCCTCGACGATCACGACATCGCCGTGCTGCAGCGCCTGCACGGCGATGGAGCGCAGCAGGGTCGAGGTGCCGCTGCCGGGCCGGCCCATGATCAGGAGGTGCGGTTCGGTGGAGCGGATGCCGGTGCGCCAGACGACCGGCGGAACGTCGCGCTTGTTCTCTCCGTAGGTGAGGGGAAGCGTGCGCTGGACCTGGGTGGGGTCCGTGAAGCCGAGAACCGTCTCGCCCGGCGCCGTGACGAATCGCTGGGCGGCGACGTCGGTGGGCAGCGGGGGCAGCACCGTGACCGTCAGCTCGTTTCCCTCTTCCTCCCATGCGAAGTGGTACTCGCGGCCGCGCCCCGACTTGGCGTGCAGCAGCTGTTCGATCCGGGCGCGGGACTCGGCCTCGCCGTCGGTGAAGTACGCCGGGTAGCGGATCACGAGCCGGGTGACACGGCCCGACTCGTCGAACTCGTATGCGGGGAAGGCCTTCTCCCACTCGCCGCCGTAGGCGTACAGCGGGGAGGGGTCCTCGGCGATCGAGAAGTACGGGATCAGGGCCTCGTACAGCGACTTGAGGCGCTGCACCTGGGACTCGTCCGGCCCTTCGGGCGCCGCCGGAGGGCGGTCCCGGCCGTGCAGGGCCGCCGCCGTCATCAGGCCGATGACGGCGAGTAGGGGGCCGTACGGCACGAGTGCCACGACCATGATCACGGAGGCAGCCAGGAACAGCAGCGGCCCACGCCGGTCCTTGGGGGTGTCCGCCCACTTGTGCCGCCCGGCCGCCGCCAGTCGGCGCAGACCCCGGGTGAGCGTGATCAGCGGGTGGAGGACGTCGGTGGCGCTGTCGGCCGCCGTCCGGGCCAGCTCCCGGCTCCGGGCGAGCTGCATCCGGGCGATCTGCGCGTTGTCCTTGCTCAGGATGCGGGGGAGGGGGCGCCGGGCCACTGCATTCTCCTGGTGGTGCGTACGGGCGGGAGGGGCGGCGTCAGAACTTGATGCCGCCGAGGAGACTCGCGAGGCTCTCGCCGCCGGCCTTGATGCTCGGGGCGATCGCAGTGCTCGCGAGGTAGAAGCCGAACAGGGCCGAGACCAGGGCGTGCGACGCCTTCAGGCCGTCCTTGCGGAAGAACAGGAAGACGATGATGCCGAGCAGGACCACGCCGGAGATGGACAGGATCATTTTTTTCTCCTGGTTCACGGGGACAGTCACCATGAGTACTTCCAGGATCACAGCATGTATCCATAGTATTAAAGGTGCAAATGGATGAATCTCGGTAGATTTCCCTCAACTGGTCGAGCCGACTCGGGCCGACCGGGCCGAACCCCCGTGGCCTGCCTGGTCTGTGGTGATCTTTACCTCCGGCGCACCGGGTCATGTACCGCGGAAGCCAGTACCCTGGCGATTCACCTGAACGGTTGTATTGAGAGGCGGTCCGGCCGATGACAGAAGCCCCCGACCCCGAGGTCGTGGAGCTGGCGACCAAGATCTTCGATCTGGCCCGGCAGGGGCAGACCGAGGCGCTCGTGGCGTACGTCGACGCGGGTGTTCCGGCCAACCTCACCAACGACCGCGGTGACTCGCTCGTGATGCTCGCCGCCTACCACGGACACGCGGACGCGGTGCGCGCCCTGCTCGCCCGGGGCGCCGAGGGCGACCGGATCAACGACCGGGGCCAGACCCCGCTCGCCGGGGCCGTCTTCAAGGGCGAGACCGACGTCATCAAGGCCCTCCTGGAGGGCGGTGCCGATCCGGCCGCGGGAACCCCGTCGGCCGTCGACACGGCGCGGATGTTCGGCAAGACGGAACTGCTCGAGTTGTTCGGCGCACACTGATCCGAATGTTCTGACCAGCACAAACACAGAAAACGGGGGAGGCGGTACAGGGCCGCCGAAATTTCGGTCGCGGCAGGTCGAAGTGCCGAGTCATCATGACGTCGTGATTCACGGACGCGATGGCTGGGCAGGTGTTGCCGCACCGCGCGGGCCGTGATGCGGTCCGCGAGGGCCACTGACGAGAGGCAGAGGAAGATGGTCTACAGCAAGCACGAGACGGCGGGCGCCCCGACGTTGTGTCACGCGGCCAGGTAATGCGTGTTCCCCGGTTGCGTCGACGCTTGATGTGAGGCTGTTTCCCATGTTCGATCCGGTCATAGCGCCCAGCGGTACGCTGCTCGGCCTGCTCCAGCGGGGCCGCGGCGACGGCACACTGCACGCGCTCACCGCCCCGCGCGCCGAGGCGCTCGCGGCGCTGAACCACTGTGTGCTGCGCGACCCCCGCCACGACTGGCAGGTGGAGAACCGCTCCCTCTATTACGCCCGTCTCTACCTCGACCTGAACGGCGAGCTGGACGAGATCGAGGCGCACCTCTTCGACGTCGAGGACGTCTTCGACACCGAGGAGTCCCGCACGGGACTGGCCCTGGCCGTCCTCGGCCATCTCGCCTCCTACGGCCGACGGGACGCGCTCCAGCTGCTGCGCAGGTACGCCGCCTCCGGCTCCAACTGGGCCTGGGCCCTGGACGAACTGGCGCTGCGCGACGACGACGCCGGCCTGCGGGCCCTCGCGGCACCCGTGCTGGCCCGCTTCGCCACCGACGCCGAGGGCGAGGCCGAACTCGCCGCCGTCGTGCGTGACGCCTTCGAGCCCCGGCCGTGGCGGCTGTGGGCGGAGGATCCGCGCGAATCGATCGCCACGCGTGTGCGTGCCGCTCAGGAGACCGGCTGTTTCGACCGCTGGCAGCGCCAGATGCGACCATCCGGGCCCCGTCCGGGGTGGAGCGTGCAGGCCGTGTTCGAGTGGGCCCAGCAGGGCGTCGAACGGGGCGCGGCGCTGCATGTCCCGGCCGCCCGCTGCCTGACCGCCGTCGCTGGCCCCGAGGACCGGCCCGAGATCGTGCAGGCCGCCAAGGACGGCACCGACGGAGCCCGCTGCACCGCACTGCGCTATCTCGCCGACAGCAATGATCCCGACGCCCTCGACCTGATCGAGGGGGCTGTGCTCACCGGCTCACCGGCCGTCGTGGAGGCTGCCGTGGACGCCTTCGAACGGATGCGCAGCGTCGCCGCCGTCGACCGGGCCCGCGGCTGGGCCCACCGGCCCGACCCCCTGGGCGCCGCCGCCGGCCGTATGCTCGCCTGCCGCGGGGGGACCGGGGACAAGGATCTCGTCCTGGGGGCGTTGCGCGAAGCCGTACGGGGCGAGGGGCCGGACGCCCCCACGCTGTGGACCCTCGTGGACGGCACCGGCCGGCTCGGCATCGCCTGCGCAGCCCCCGTACTGCGCCATATCTACCGCGAAACCGCCTCCTCCCATCTCCGCGGCCGGGCCGCCCGCGCCCTGGCCGCCACCGACCCCTCCTTCCCCGCAGGCTTCGCCGTCGAGTGCCTCTGGGACTGCGAGGAGACCACCCGCGAAATCGCCGCCCGGCACGCCGAGACCGGTGACGCACGGGTCGTCGAACAGCTCCGCCGGCTCGCCGCCGACCCGGCCGAGGAAGCCGAAGTGCAGACCGCCGTACGAAGTCGCATCGCACCTGAGGGACCCGCAGTCTGAGCCGGCCACACACGGGCTCCGCGGGCCGCGGCAGGGCCACTGGATGAACAGCGGATGACCCGCGGGTCAGGCGGTCATGGACACGGCCTGACCTGCTCGGGTGTGCACAGGAACGCTCACGGGACGTTCATCGTTCGCAAAGATCCACTTTGACGCGACCACGTCCAGCCCGGCGACAACACCCGTATGCGTGTCGTCATAGTGACCGAATCCTTTCCCCCCGACGTGAACGGCGTGGCCCACTGCGCGCTCCAGACCGCCCGGCACCTCGTAGATCGCGGTCACCTTCCGCTCGTCGTCGCCCCGGCCAGTACCGCTCTTGCCGTCCGGGCCGGGACCGGGCCCGACGCCCAGGCGCCGTGCCCCGTCGTCCGTGTCCCCTCCCTCCCGCTCCCGGGCTATCCCCAGGTCCGTGTCGCCCTGCCCAGCCGCCGCCTGGCCGCGGCCGTCATGGAGCACCGGGCCGACATCGTCCACCTGGCCAGCCCCTTCGTCCTCGGTGTCCGCGGCATGACGGTCGCCGCCCGGCTCGGCGTCCCGGCCGTGGCCGTCTACCAGACGGATCTGGCCGGATACGCCCGTACCTACATGGGCGCCGGTGAGGCCGCGGCGTGGCGGCGCATCCGCTCCGTCCACTCCGCCGCCGACCTCACCCTCGCCCCCTCCAGCGCCTCGATGCACGACCTGAAGACCCATGAGGTGCCCCGGGTCAAGCTCTGGCAGCGCGGCGTGGACACCGTCCGTTTCCGGCCGCACCTGCGCGACGAGGCCCTGCGCCGCGAACTCGCCCCGAACGGCGAGCTGATCGTCGGCTACGTCGGCCGGCTCGCCCCCGAGAAGCACATCGAGCTCCTGGCCGGCGTCTGCGGCCTCGACGGAGTGAAGGTCGTGGTCGTGGGCGACGGTCCGAGCCAGCCGAGCCTCGCCGAGGCGCTGCCGGGCGCGGTCTTCCTCGGCCGCCGCACCGGCGACGAACTCGCCCGCATCTACGCCTCGCTGGACGTCTTCGCGCACACCGGCCCCTTCGAGACGTTCTGTCAGACCGTGCAGGAGGCCATGGCGAGCGGTGTCCCCGTCGTCGCGCCTGCCGCCGGCGGCCCCCTCGACCTGGTCGCCCACGGGCGCACCGGGCTGCTGGTGCCGCCCCACGACGCGGACGCCGTACGGGACGCCGTGCAGTCCCTGGCCGCGGACCCGGAGCGGCGGATCACCTTCGGCGCCACCGCCCGCGCCACCGTCGAGGGACGCACCTGGGCAGCCGTGGGCGATCAGCTGATCGGGCACTACGCGGACGTGCTCGCCGCGCGCCAGAAGACGGCGGTGGCGGCATGACCTCCCTGCGGATCGTGCGACTCGCCAACTTCGTCGCCCCCTCCTCCGGCGGTCTGCGCACCGCCCTGCGGGAACTCGGCAAGGGCTTCCAGGCCGCAGGGCACGAGCCCGTGCTCATCGTCCCCGGCGAACGCGCCGACGACCGCGACACAGAGCAGGGCCGCGTCATCACCCTGCCCGGGCCGCTGCTGCCCGGCACGGGCGGATACCGCGTGCTCACCGACAAGCGACGGGTGGCCCGGGTCCTGGAGGAGCTGGCCCCCGACCGCCTGGAGGTCTCCGACCGCACGACCCTGCGCTGGACCGGCAAGTGGGCGCGGCGCGCCCGCATCCCCGCCGTGATGGTCTCCCACGAGACCGCCGACGGCGTGCTGCGCACCTGGGGGCTGCCGGAGGGGGCCGCCCGCCGCGCCGCCGACGCGCTCAACGTGCGTACGGCACACACGTACGCGCGCGTGGTGTGCACCACCGAGTTCGCCGAGCGGGAGTTCGTGCGGATCGGCGCCCGCAATGTCGTACGGGCCCCGCTCGGCGTCGACCTGGTCGAGCGGCATCCCGCGCTGCGCGACCCGGGGCTGCGGGCACGCTACGCGCGCGTGGCCGAGTCGCTGCTCGTGACGTGCACCCGGCTGTCGGTGGAGAAGCGGCCCGGCACGGCGCTGGACGCCCTCGAGGCACTGCTGCGGCGGGGCCGGCGGGCGGTGCTGGTGGTGGCAGGGGACGGGCCGCTGCGGCCGCGGCTCGAACAGCGGGCGCGGGAGCGCGGGCTGCCGGTCACCTTCCTCGGGCACGTCTCCGACCGCGGCGCGCTCGGCGCCCTCCAGGCCTCCGCCGACGTGTGCCTGGCACCCGGGCCCGCCGAGACCTTCGGGCTCGCCGCGCTGGAGGCGATGGCCTGCGGTACGCCCGTGGTGGTGAGCACCTCGTCCGCGCTGCCCGAGGTGATCGGCTCCGCCGGAGCCGTCGCCGCGGACCACGGGGAGGCCTTCGCGGACGCCGTCGACATGCTGCTCGAACTCCCCGAGCGGGAGCGACGCGAGACCGCACGCGCGCGTGCGGAGTGCTTCGGGTGGAACACGGCCGTGGACGCGTTTCTCGCCGCGCACGACGCGCCGGTTCCGGTGCGACGTTCCGTGCCCGGGGGCGTGGCATGAGACCGGTGCGTTTCGTCGCCCTCGGGGACTCGCTGACCGAGGGCGTGGGCGATCCCGTCAGCGACGGGTGGCGCGGCTGGGCCGCACTGCTCGCCGGCGGGCTCGCCGAGGAGCCCGTGGAGTTCACCAACCTCGCTGTCAGCGGTGCCCAGACCCGGGAGGTGCTGGAGCAGCAGACGCCGGCCGGGCTCGCCCTGCAGCCGGACGTGGTGTCCGTGGTCATCGGCGTCAACGACACCCTGCGCTGCACCTTCGACATCCACGCCGTGGCCGAACGGCTCGACGAGGTGTACGCCGCCTTCACCGAGCAGGGGGCGACCCTGCTCACGGCCTGTCTGCCCGACCCCGGCTCGATGCTCGGCCTGCCCGGCTCCCTGGCCCGTCCGCTGGCCCGGCGGCAACGGGCGGTCAATCGGGTGGTCCACGCCCTCTCCGACCGCTACGGGGCCGTCCATCTGCACGCGGCCGAGGAAGCCTGGATCACCGACCGCGCGATGTGGAGCGCGGACCGGCTGCACCCGGGCGAGCAGGGGCATCGGCAGCTCGCCGTGCGCTTCCACGCGCTGCTGGCGGAGGCGGCCCGTGCGGCGGGTCCCGCGCCTTCGCCGGAGCCGGAGTTCCCCGTGCCCTCGCGGTCGGCGAGCCTGTTGTGGCTGGCCACGGCGGGTACGGCGTGGGTTGCACGGCGGTGCACGGATCTGCTGCCGCAGCTGCTGCGGCTCGCCGCCGACGAGATGCGGCACCGGGTGCGGGGGACCAGTGCGCGGCTGGATCTGCGGGCCGCTGCTGCGGTTTCGGCGGCTTTGGCTGCGGTGTCTGTTGGGGAGCAGCCGGATGCCGCCCAGCTCCGCGGGGTGGGCGATGAGAGGTCGGTCCCTAACGGCGGTCCCGTGTGCGTACCTCGATGAAGCGGACCGGCGTGCCCGGTGCCGCTTGGGCCACGGAGGGAATGTCCTGGGCGCAAACCACGCCCATCACCGGGTAGCCCCCGGTGGTCGGATGGTCGGCCAGGAAGACGACCGGTCTGCCGTCGGGCGGGACCTGGACGGCCCCCAGCACCATGCCCTCGCTGGGGAGTTCACCCGGCAGGGCCCGTTCCAGCGCGGGGCCTTCCGTGCGCAGGCCGATGCGGTTGCTCGCGGCGGACACGCGGTACGGGCGGGACGTGAACGTACGCAAGGCCTCTTGTGTGAACCAGTCGTCGCGCGGTCCCAGCGTCACCCGTAGGACGAGTTCGGCCCGAGGAGCGGGCTGCGGAGCGAAGTCCACGCGCGCGTGGACGCGTTTCGGCGTCCCCAGGGGGAGCACCATGCCGTCCGTGAGAGGTGCGGGGCCGAGGCCGGACAGCAGGTCCGTCGAGCGGCTGCCGAGCACCGGCTCGACGGTGATGCCGCCCGAGACGGCCACATAGCTGCGTACTCCGGAGACGACGGTGCCGACCTCCAGGAGCGCACCCGCGGGCACGCACACCGGGGCTCCCCAGGCCACCGGCCGGCCGTCCACCGTGACCGGGCAGGGCGCGCCGCCGACCGCGAGCGTGGCCGTCGAACGCGGCCGCAGGGCGCACCCGTTGACCGTGGTCTCCAGGACGGCCGCCTCGGGCGGGTTGCCGACCAGCCGGTTGACGAGCGCCGCCGCCGGGGCGTCGAGCGCGCCGGAGCGCGGCACGCCGAGGTGGGCGTGGCCGGGGCGTCCCCGGTCCTGCACCGTGGTGAGCGCTCCGGCGCGTACGACGACGAGTGCGCGGTCCGTCACGGGCACCCCACCGGGACGAAGCGCACGCGCGTGCCGGGCGACAACAGTGCGGCGGGCACGCGCGCGTGGTCCCACAGCACGGTGTCCGTGCGCCCGATCAGCTGCCAGCCGCCCGGCGACGAGCGCGGGTACACACCCGTGTACGGGCCCGCCAGCGCCACCGAACCCGCCGGGACGGCCGTGCGCGGGGTGGCCCGGCGCGGGACGTCGTACCGCGGCGGCAGGCCGGTGAGGTAGCCGAAGCCCGGGGCGAACCCGCAGAAGGCGACGCTGAACTCGGTGGCCGCGTGGATACGGGCCACTTCGCGCTCGCCGACGCCCCAGTGCGCGGCGACGTCGGCCAGGTCGGGACCGTCGTAGCGGACCGGGATGTCCACGACCGCCTGTTCCCGAGGGGGAGCCGGGGGCACCTCGGAGGCGGTCAGTTCGGAAGCCAGACGGACCGGGTCGTCGAGGCCGTCGAGCAGGACGGTGCGGGCCGCGGGGACGATCTCGCGCACCGTGAGCAGGCCTTCCGCACGGCGCCGCAGCAGCTCCGCGTGCAGGGCCTGTGCCTCGTCCCCGGAGGTCAGCTCGACGAGCAGGGCGCTGTCCCCGACGGGCAGCGCCCTCATGCGAAGGCCTCCACCCGGATCCCCGACTCCTGCAGGCGGTCCCGGACGCGCCGGGCGAGTGCGACGGCGCCCGGCGTGTCCCCGTGCAGGCACAGGGAACGCGCGCGTACGTCGACGCGCGCACCGGAGTGCGAGGTGACCGTGCCGAAGCGGGCCAGGCCCACCGAGCGCTCCACCACGGCTTCCGGGTCGCTGACCACGGCGCCCTCGTGGCCGCGCGGCACGAGCGTTCCCTCCGGGGTGTACGCACGGTCCGCGAAGGCCTCCGCGACGGCCGGCATACCCGCCTTGCCGGCGAGCTCCAGCAGGCGCGAGCCGGGCAGTCCGAGGACGGGCAGCGAGGCGTCGGCGAGCCGTACGCCGTCCACGACCGCACCGGCCTGCTCCTCGTCGTGCACGACGCGGTTGTAGAGCGCGCCGTGCGGCTTGACGTACGACACGCGCGTGCCGGCCGCGCGCGCGAAGACCTCCAGGGCGCCGATCTGGTAGGCCACCTCGGCCGCGAGCTCCGCGGGCGGCACGTCCATCGCGCGCCGCCCGAACCCCGCCAGGTCCCGGTAGGAGACCTGGGCGCCGATCCGGACGCCGCGCTCGGCCGCCAGGTCGCACACCCGCCGCATGGTGGCCGCGTCCCCGGCGTGGAAGCCGCAGGCCACGTTGGCGCTGGTGACGACGGACAGCAGCTGCTCGTCGTCGGTCAGCTGCCAGCGGCCGAAGCCCTCGCCGAGGTCGGCGTTGAGATCGATCGAGGTCATGGGTCCTTCGTGTTTCTCTCAGGCCACGCGGTACTGCTCGTCGCGGGCGTCGGTCAGGAACATCTGGCCGGGTGCGTGTGTGATGGCGAAGGGCGGGAGCGAGGCCATCACGGCCGCCTGCGGGGTCACTCCGCAGGCCCAGAACACCGGGATGTCGTCCGGTTCGAGGTCCACCGGGTCGCCGAAGTCGGGGCGGCCGAGGTCGTCGATGCCCAGCCCAGAAGGATCGCCGCAGTGCACGGGGCTGCCGTGCACTGCCGGGAGCAGACTGCTCTCCCGGATCGCCGCCGCCAGGTGCTGCGGCGGCACCGGCCGCATGGACACCACCATCGGGCCGTGCAGCCGCCCCGCCGGACGGCACTGACGACTCGTCACATACATCGGGACGTTGCGGCCCTGCTCGACGTGGCGGATCGGCACGCCCGCCTCGGCCAGCGCCCACTCGAAAGTGAAGCTGCAGCCGATCAGGAACGACACCAGGTCCTCGCGCCAGTGCGCGCGGACGTCCGTCGGCTCGTCCACCAGCACGCCGTCCTGCCACACCCGGTAGCGCGGCAGATCGGTACGCAGGTCCGCGCCGTCCGCCAGGATCGTCGTGGCGGAGCCGGCGTCCGTGACGTCGAGCACCGGACAGGGCTTGGGGTTGCGCTGGCAGAACAGCAGCATGTCGTACGCCCAGTCGGCGGGCACCGAGATCAGATTGACCTGGGTGTGTCCGGCCGCCACCCCGGCGGTGGGTCCGCTGAGTCCTTCCCGGAAGCGAGCCCGGGCGGCTTTCGGGCTCCACGCGTGCGCGTGCTCGTCGACTGCGGTCACAGGGCGCTCTTCCGTACGGTTCACGCGAGTTCCTTCCCATGGGTCTCCGGCAGCCCCAGCAGCGCCAGCGCCGCGAGGCCGTAGCCGATCGCACCGAACACCAGCGCGCCGCCCACGCCCCAGCTGTCGGCCAGGAAGCCGACGGTCGTGGGGAAGACGGCGCCCACGGCGCGCCCGGTGTTGTACGTGAAGCCCTGTCCCGTGCCCCGTACCGCCGTCGGGTACAGCTCGCTCAGATAGGAGCCGAAGCCGCTGAAGATCGCCGACATGCAGAACCCGAGCGGGAAACCGAGCACCAGGAGCAGGGTGTTGGCGCCGTGCGGGATGTTCGCGTACGCCAGGATGCACACGGCCGACAGCAGGGCGAACAGCCAGATGTTGCGCCTGCGGCCCAGCCGGTCGGTGAGGTAGCCGCCGGTCAGATAGCCCAGGAAGGCGCCGGAGATCAGGAACGTCAGATACCCGCCGGTGCCGACGACCGACAGCCCGCGGTCGGTCTTCAGGTACGTCGGTACCCAGGTGGCGAGCGTGTAGTAGCCGCCCTGGACGCCGGTGGACAGGAGTGCGGCGAAGACGGTCGTGCGCAGCAGGCCGGGTTTGAAGATCGCGGTGAACGAGCCCTTCTGTGTGCTCTGTTCGCGTACGGCCGCCGCCTCCGGGGCGTCGTGCACCCGGCGGCGCATCCAGATCACCAGCAGCGCGGGCAGCGCGCCGGTCCAGAACATGATGCGCCAGGCCAGATCGTCGCCGGCGAACGAGAAGACCAGGGTGTACACGACCGCGGCCAGCGCCCAGCCCACGGCCCACGAACTCTGGACGGCGCCGAGGGTACGGCCCCGGTGCCTGGCGCTCGCGTACTCGGCGACGAGGATCGCGCCGACCGCCCACTCACCGCCGAAACCGAGGCCCTGCAGAGCGCGGAAGACCAGCAGCGTCTCGTAGTTGGGGGCGAAGCCGCAGGCCACGGTGAAGACCGCGTAGGTGATCACGGTGATCATCAGTGCCCTGACCCGGCCGACCCGGTCCGCCACCACGCCCGCGACGGCGCCGCCCACCGCGGAGACCACGAGGGTGACCGTCGTGAACAGGCCGGTCTGACCGCTGTCCAGGCCGAAGTACGCGGCCAGCGCGACCATGCTCAGGGGCAGCGTGAAGTAGTCGTACGAGTCCAGGGCATAGCCGCCGAACGCGCCCGCGAAGGCGCGGCGGCCGCGCGGCCCGAGGGCGCGCAGCCAGCCCAACGCGCCGTCATCCAGGGCGCTTTCCTCGGTTCCGGGGTGTTCGGTCAGGGCCTGGGGCGGAGGGGTCGTACTCATGGGCACCTCGCAGTGGGAGGACGAAGGGTGCTTCAGAAATGAGCCGTGCCGTGCAGGAGGAGCGGTCGGCGCCCGGAGCGAACGACGGCGCCGTGTGTAGCAAGGTAGAGGATCGTTGAACGATCCTTCAATACCCACGTTGTTTCGTTCTTGTATCTGCGATTGAATTCCGGGCATGGCAGAGCAGCTGACAGGACTGGCCGACGACCGGGCTCTCCTGGGGCGCACCAGCACCGCCGAGCGCGTCTCGGACATCCTCAGGGGCCGCATCGCCGAGGGGTTCTTCCCGCCCGGCACCCGGCTGTCGGAGGACAGCATCGGGGGCGCGCTCGGAGTCTCCCGCAACACGCTCCGCGAGGCGTTCCGGCTGCTCACCCACGAACGTCTGCTCGTGCACGAGCTGAACCGGGGCGTCTTCGTCCGGGTCCTCACCGTCGAGGACGTCGAGGACATCTACCGCACCCGGCGCCTCGTCGAGTGCGCCGTCGTCCGCGGGCTCGGACAGCCGCCGTACGGCCTGGACGCACTCGCCGAGGTCGTCGAAGAGGGGCAGCGGGCGGCGCGCGAGGGTGACTGGAAAGGCGTGGGTACCGCCAACATCCACTTCCACCGGGAGCTGGTGGCCCTCGCCGGCAGCGCCCGCACCGACGAGCTGATGCGCAGCGTCTTCGCAGAACTTCGCCTGGCCTTCCACATCGTGGACGACCCCAAAGCCCTGCACGAGCCGTACCTGGCCCGCAACCGGCAGATTCTGCAGGCCCTGCAGGCGGGGGACCGGCCGGCGGCCGAGAAACTCCTTGAGGTCTACCTCGACGACTCGCTCGAGCGGGTCGTCGAGGTGTACCGGCGGCGGGTCGGGGAGGACGGTTAGCGGGACGCAGGAGTGCCGGGTTCACTGCTGTGGCGAGCGTGACGCCTGGTGGCATCTGAGTCGTTTGGGTCGATGTCAGACCGAGGACCTAGTCTGTGCACCGTGACTTCGCCTGCATCGACGGACAGCGTTCCGCCCCAGCTCAGCGCGGGGCCGCGCCCCGCACCGGGCCCGGCCGCCGACGAGGGGCTGGCGCGGCGCCTGCGCGCGCTCGCCTGCACCGCGCCGCTGCACGACCTCGACGCACGCAAGGCCAACCTCGCCGGCGAGTACTCGGTGTACGGCATGGCGGAGGTGGCGCTGGCCGCCATCGACCTGGTCACCCTGAACATGGACTTCGACACGGGCGCCGACCACGACCAGATAGTCGCCCGGCTCATTCCGCGCATCGCCGCGCAGGCCCCGCAGCGGCCCGTCGCCGAGCACGAGCGCGTGGCCCGCTGGGTCCTGGAGAACCTGATCAACGTCGGCAGCGTCGACCGCGGCTTCCGTGCCGTCTACGGCACGTTCACGAGCGACGGCAGCTATGTCCGCCGTGACTACGACTTCAAGCTGATCGAGGAGGTGCCGGGCCCCGGCGGCACCGTCTACCTCCGTACCACGGACGAGGCGGTCAACGTCCTGGTCGGCGCCCTGGACACGGACGTCACCAGCGCGCAGATCGCCGCCGAGGTCAAACTGGAGGTCCTGATCAACCGGGGCCGCCTCGCCGACGCCCAGCTCGCCGCCGAACAGGCCCGCTACCGGACGGTGCAGTACTCGGAAACCCTGCGCAGAGCCCTGGACGCGACCCGGCGCAACGTCCGGGCGGTGGACTGGCTCAACTCCGTGCCCGACATGATCGCCGAGGCGCTGGACCACGTCGCCGACCGCTACCGGCACGAGAACGCGATCCTCACCAACATCCGCAAGGCCCGTGACGAGACCGAGGACCCCGAGCACAAGCGGCGCGCGGCCGAGCTCGTCGACATCGTCAAGGACTGCATCCGCAGGCACACCCAGCTGCAGTCCCGCCTCCTGGAGGCCG
This sequence comes from Streptomyces longisporus, assembly GCF_039532765.1. Lineage (NCBI taxonomy): Bacteria > Bacillati > Actinomycetota > Actinomycetes > Kitasatosporales > Streptomycetaceae > Streptomyces > Streptomyces longisporus. The sequence goes on from NZ_BAAASG010000024.1 coordinate 262,047, forward strand.
GCCCGCTGTTCCGTGCGGAGCAGGACCGGCAGGCGTTCGCGACCCCCATGGCCTCGTCCGGGATCGACCTGTACGGGCACCTCGTCGCCCCCGTGCTGCCCCTGCCGCTGGAACAGGCGGTCCGGGTCACGGACGCCTTCTTCGCCCGGGGCACCGGTTTGCGTACGCCGGTCTCCGTGCGGTTGGGCGACCTCGTGGACATATTGCTGACGCCGCCGGTGGAGCGGGAGCACCTGGGCGCGGAGATGCCCGAGCCGGATCTGATCGCGACGCCGGACGACAGCCGGTTCAGCGAGGAGCAGCTGGCCGCAGCGACGGAACTGCTGGACCTGCCCGCCGATGCACCGCGCCGGTTGTCGGGGTTGCTGGCCGAGGCCCGGAGACAGGACCCCGATCTGCCGTATCTGGTGGCCCTGTTGGCGGTGCACGCGGCCAGCCCGGCGGTCGGTACCGCATACCGCCAGGGCGAGGAGAAGCTGCTGTTCGCCGTGGACGACGGGACGGAGCTGGACGATCCGGAGTTCGGCGGCGCCGATCTCATCGTCGGCACGGCCCTGCTGGACGCGGCGGGCATGGCGGCGGACCGGACGGAAGCAGCATGAGTGAGCAGGAACGCGACAAGGAGCCCGAGCAGTGAGTGAGCACGTCGAGTGGAGTGAAGCGGAGGCCCCGGCCCCTGCGGCGACCGCCGCCGTCACGCCCGCCGACGCCGCCGACGCGGCGCGGCTCGTCGCGTTCGGGCTGCAGCCCAAGCTGCAGCCCGCGCGGGACCAGGAGTACGCCGAGCTGCTGCGCCGCTACCGCGAGGACCCCCCTTTCGCGCGGCTCGCGGACGCCGTGGCCGCCGGCCTCGGGCTGGTGGTGCTGGAGGTCTCCCCGCGCGCGGGGATGGCCGTGACGGCCGCCGAGGACTCGGTGTTCACCGTCCGCATGGGCGACTACGCGCGTCGTACGTCCGCCGACGGCGGCGACCGCTTCCTGCACGGACTGGCCCATCTCGCCGTCGCCGCCATGGCGTTCCCGCGCCCCGAGGACCTCGCCGACGACGGATACATCGGGCGTGTGACGGTCAACGGTGTCGACGCGTTCGTACGGCAGGCCTGCCGCCGTCTGGAGGAGCGTGCCGAGGAACACGGCGACAACACCGACCCGGCCACCGACGCGCCCGGCCTCGAGGCAGCGTGGCGGATCTGGGCGAGACGCAGCGCGGCCGGTGCCACCAAGGACGCGCGCAGGCTCGCCGGTTCGACCACCGGCATCGTCGGCAAGGCGGCGGCGTTCCTCACCGACTCCGGATTCCTGCAGCGCACCGGCGACGACAACGGCGGCACGTACCGCACGACCTCCCGCTACCAGCTTCAGGTGCGCGACATGGCGGGCAGCGCCGCGATGGCCGAGCTGCTGGAGCTGGGCGTGGTCCCGGTGACCGACGGCACCCCGACGCTGCTGCCGCCCGAGAACACCGACGACCTGGAGCTGGCGGCCGACGCCGGGCTGCCGTTCCACGCGCCGTCACACTCCTGAACTCCCCCGACCTGCCGAAGACTTACGAGAGTCCGCCATGTACGAGCTGTCCCGGGTCCGCCTCTACTCCATCGGTCCAGCCGGTGCGCGCTACGCCGACACCGTGCTCGACCTGCGGGGCGTGGGCGAGCCCGTGCCCGACCCCGCGCCCACCCAGGCGGAGTTCTTCGAGGAGGAGCCCGTCGGCCCGCCGCGCCGCCCCGCGCCCGCCGGCGTGCTCTTCCTGGAGAACGGTGGTGGCAAGTCGGTCCTGCTGAAGCTGATCTTCTCGGTGATGCTGCCGGGCCACCGCAACACCCTCGGCGGCGCCAGCTCCGGCGTGCTGCGCAAGTTCCTGCTCGCCGACGACTGCGGGCACGTCGCCCTGGAGTGGCAGCACACGCTGACCGGCGAATGCGTCGTCGTCGGCAAGGTCAGCGAGTGGCGCGGACGGCAAGTGTCCAACGACCCGCGGAAGTTCGCCGAGGCCTGGTACTCCTTCCGGCCCGGCCCAGGGCTGTCCCTGGACAACCTGCCCGTCGCCGAGGCCACCGCCGTACGGCCGGCCGTCGAGGGCCAGTCGGGCGCGCAGGGCCGTCGGCGCACCATGAAGGGCTTCAGGGACGCCCTCACCGAGGCGGGCAAGGCGTATCCGCATCTGGAGGTGCACTGGGAGGAGATCCACGACCGCTGGATCGAACACCTCGGCGACCTCGGCCTCGACCCCGAACTCTTCCGCTACCAGCGGGAGATGAACGCCGACGAGGGCGAGGCGGCCGGCCTCTTCGCGGTCAAGAAGGACTCCGACTTCACCGACCTGCTGCTGCGCGCGGTGACCGACACCCGGGACACCGACGGGCTCGCCGACCTGGTCAGCGGCTTCGGCAACAAGCTGGGCCGCCGGGCCGAGCTGATCGCCGAACGGGAGTTCACCGCCGGGTCGGTGGATCTGCTCGGACGGATCGTCGAGGCCGCCGAGGCCCGGGCACGCGCGCGTGACATCCACACCGGCGCCGAGCGCCGCACCCGCACACTGGCGCGTCGGCTGTCGGCGCGGGGGGTGCAGGAGCGGGTCCGGGCCGCCGACCTCGCCCAGCGCGTCACCGCCGCCGCGTACGCCGTCACGCACTGCGAGGCGGCTCGCGAGCGCAGCGCACTGATCGCCGCGGAACTCGCCTACCGCAACGCCTCCTTGGCGCTCGCCGCCGCCGAGAAGTCCGCCGCCGGGCAGAAACGCGAACTCGCCGAGGCCCGCACACTGCACTCCGCCTGGCAGGCCGCCGAGGCCGTACTGCGCCACCGTGCCGCCGCCGACCGCGTCGCGCGCGTGGCCGCCGCCATCCAGGAAGCCGAACGGGACGCGGCGCCCGCGCTCGCCGCCCGGGCCAAGGCCGCAGTGGATCTCGTACGGGCCCTGCACGCGGCCGCGGAGAGCGCCGAGAGCCTCGCCAACGAGGAGGAGGAGCGATCCGCCGCGCTGCAGGAGGTCGGCGAGGCCGCCTACCGGGACTCGACCGCCGCCGCCACCGAGGCGCAGCGGGCCCGCAGCGAGATCGGGCATCTGCGACAGCGCCTCACGGAGGTGGAGCAGGAGACCGCCGAGGCGGTCCGCGCGGGATGGCTCGACGACAGCGCACCCGACGCCGACCCGGCCCGCGCCGCCCTCGCGGCCAGCGACGCCGAGAAGACGGCGGTCGCCGCCTGGGACACCGCACGTGAGGCCTCGCACAAGGCGACGGAGCACGCGCGCGAGGCGGCTTCCGCCGAGTCCCGCGCCGAGCTGACCGCGGCCCGCGCGGCGGACGCGGCGGCAGCGACGCGGCGGTCGTACGAGGCCGAGCGCCGCATCGCACAGTCGCTGGCGGCCGAGGAGCGACTGGCGGAGCTGCTGAACCTGTCCGGCAAGGACGCCCGGCCGTCGGCCCCGGAAGCACGCCCCTCGGTCCCGCACCCCCGCCACGACACGGACAGCGACGAAGCCGCCCTCACCCCGGAGGAGCTCGACCGCTTCGCCGACGAACTGCGCGAGCTGCTCGACGACTCCGTGTCCTTTGCCGAGCGGCAGCTCTTCGAACTGCGGACCGCTGCGGCCGACGACGCGCGGATCCTCGGCGCACTGGGCGACGGCGGGCTGCTGCCGCCCGGACCGGATGTGCTGGCCACCGTGGAGTTCCTGGGCGAGCACGGCATCCCGGCCCTGCCCGGCTGGCGCTATCTCGCCCAGGCCGTGGACCCCGCCGACCACGCGCGCGTGCTGGCCGCCCGCCCGGAGCTGGTCGACGGCGTGATCATCACCGATCCCGACACCCACGCCCGCGCCCGCGAGGCCCTCAGCGAGGCGGCGCTGCTGCCGCGGTCCGCCGTGGCCGTCGGTACGGCCGCCGCCCTGCTCGCCCCCACCCCGGCCGCCGACTCGGGCGACAGCAACGTCTTCCTCGTACCGCCGAACCCCGCCATGCACGACGAGCACGCCGCGGACCAGGAGCGGCAGGCGCTGCGCGAGCGGGCGAGTGAGCGGGACGAGGAGATCAGGACGCTCGCCGCACGCCTCGGCAAGGACCGCGAGCTGGCGGCGCGCCTCGCCTCCTGGCGCACCGGCTGCCCGGCGGGCCGGCTCGTCGAGCTGGCCCGGGCCGCGCACGACGCGCGGGTGTTCGCCGAGGAGGCCGAGGCCGAGCTGACCGAGGCGCGTTCGGCGCGGGCCGAGGCCGACGAGGTCGCCGCCGAGGCCGCGCAGCTGCGGGACGAGCGGCAGGAGGCGGCGCAGAAGGCCCGGCGCGCGGCCGACGCCCTTGCCGGGCTCGCCTTCCGGCTGCGCGAGCGGGCCGGCTGGCAGGTCAAACTGCGCGAACTGGCCGACGACGGCGTCGAGGCGGAGGCTCGCGCCCAGGCCTGCCTGGAGCGCGCCCGCGCCGCCGACGAGGACCGCCGCGGCGCCCAGCGCGCCGCCGACGACGCCCGCCGCACCGCACGGGCACTGCGCGCCGAACGCGCGGAGATCGCGGGTGCACCCGACGACGTGCCCGAGGACGACGCGGCGGCCCCGAAGTCGTCGCTGCCCGCACTCCGCGAGGCCTACCGCACCGCCTCCCAGGTCTACGAGAAGGTCGGCGTCGGCGCCGATCTGCGCGCCGAACAGGCTCGCGCGGAGAGCGACGAGAGCGCGGCCCGCGCCGAGCTGGACCGCCTCAGCAACAAGGTCCGCAGCCGCGCGGAGCAGCTGCTGCAGTCGCCGGACGGTTCCGACGGACCGTCCCGGCAGGCGGCCGCCGCCCGGGCCGAGGAGCTGGTGCAGCTCCTGGAGACCCGGATGTCGACCGCGAGCGAGCAACTCGGACGGCTGCGCGGCGAGGCCGAGCGGCACGCGCCCGAGGACGCCGAGGCGCACACCGAGCTGCCCGAGGAACTCGAGCCGCGCGACGCCGAGCACGCACAGGCACTGCTGCGCACCGCGACCGCCGAACTCGCCTCGCGTACCGAGGCCTTGAGCCAGGCCCGCGAGGCCCACGCCGAGCTCCTGGACGCCCACCGCGCCGCCGAGGACGCGGCCGGCGGCTTCGACGAGATCGCCGCGATGCTCCGCGACCTGCTCCGCGAGCATGCCCTGGACGAGGAGCAGGAGGAGCCGGAGCCGTACCCCGGCAGCCTGGAGGAGGCCCGGCAGTCCGCCGCGGAGGCCCGCCGCTCCCTGCGCGGCTGCGCCGCCGACCTGTCGGCCGCCGAGGCCGCCGTACGCGAGGCGAGCGATGTGCTCGTGCGGCACGCCAACTCCACCCGCTACGAGCAGGTCCGCACCCCGGCGCGGCAGCAGATCCGTGAGCTGCCCGCCGCCGCGCTGCCCGAGCACGCCCAGAAGTGGGCGGACGCGTTCGCGCCCCGACTGCGCGTCCTCACCGACGAGTTGGCGCAGCTGGAGCGGAACCGGGACTCGATCGTGGACCGGCTGCGCGGGCTCGTGGAGTCGGCGCTGGCGACGCTGCGGTCCGCCCAGCGTCTGTCCCGGCTGCCGGAGGGCCTGGGGGAGTGGTCCGGGCAGGAGTTCCTGCGTATCCGCTTCGAGGAGCCCGATCAGGCCACACTCACCGAGCGGCTCGGCGAGGTCATCGACGAGGCCACCCGGGCGGCCGTGAAGAAGAACTCCGACCTGCGACGCGACGGCATGTCCCTGCTGCTGCGGGGCGTGGGTGCGGCGCTCCAGCCCAAGGGCGTCGCCGTCGAGATCCTCAAGCCGGACGCCGTACTGCGCGCCGAGCGGGTGCCGGTCGGGCAGATGGGCGACGTGTTCTCCGGCGGTCAGCTGCTCACCGCGGCCATCGCCCTGTACTGCACGATGGCCGCGCTGCGCTCGAACGACCGGGGCCGCGACAAGCACCGCCACGCGGGCACGCTGTTCCTGGACAACCCCATCGGCCGCGCCAACGCGACCTATCTGCTGGAGCTGCAGCGGGCCGTGTCGGACGCGCTGGGTGTCCAACTCCTCTACACCACCGGCCTGTTCGACACGACAGCGCTCGCGGAGTTCCCGCTGGTGATCCGGCTGCGCAACGATGCCGATCTGCGCGCCGGCCTGAAGTACATCAGCGTGGAGGAACACCTCCGCCCCGGGCTGCCGCAGCAGCCCCAGGCGGAGGAGGCGGTGCACAGCGAGATCACCGCGACGCGGATGTTCAAACGCCCCGCTCCTGCAAACCCCTAGGGGCGGGCGACCGCGTCACCACTCGTCGCTCAGGGGTGCGACAACTGCCCTGCTCCACCCCGCCGCTGTATGCGCCGCTGAGCCCGTTCCGCGGCCCGTGCCTGCCGCCGTGCCCTTCGCCGCTCGCGCCGCAGGGCACGGGCGGTGCTGCTCGGGACCGACACCACGCCATTGCGCTGGTTCCACACCTGGCGGGTCACCCAGACGTCGAGCGCAGCCCACGTCGCCGCCACGGTGCTCGCCACGCTGCTGAGGACCATGGGGAAGGCCAGCCATGATCCTGCCAGCGTGCACAGGAACGCGACCATCGCCTGGATCAGCGTCACGGCGATGATCAGCACCGCCCGCACCGCGGCCGTACGCACCGGATCGGGCATACGGCGCCGTCGCGCGGGCTCCTCGATCCACAAGGGCCGGTAGGGCGGCTGCTCTTCAGCCGTGGCGCGCCCAGCGGGTTCGGGCCCGCCTCTGCTCGCCGGAATGTCGTGATCCAGTGCCTCGGGGCTCCGCTGCACCCTCTGGTGCGCCGCGTCGCCCGCCGTGGGCGCCTCGTACCGCTCCGCCGTGCCCATCAACGTGTCACTCCCCACCGCCAGTAAACCCCCCGTCCGTGTCCGAACACACGGCTCCCCAGTGGCTGCCCGGCTTGCGCTGTTTTACGCCGCCCGGTTGCGGGATGCGGCTCGTGTGGCCGATTCCGCCCCCATTTCCCGAAGAGAAGGACGAACGACGCGGGCCGAAGATTCCCAGGAAACGAAAAATTCTGGCCAACTGACCGCCCACACCGACCGGATCCGCACGGTCGGTCCTCGCGCGAACGCGGGCGGCAATCTCCCGCAATGCCCGGACAACTCCCCATCTCACCGAGCCAGTGCGGAAGTTCAGCCTCCGGACGGGTCTTCGAGTTAACTGTGCGTCGGTAGTAGGCTCGCGCCGTTTGTTGACGCACATGTGTGCCCCCGGCCGGAGGGGGTCGAGCTGGGGGAGGCCATGCGCTTTCGCGGGAAGTCGATCCGCCGGAAGATCGTGGCGCTGCTTCTCGTGCCGCTGGTGTCCCTCACCGCGATCTGGGGATTCGCCACGGTACTCACGGGACGGGCGGTCACTCAGCTGTTCCAGGTGTCCACGGCCGTCAAGGACATGGGCTATCCCATCGAGGACACCGTCCGCGTCCTCCAGCAGGAACGCCGGCAGACCCTCGTCTATCTCGCCGACCCGCGGGCTTCCGACGCGCTCGCCGCGCTGCGCACCACACGCCGCGCCTCCGACGAGGCCATCGCCAAGGTCCGCAAGAATGCAAACGACCCCGACGTCCGCGACGGACTGAACGCGGGCGACGACGAACGCCTCACCGCCGTCCTGGACGCCTTCAACGGCGTCGAGTCCCTGCGCAGCAGCGCCGAGCAGGGCACGATGACCCGCGCCGAGGCCCTCCACCTCTACAACCGCCTTGTGGATCCCTGCTACGCCTTCCTGGCCGCCCTCGACGCGGTCGACAACGTGGAGATCGACCGGCAGGCGCGCGCCCTCGTCAACATCACCCGCGCCCGCGAACTCCTCTCCCGGGAGGACGCCCTGCTCGGCTCCTCCCTGGTCGTCGGCACGCTCACCCGCGAGGAGGTCCGCCAGGTCTCCGACCTGGTCGCGCAGCGCACCCAGTTGTACGACATCAGCCTGCCGGTGCTGCCGTCGGCCGAGCGCGCACGCTACGACCGGTTCTGGAAGAACGCCGCCACCGCCCCGCTGCGCTCGGCCGAACGGTCCGTCATCGACTCCGGCGCCGGTACGCCCCGTTCCGTCAGCGCCAAGAGCTGGGACGCCGACGCGGACAGCGCCCTGACCGCACTCGCCACCCTCGACGACCAGGCCGGCGACCGCCTGCAGGACCGGGTACAACCGGTCGCGATGAACGTCATCGTCAAGGCGGCCGTCGCCGGAGTCCTGGGCCTGGTCGCCGTGGTCCTCTCGCTCGTCGTCTCGGCGCGCATCGGCCGCACTCTCATCCGCGACCTGCGTCAACTGCGCCTGGAGGCCCACGAGGCGTCCGGTGTGCGGCTGCCGAGCGTCATGCGGCGCCTGTCCGCGGGGGAACAGGTCGACGTGGAGACCGAGGTCCCGCGCCTGGAGTACGACAAGAACGAGATCGGCGAGGTCGGCCAGGCCCTCAACACCCTGCAGCGTGCCGCCGTCGAGGCCGCCGTCAAACAGGCCGAACTGCGCGCCGGGGTCTCCGAAGTGTTCGTCAACCTCGCCCGCCGCAGCCAGGTCCTGCTGCACAAGCAGCTCACCCTGCTGGACACCATGGAACGCCGGACCGAGGACACCGACGAACTCGCCGACCTGTTCCGCCTCGACCATCTGACCACCCGTATGCGACGGCACGCCGAGGGTCTCGTGATCCTCTCCGGCGCCGCCCCCTCCCGGCAGTGGCGCAAGCCCGTCCAGCTCATGGACGTCGTCCGGGCCGCCGTCGCCGAGGTCGAGGACTACGAACGCATCGAGGTCCGCCGCCTGCCGCGGATCGCCGTGACCGGTCCGGCCGTCGCCGACCTGACCCATCTCGTGGCGGAACTCCTGGAGAACGCCACGGTGTTCTCTCCGCCGCACACGGCCGTCCAGGTGCTGGGCGAACGGGTCGCCAACGGCTTCACCCTGGAGATCCACGACCGCGGCCTCGGCATGGCGGCCGACGCCCTTCTGGACGCCAACCTCCGGCTCGCCGAGACACCGGAGTTCGAACTGTCCGACACCGACCGCCTCGGACTGTTCGTGGTCAGCCGGCTCGCCCAGCGGCAGAACGTCCGAGTCTCCCTGCAGCCGTCCCCGTACGGCGGCACCACCGCGGTGCTGTTCGTCCCCGACGCGCTGCTGACGGACGACGTGCCGGACACCAACGGCATCGGCTTCCGTCTCGACCGGCCCCACCACTCGAAGGAGACCGGGCCGGAGGAGCGGCCGGGCAACGCGCTCTCCCGGACACCGGCGCAGCTTCCCGGTCTCCCGGCCGGGCTCCTGGACGGCCCGGTCGAACTGGAGGCACCGGTCGACCTCGACGCCATCGAGGACTTCCCCGGGGCGCTCGACGACGAGGACAGCGAACGCGGCGGGCTCTTCCGCCCGCGCCGCTCCATCGCGCTCGCACAGGACGAGACCACCGGTGGCGGCTCGCTCCATGGCGAGCCCGAGCTCCGCGAACCGGCCGGCGGCGACGCCGCCGACGACATGGATGCGCCCGTCCCGCTGCCCCGCCGCCGCACGCCCAAGCTGGTCAGCTCGCACGGACGCCCGGTCACGGAGCAGCGGCCGTGGCGCGAGGACCCTGCCGACGAGCCGCCGACGGGTTCGGGGCGCCCCGAGCCGGAAGTCCCCGCATCGTTGCCGTCCCGCCGCCGGGCCGAACAGCCGCCGACCGGCCGGGGCCCTGGCCGGTTCGACGAGGAGTCCGCGCCCCCGCTGCCGACCCGCCGGCGCGGTGCTTCACCGCTGCGCCCGGGCACCGGCGGGGCCGACCGGCCTGCCGAGCGCCCCGCATCCGCGGCCCCCGAGCCGGGGGGCCGTGGCGGGAGCCCGCAGCCCCCCGCCCTCCCCATGCGCAGCCGCCCCACCGCGATCGCACCGGGCGGCCAGGACACCGGCGACCCGCGCCCCGGCACCGCACGGCAGGAGCCAGGCCCCGGCGCCGGCCCCCTGCCCCGGCGCGTACGGCAGGCCAACCTGGCTCCCCAGCTCAAGCAGAGCGCCCAGCGGCGCACGGAGGACGGCCCGGAGCTCGTGGAGCGGGACGCCGACGAGGTACGCAGCCGTATGGCCTCGCTCCAGCGCGGCTGGCAGCGCGGCCGTGACGAGAACGCCGCGGGCGACGACGCCCACAGCGGCACAGCACCACAACGAACGACAAAGGGGGACGGTCGATGACCGCACCGAAGGCGAGCGGCCACACCGACACCGGCAAGGCCGGGGAGCTCAACTGGCTCCTGGACGACCTGGTGGACCGTGTGGCGAGCATCCGCAAAGCCCTCGTGCTCTCCGGCGACGGCCTGCCGACGGGCGTGTCCAAGGACCTGACCCGGGAGGACAGCGAGCACCTCGCCGCCGTCGCCTCCGGATTCCACAGCCTGGCCAAGGGAGTGGGCCGGCACTTCGAGGCCGGCAACGTCCGGCAGACCGTCGTCGAGCTGGACGACGCCTTTCTCTTCGTGACGGCCGCCGGCGACGGCAGCTGCCTGGCCGTCCTCTCGGACGCCGACTCGGACGTCGGCCAGGTCGCCTATGAGATGACGCTCCTCGTCAAGAGGGTCGGTGTACATCTGGGGGCCGCTCCGCGCACCGATCTGCCCGCAGGCGGGTAGTGGGATGTCATGAGCGCTGACGGTCAGGGAAGAAGCCACTGGTTCGACGACGAAGCCGGTCCGGTCGTCCGTCCGTACGCGATGACGCGCGGCCGCACCACCAGTGCGGGCCAGCACCGCCTCGACCTGATCGCGGTGGTCGTCACGGAGCCTCATGCGGACGATCCGGACGCCGACTCGACACTGTCCCCGGAACACGTGGACATCGTCGACATGTGCCGTGACACCCCCCAGTCGGTCGCCGAGCTCGCCGCCGGACTCGATCTGCCGATCGGAGTGGTGCGCGTCCTCGTCGGTGACCTCGTCGCCGGGGAATTCGTCCATGTGACGCGGCCGGTGCCCCCTGCCGAACTGCCCGACGAGAGTATTCTGCGCGACGTGATCAACGGCCTCCGGGCACTGTGAGAGGCGCGGGAGCGGGGTACTGACGTGACAGGCTGGCAGTTCTGGGTCGACCGCGGCGGGACGTTCACCGACATCGTCGCGCGACGCCCGGACGGCCGCCTGCTCACGCACAAGCTGCTGTCGGAGAACCCGGCGCGATACTCCGACGCGGCGGTCGCGGGCGTACGCGAACTGCTGGACGGCTCCCAGGACCCCATCGAGGCCGTCCGGATGGGGACGACGGTCGCCACCAACGCGCTGCTGGAACGCAAGGGCGAACGCACACTGCTCGTCGTCACCCGGGGCTTCCGTGACGCGCTGCGTATCGCCTACCAGAACCGTCCGCACATCTTCGCCCGCCGCATCGACCTCCCCGAACTGCTCCACGAGCGGGTCGTGGAGGTCGACGAGCGGATCGCCGCGGACGGCACCGTCCTGCGCGCCCCCGACCTGGACGCCCTCCTCGGCCCCCTCCAGGAGGCGTATGACGACGGCATCCGCGCCGTGGCCGTCGTCTGCATGCACAGTCATCTGCACCCCGCCCACGAGCAGGCCGTGGGGGCGCTGGCCGCACGCGTCGGATTTGCGCAGATCTCGCTGTCCAGTGAGGTCAGCCCGCTGATGAAGCTCGTGCCGCGCGGGGACACCGCGGTCGTCGACGCCTACCTGTCGCCCGTACTGCGCCGCTACGTCCAGCACGTCGCCGACGAACTCCACGGCGTACGGCTGATGTTCATGCAGTCCAACGGCGGGCTCGCCGAGGCCGGGCAGTTCCGCGGCAAGGACGCCATCCTCTCCGGGCCGGCCGGAGGCATCGTCGGCATGGCCCGGATGTCGCAGTTGGCCGGCTTCGACCGCGTCATCGGCTTCGACATGGGCGGCACCTCCACCGATGTCTCGCACTACGCGGGCGAGTACGAGCGCGTCTTCACCACCCAGATCGCCGGCGTCCGGCTGCGCGCGCCGATGCTGGACATCCACACCGTCGCAGCCGGTGGCGGCTCGATCCTCCACTTCGACGGCTCCCGCTACCGCGTAGGGCCGGACTCGGCGGGCGCGGACCCGGGACCCGCCTGCTACCGCGGCGGCGGCCCGCTCGCCGTCACCGACGCCAACGTCATGCTGGGTCGGATCCAACCCGCCCACTTCCCCAGGGTGTTCGGCCCGGGCGGCGACCAGCCCCTCGACGCGGCCCTCGTCCGTGACCGCTTCACCGCCCTCGCCCGCGAGATCCGCACCAGGACCGGGGACGACCGCACCCCGGAGCAGGTCGCCGAGGGCTACCTGCAGATCGCCGTCGCCAACATCGCCAACGCCGTCAAGCGGATCTCCGTCCAGAAGGGCCACGACGTCACCCGCTACGCCCTCACCACCTTCGGCGGTGCGGGCGGCCAGCACGCGTGCAAGGTCGCCGACTCGCTCGGCATCCGCACCGTCCTCGTACCACCCATGGCGGGCGTCCTGTCCGCACTCGGCATCGGACTCGCGGACACCACCGCCATGCGCGAACAGTCCGTCGAGGCACCCCTGGAGCCGGCGTCCATGCCCGCCGTCCTCAAGACGGCCGACGACCTGGAGGGAGCGGCCCGAGCGGAACTCCTCGCCGAGGACGTCCCCGAGGACCGCATCCAGGTCACCCGCCGCGCACAGCTGCGCTACGACGGCACCGACACCACCCTCACCGTCGAGCTGACCGAGCCCGACACGATGCGTCACACCTTCGAAGAACGTCATCGCGCCACGTACTCCTTCACGCTCGACCGCCCGATCGTCGTCGAAGCCCTCTCCGTCGAAGCCACCGGCATCACAGAACCCCCCGATCTCTCTGTCCTCGCCCCGTACCGAGCCGCCCGCGCAGGCGGCGCGGCCACGCCCGGGACCGTCCGCCTCCACAGCGGCGGCGCCTGGCGCGACGTCCCCCTCCACCGCCGCGAGGACCTCCCTCCCGGCGAAACCGTCTCCGGCCCCGCGATCATCACCGAGGCCAGTGCGACGACCGTCGTCGACGACGGCTGGCAGGCCGTGGCACGAGACGACGGGCATCTGGTCATGGAACGTGCGGTGATTACGGAGAGTTCCGACCTCGACACAAAAGCTGATCCGGTTCTCCTCGAGGTCTTCAACAACCTCTTCATGTCGATCGCCGAACAGATGGGTGCCCGGCTGGAGTCCACCGCCCAGTCCGTCAACATCAAGGAGCGCCTCGACTTCTCCTGCGCCCTCTTCGACCCGGACGGAAACCTGGTGGCCAACGCGCCGCACATCCCCGTCCACCTGGGCTCGATGGGCACCAGCGTCAAGGAGGTCATCCGGCGTCGGGGCACCTCGATGCGGCCGGGCGACACCTACGCCGTCAACGACCCGTACCACGGGGGCACCCACCTGCCGGACGTCACGGTGATCACCCCGGTCTTCAGCACGCAGGGTGATCGAATCCTCTTCTACGTCGCCTCCCGTGGCCACCATGCCGAGATCGGCGGCATCGCCCCGGGCTCCATGCCTGCCAACAGCCGCACGATCGACGAGGAAGGCATCCTCTTCGACAACTGGCTCCTCGCCGAGAACGGCCGCTTCCGCGAGGAGGAGACCCTCGGCCTGCTCACCGAGGCGCCCTACCCCTCCCGCAACCCCAGGACCAACCTCGCCGACCTGCGCGCCCAGATCGCCGCCAACCAGAAGGGCGTCGACGAAGTCGCCCGCATGATCGAGAACTTCGGCCTCGACGTGGTGCAGGCCTACATGAAGCACGTCCAGGACAACGCCGAGGAGGCCGTACGACGGGTCGTCGACGCCCTGGACGACGGTGAGTACGCCTACGAGACCGACTCGGGGGCCGTCATCCGCGTACGCGTGTGCGTGGACCGCGAAAACCGCCGCGCGACCGTCGACTTCACCGGTACCTCCTCACAGCTGGCGAGCAACTTCAACGCCCCCTTCGCCGTGGTCAACGCGGCCGTCCTGTACGTGTTCCGCACCCTTGTCGCCGACGACATCCCGCTCAACGACGGTTGTCTCCGCCCCCTCGACATCGTCGTCCCGCCCGGTTCCATGCTCGCGCCCGCGCCGCCGGCCGCAGTGGTCGCGGGCAACGTCGAGACCTCCCAGGCCATCACCGGCGCCCTCTACGCCGCTCTCGGCGTCCAGGCCGAAGGCTCCGGAACCATGAACAACGTCACCTTCGGGAACGAGCGGCACCAGTACTACGAGACCGTGGCCTCCGGCTCCGGCGCCGGCGAGGGCTTCCCGGGAGCGCCCGTCGTGCAGACCCACATGACCAACTCACGGCTCACCGACCCCGAGGTCCTGGAGTGGCGGCTGCCCGTGCAACTCGACGAGTTCGCCGTCCGGTACGGCAGTGGCGGCGCCGGCCGCTGGCCCGGCGGGGACGGCGCGGTGCGCCGCATCCGCTTCCACGAACCCATGACGGTCTCCACGCTGTCCCAGCACCGCCGGGTCCCGCCCTACGGCATGGCGGGCGGCAAGCCCGGTGCGCTGGGCGCCAACCGGGTGGAGCATGCGGACGGCACGGTCACCCAACTCGCCGGAAGCGACTCGGCCGACGTCGGGCCCGGCGACGTACTCGTCATCGAAACCCCCGGCGGCGGAGGCTACGGGCCGCCGCCGTCCCACCCCCAGCAAGCAGGAGAAGAGATCGATGATCTTCGGGCGTTCTGAGCGCGGGAAGCCTCCGGTCGAGCCCGTCACGCTCAAGATCCTGGTGGCCGGCGGTTTCGGCGTGGGCAAGACCACCCTCGTCGGCGCGGTCAGCGAGATCAGGCCGCTGCGTACCGAGGAGCTGCTCACCGAGGCCGGACGGCCCGTCGACGACACGAGCGGTGTGGAGGGCAAGCACACCACCACCGTGGCCATGGACTTCGGCCGTATCACCCTCCGTGAGGACCTCGTGCTGTACTTGTTCGGCACGCCCGGGCAGGAACGGTTCTGGTTCATGTGGGACGAGCTCTCCGAGGGAGCCCTCGGAGCTGTCGTGCTCGCCGACACCCGCCGCCTGGAGGACTGCTTCGCCGCGGTCGACTACTTCGAGCGGCGCTCCATACCCTTCCTCGTCGGCGTCAACTGCTTCGAGGGCTCCGCCCGGTACCCGGCCGACGATGTCCGCCAGGCCCTCGACCTGGACGAGGACGTACCGCTCGTGCTGTGCGACGCCCGCGACCGCGAGTCCGTCAAGGAGGTCCTCATCGGCGTGGTCCAGCACGCCATGGCGTACGCGGCCGACCGCCGCCAGACCGTCACCACCTGAACCGAGTGCGCGGCCCGTACCCCCGCCGACCGGGGTACGGGCCGCAGCCACAGGGCTCACGCACGCGCGCGTGGGCCTAGTTCTCGCCCTCCTCCTCCCAGGCGAAGCTCTTCTCCACGGCCTTGCGCCAGTTGTGGTACTGGCGGTCCCGTACGGAAGCTTCCATGGCGGGCGTCCACTCGACGTCCTTCTGCCAGTGGGACTTCAGCTCGTCGAGGTCGTTCCACACGCCGGTGGCGAGCCCGGCCGCGTACGCGGCGCCGAGACAGGTGGTCTCGGAGACCTTCGGGCGGACCACAGGAACGTCGAGCACGTCCGCTTGGTGCTGCATGAGCAGGTTGTTCTTGGTCATACCGCCGTCCACCTTGAGGGTGGTGATGTGCACCCCGGAGTCCTGGTACATGGCGTCCACGACCTCGCGCGTCTGCCAGCTCGTCGCCTCGAGCACGGCCCGGGCGAGGTGGGCCTTGGTGACGTAGCGGGTCAGGCCGGTGATGACACCGCGCGCGTCGGAGCGCCAGTACGGCGCGAACAGGCCGGAGAAGGCAGGCACGATGTACGCGCCGCCGTTGTCCTCGACGCTCGCCGCCAGAGGCTCGATCTCGTCGGCGGTCCGGATGATGCCCAGCTGGTCGCGGAACCACTGGACGAGCGCGCCCGTTATCGCGATCGACCCCTCCAGACAGTAGACCGGCGCCTCGCTGCCGATCTTGTAGCCCATGGTCGTCAGCAGCCCGCTCTTCGACGCCACCGGCCGGTTGCCGGTGTTCAGCAGCAGGAAGCTGCCCGTGCCGTAGGTGTTCTTCGCCGTGCCCACGTCATAGCAGGCCTGTCCGAACACGGCCGCCTGCTGATCGCCGAGGGCCGAGGCGACCGGCACCCCGGCCAGCTGGCCCACGGCGGTGCCGTACACCTCGGCCGAGGACCTGATCTCGGGGAGGACGGCTTCGGGAATGTTCATCGCGGAGAGGATGGACGGGTCCCACTGGAGGGTTTCCAGGTTCATCAGCATGGTGCGCCCGGCGTTGGTGACGTCCGTGACGTGCTGTCCGCCGTCGGTGCCGCCCGTCAGGTTCCAGATGAGCCAGGAGTCGATGGTGCCGAAGGCGATCTCGCCGTTCTCGGCGCGGGCCCTGAGCCCGGGCACGTTGTCCAGCAGCCAGGCGGCCTTGGGACCGGAGAAGTACGTGGCCAGCGGCAGTCCGGTCTGCTCGCGGAAACGGTCCTGGCCGTCCGAGCCGCCGAGCTGGTTGGTCAGCGCCGCGGTGCGGGTGTCCTGCCACACGATGGCGTTGTGCACGGGCTTGCCCGTCGCGCGGTCCCACAGGACCGTGGTCTCGCGCTGGTTGGTGATGCCGAGTGCGCTGAGCTGGTCGGCGCGCAGCCCGGCTTTGGCGATCGCTCCGGCGACCACCGCCTGCACCTTGGACCAGATCTCCGTGGCGTCGTGCTCCACCCAGCCCGGCTTCGGGAAGATCTGGCGGTGTTCGCGCTGGTCGACAGCGACGATCGCACCGTCCTGGTTGAACACGATGCAGCGGCTGGAGGTGGTGCCCTGGTCGATTGCGGCGACGAACTTGTCCGTCATGACGTCCCCTTCGTCGTTCCTTCAGAAGGCTGCTTTGAATCAGAGGGCTGCTGTGCCGATGAGCCCGGAAAGCACCCCGCCGATCAGCGGTCCGACCACCGGGTTCCACGTGCCGCGGCCTTTGCCGTGGGTGTCTGCGTTGCTCATGGCGGCTCCTAGGCCCTGTCCCGGGGTGATCGACCCCGGTCCTCGGTGCAGGGTGCGTTTCCCGTGGCGACTTCAGCCGAAGGCAGGGAAGCTCCCGCGCCCCGCCCGGCGTCCGTGACGAGCGTGCCGTCGCAGCCGAATCGCCCGTGGGGGAACGGGCCTGTTCTTCAGGCGGGGCCCGCGCGGCGCGTGCCTGGATACACCGTGTATGTACGGCGATGTCGACTGACACCGGAAGTGTTCACCGGCGCCCACAGAGCGTCAAGGTCGCCGACGGCAACGGTGACAGCCGCCGTTGTGCCCGAGCGAAGGAGAGACGGTCGGTCGCTTACGACGATCAGCCTAGGCCGGGTTCCGCCACCGCGCACCCGGCCTGGGCGGGCACCGTCCCCGAGCCGCGCCGGATCTCGTGGCCCGGCAGACCCGCCCGGCCCAGCACCCAACTCGCTCCGTGCAGCGATTTCGCGGCCTTCTTCAGCGGCGCCAGACACGCGGCGGCCTGCCGGTGGTCTGTCACGCTGCCCGGCGGGCACACGACCGTGGCCAGGGACAACGTGACGGGACGCCCACCGGCCGACCAGGGTGCGTCCAGCACCGAGGCGGCCAGCGGATCCAGCCACTCCGGTTCGGCGAGCACCAGGAAGTCGTCCCCGCCGATGTGGCCGACGCGAGTGCTCCCGGACGCCGCGTGTTCCAGCGCCCGCCCCACGGAGCGGATCAGCTCGTCCCCGGCCGCGAACCCGGCCCCGTCGTTGACCTGCTTGAAGTGGTCCACGTCCAGCCAGCTCAGCGCGAACGGCCGGCCGTCCGCGATGCGGCGGTCCACCTCCCCGGTGATCGCGTCCGAGCCGGGCAGCCGGGTCAGCGGATTGAGGCCGGCCGCCTCCTCGACCCGGCTCTCGGCCAGTGCCCGCACGAGGTCCGCGAGCCGTACGACACCCACGCACCGCCCGGTCCGGTCCACCACCGCCACATCGTCCGAGGTGCGGCCACGGTCGCCGACGGCCACCACGTCCAGGACCTCCCAGGCGGTGGCGTCGACGCCCACCGTCCGCGGCACGTCCCCGAGCTTGGCCGCAGGCCGGTCGGCGTACAGCGCATGTCCGTAGCGCCCCGACATCGAGAGCAGGAAGCGTGAGCGGTGCACCGACCGGACGGGCAGCCCGTGCGCGTCCACGAGCAGCACGCCCGACACCTCCGGAGAGCTGGTCAGCAGTGCCCGTACCTGACCGGCCGAGGCGGTGGCGGGCAGCAGCGCGGCGGGCCGTACGAATTCCAGCACCGAAGGCCCCGACCTCGGGACTGCCACGGCGCCGGGGGAGCGGGGCGGAACGTATACGTCCGCCGCGGGCAGCCGGGCCGGCGGTGCGAACAGCTCGCCCTGGGCCAGCTGGGCCCCGGCCGAGACCGCTGCCGCGCACTGCAGTTCCGTCTCGACTCCCTCGACGGACAGGAGCGCTCCCAACTGCTCGCACAGCGTCCGCATCGCCTTGACCGCCGCCGGCCGCGTCAGCAGCGACGCATCCAGTTTCACCAGGTCGGGCCCCATGTCGGTGAGCAGCCGCAGGGGTACGTCCCCGTCCCCGATGCCGTCGGCACTGATCCGGAAGCCCTGTGCTCGCAGCGCGCTCAGCGCCTCCAGCAGCGCCTGCTGCGGGACGTGCGTGTACGGCGGCCCGATGTCGATCGTGACCTCCCACGGCAGCCGTCCCGCCTCCCGCACGGCGGTGTGCAGCGGAGTGAGGCCCCCGAGATCGGCCAGGGTGCCCGCGAACACGTTGACGTGCAGCGGCAGCAGCGTCTCCTTGCGAGCCGCCGCCCGGACCGCCAACACCGCAAGCCTGCTGTCGAGTTCGGGGTCTCGACGGGCCTCGGCCAGGATGTCGCCGGTCTCCGGGCGGGCGAGTATCTCCAGCCCTGCGACCCCTCCGGTGGTCAGATTGACCACGGGCTGGAAGGCGAAGCGGAGAGTATCCGTCCAGGAGTGCACGGGAGCATGATGGCTCCGTCGGCGCACGCCCAGGCCCAGTTCATGAGACGTTCACGCAGCATTCCTGGTCGATCACGCAGCGTACGAGAAAGGGCTTGCCCCGCCGCCTACCGCAGCGCGACGACCGCCGACCCATGTCCGAACAGCCCCTGGTTCGCCGTGATGCCCACCCGCGCCCCCGTGACCTGCCGCTCACCCGCCTGCTGCCTCAACTGCCAGGTCAGCTCGCACACTTGGGCAATCGCCTGAGCGGGAACCGCCTCTCCGAAAGAGGCCAGCCCACCGCTCACGTTCACCGGTATTCGCCCGCCCGGGGCCGTCGCCCCCTCCCGCAGCAGCTTCGCTCCCTCGCCCTGCCCGCACAGCCCCAGATCCTCGTACCACTGCAGCTCCAGGGCGGTGGACAGGTCGTATACCTCCGCGAGGGAGAGGTCCTCGGGGCCGAGGCCCGCCTCCTCGTAGGCCGCCCGCGCGATCGACGCGCGGAACGTGTCGGTGGCGGGCTCCACCGCCTGCGCGGAGTCCGTCGCGATGTCGGGCAGATCCAGGACCGTGTTGGGATAGCGCGGCGTCACCGTGGACACGGCCCGGATCCGCACCGGCCGGCTCACTCCGTGCCGATGTGCGAAGTCCATGCTCGACAGCACCAGAGCCGCGCCCCCGTCCGACGTCGCGCAGATGTCGAGCAGCCGCAGTGGATCGGCGACCACCGCCGAGGCGGCGACCTCCTCGGCGGTGACCCGCTTGCGGTAGCGCGCGTGGGGATTGAGCGCCCCCAGGGCCGAGTTCTTCACTTTGACCTGGGCGAAGTCCTCCATGGTGTCGCCGTGCACGGCCATGCGGCGGCGCGCGTACAGCCCGAAGTACGTCGGATTCGTGGCCCCCAGCACCCGGAAGCGCAGCCAGTCCGGATCGTCGGGCCGGTCACCTCCCGCCGGCCGGAAGAAGCCCTTGGGCGCCGCGTCGGCGCCCACCACGAGGACCACGTCCGCGAGACCGGAAAGGATCTGCGCCCGGGCGGTGCTGACGGCCTGCGCCCCGGACGCGCACGCCGCGTACACACTCGTCACTCTGGCCCCCTGCCAGCCCAGAGCCTTCGCGTAGGTCGCACCGGCCACATAGCCCGGATAGCCGCCCCGCACGGTGCCGGCGCCGACGACCGAGCCGACGTCCCGCCACTCCAGCCCGGCGTCGGCCAGCGCCGCACGGGCCGCCGCGGTCCCGTACTCGACGAAGCTGCGCCCCCACTTGCCCCACGGATGCATGCCCGCGCCGAGCACCGCCACCTCACCTGTCATGCCCTCACCCCCGTCGGCCGCCAGTGCCAGGTCGTCCAGATCGTCTCTGCGTCCTCATGGAGCACCCCCGGGACGACCTCCACCTCCATGCCCACCGTCAGATCGGCGACGGTGACCCCGGGAGCCGCCTGCCCCAGCACCACGATCCGCTCGGGCTCCAGCTCCACAGCGATCAACGCGTACGGCTCCCACGGAAGTTCCGGATTGGTCACATAGGGTGACGGTGGCCGATACCGGCTGTCGGTGTACGACCAGACGCGCCCGCGCCGCGAGAGGGGCACCTCCTCGAGATCTCCGCCGGGGCACCCTGGATTGCGGCAGTGGGCGTCCTCCCGTGGGAAGAAGACCGCGGCGCACGCGACGCAGCGCGTGCCGAGGAGCCTGAAACCGTCCCCATCGCCGGCGAACCAACGGTCGACCACAGGTGTGCGCGTACGCGACACAGTCCCTCCCCACTACGGAATCTGACGGAACGTCAGGAGTCTGGCACGGGCGCCCGGAAATGGGCAGGGCTCCGTTCCGGCCGTCCCCGTGTGCATCGGGGTGAACTGCATCCGATCGCTTCCCGAGAGGGAGGTCGACCTGATAGATGCAGGAGACATGACACGTCTCCCCAGTGCAGTACGCGGTCTGATCACCGCACTCGCCGCCGTGCTGGCCGTGACCGCCGCCTCCGCCCCCACCCGGGCCGCGACGGAGCCCAGGGCGCCGAAGGACTTCGTGGCCCTGAGAACCGTGGACCCGACGATCATCCAGGAGATGCGCTACTTCACCCCGCACAACTTCGTCGGCGAGCGCATCGACGGCTACCAGCAGCCGATCTGCCTGCTCACCCGGCCGGCCGCCGAAGCACTCCACAAGGCCCAGCTGACGCTGTTGCGCAAGGGCTACACCCTCAAGGTCTACGACTGCTACCGGCCGCAGCGCGCCGTGAACCACTTCGTGCGCTGGGCCGAGGACCTCGACGACCAGGCGATGAAGAGCGAGTTCTATCCGAACGTCGACAAGGCCCGTCTGTTCGAGGACGGTTACATCGCGAAGAAATCCGGCCACAGCCGCGGCTCGACCATGGACCTCACCATCGTGAAGCTCCCCGCCGAACCGACCAGGCCGTACCACCCGGGGGAGCCCCTGGTGCCCTGCTACGCCCCCAAGGGCGAGCGCTTTCCCGACAACTCCGTCGACATGGGCACCGGGTTCGACTGCTTCGACACCCTCGCCCACACCCTCGACCCGCGTATCCAGGGCGAACAGCGCGCCAACAGGCTGCTCCTCAAGACCACCATGGAGGGGCTCGGATTTGTGAACCTCGCCGAGGAGTGGTGGCACTACACGTACAAGCCCGAGCCGTACCCGGACACCTACTTCGACTTCCCCGTCTCCTGGAAATCGCTCACGGGCGGCCACTGAGCCGCCCCCCGAAGACGTCCATCAGTTGATCGGATACATTCCGCTTCGTGTCCGAAACTCATGCCTCTACCCCCAACTCCGCGCCCGACTCCCACTGTTCGAGCTGCGGAGCGCCCTATGGAGAGGGCGTCTCAGGCTGGCCCCGCACCTGCCCGGCCTGCCACGCGGTGGCCTACCGCAATCCCCTGCCGGTGGCCATCGCGCTCCAGCCCGTGTACGACACGAAGGGCACCGCCCTGGTCGTCATCACCCGAACCGTCGCCCCCGCGCGCGGAGGCATCGCGTTGCCCGGTGGTTACATCGACGACCGTGAGGACTGGCGGCAGGCCGTCGTCCGCGAGCTCAAGGAAGAGACCGGCATCGACGCAGCCGGGCGCGACGTGCGGCTCGTCGACGCCATGAGCTCACCCGACGGGCATCTGCTGCTGTTCGGGCTCCTCCCGGAGCGCCCGGCCGAAGGCCTCCCGCAGTCCACGGCCACCGACGAGACGGAGGGCTGGCACCTCCTGCGCAGGCCGGAGGAACTCGCCTTCCCCCTGCACACGCTCGCCGTACGGGCTTGGTTCGAGGGCCGGTACGTCTGAGTCAGCCCTCCTCCAGGCCTCGCACACGCACCGGGTAGGGCGGCTCGCTCGTGCCGCCCTCGCCCTGCCGCTCGACGATGAGCCGCCGTCTCGTCCAACGGGTGACATAACGCTCCAGTTCCGGCTCGTCCCATCCGTCACCCGCGTCCTGCACCACCAGTCCGCCCCCGGTCCGTCCCCGGGCGGGCGCCCAGACCTCCAACTCCAGCCCGCCGTCGTCCCCACGAACGGGGACGACGGCACCGGCGCGCGCGAGCACCGGGATCCGCGACAGGGGGGCGTCGAGGAGCACGTGCGCCGGCCCCTCGTACACCTGCTCGGTCACCGTGTCGTACCAGCGCCCCCGGGGCAGCTGCACCGCCCGCCGGTCCGCGCCCGGGTCGAGCACCGGCGCCACCAGCAGACAGTCGCCCAGCAGGAACGCATCCTCGCAGTCGCGCAGCGCACGGTCCTCGGGCGCCGTCCACCACAGCGGCCGAACATAGGGCGCTCCCGTGCGCCGGGCCAGATGCGCGAGCGTCATGAAGTACGGCAGCAGCCGACGACGTTCGACGAGCGCCACGCGCGCGTGCTCCAGCACTTCGGCACCGAACTCCCAGGGCTCCCGCCGCCCCGCCCGCAGGCTCGCGTGCGTGCGGAACAGCGGCAGGTACGCCCCCAGTTGGAGCCAGCGCAGATACAGCTCCGGCGACGGGCTGCCGTCGAAACCGCCCACATCCGGCCCCGAATACGGCACTCCGCACAGCCCCAGCCCCATGACCAGCGACAGCGAGGCACGCAGCCCCGGCCAGCCCGTGGCCACGTCACCGGACCACGTTCCCCCGTAGCGCTGCAGACCGGCCCAACCGGAACGCGAGAAGATGAACGGCCGTTCTTCGGGAGCCAGTTCGCGCAGCCCCTCGTAGGCAGCCCTGGCCATGCACAGCGCGTAGACGTTGTGTGCCTCCCGGTGGTCTCCGTCCCGCCCTTCCAGCGAGTGCCTGGCCGAACGCGGCAGAGTCGACTCCCCGAACGCGGCGAACGAAGTGGGCTCGTTCATGTCGTGCCAGAAACCCGAGAAGCCCTGGGCGAGCCGCTCCTCGTACAGACCGCCCCACCACTGACGCACGCGCGCGTGCGTGAAATCCGGGAAGACCGCCTCCCCGGGCCACACGACCCCGCGCACGAGCCGCCCCGAAGCGTCCCGCACAAAGGCGTCCACGGCGGCCCCGCTGTCGTACACCGCGTTGCCCTCTGCGGCCCTGACCGCAGGGTCGACGATCGACACCAGCCGGATCCCGTCCCGGCGCAGTTCCTCGGCCAGCACCGGCAGCTTCGGAAAGTTCTCGTGGTCGACCGTGAACACCTGATGCTCGTCGTAGTGGTCGATGTCCAGATGGACGGCGTCGAGCGGCAGCCCGCGCTCCTGGTAGCCGGAGACGATCCGCCGCACCTCCTGCTCACTGCCGAAGCCCCAGCGCGCGTGGTGATGCCCCAGCGCCCACGCCGGCGGGAGCGCGGGCGCGCCCGTCAGCGAGGCCCAGGTGAGCAGCACGCGCGCGGGGGTGCCCACGACCACCCAGCAGCGCAGCGGGCCGCCGTCCATCCGCAGCTCGCACGTCCCCGCCCGGTCGTGCCCGGAACCGGCGCCCTCCTCGCCCTCGCGCAACGTCACCGTGCCGTCCCACGAGGTGTCGTGGAACACCAGATGCGCCGCCGCGTCGGCCACCACCAGCTGCACCGGCATCGTGAGGTACAGCGGATCCTCACCGGGACCGAACGCGCGCCCCGGGTCCGTATTCCACAGGCGGTACGTTCCTTCGCGCAGCCGCGGGCCCGACGCCCGCCCGCCGAGCCCGAAGAATCGCGCGTCCGCGGCCACCTCCGAGCGTTGCATCCAGCGTGCGGTGCCGCCCCCGACCGGCTCCCACCAACGGGGCGGCAGATCACGACGCAGGGGTACACCTCCGGGCGTGAGCACCTCGATCGCGCCGTGCCGCGAGACGACGACCGTCACCCGCTCGGCCACGACCCGCCAGCCGCCGTCCTTGTCCGGCTCCAGGACCGCCCGGGGATCCGGCTCCGGACAGCGGCCCGGGAGCGCGTACGACGGCTCGGGAGAGGCCCCGTCCCAGCCCCAGAAGACCGCTCCGTTCACCGCGACGAAGATGCGCAGCTCGGACCGTCCGAACCGGACGATGCCACCGCCCGGACCGGGCTCCACCTCCTGCACGGGCCCGGGCACCCGCGCGCGCTCGGCACCCCGCGACGGCAGCGCGGAGGCGTCGGCACGCCTCCTGCGCCACGCCGCCCGCACGGTACGCAACCCCTGGGCCGACCTCACCGAACCGACCACCCTTATCGAACGCACCAGGTCACGACCGTCCATGCTGCTCACCCTGCCATTGACCGCCCCACGCGCGTGTGTCGTTCAACTGCCGTTCACCCGTGCCGGGACCACATCTTCACGACGCCGACTATGTGGGGCGCGCCCTGGTGCAGAAGTCGATCACATGGCATCGTCCGTGTCAGCCGCGTCACGCGCACACCCCAGCTCGTGCGCGACCGACGCATACGACGCGCACAGTCCGGGAGCCGCCCCATGTCGACCGTGAACCCCCAGCCCCTCTGGCAGCCAGATCCGGAGCGCATCGCCCAGGCGCAGGTCACAAAGTTCCAGGCCTGGGCGGCCGAGCAGCACGGCGCTCCCGCCGAGGGCGGCTACGCGGCACTGCACCGCTGGTCCGTCGACGAACTGGACACGTTCTGGAAAGCCGTCACCCAGTGGTTCGACGTACGGTTCTCGACACCCTACGCGCGCGTACTCGGCGACCGCTCGATGCCGGGCGCCCAGTGGTTCCCCGGGGCGACTCTCAACTACGCCGAGCACGCCCTGCGGGCGGCCGCCACCCGCGCGGACGAACCGGCCCTCCTGCACGTCGACGAGACACACGAGCCGCGCCCGGTGACCTGGTCCGAGCTGCGCCGCCAGGTCGGCTCCCTGGCCGCCGAACTGCGCGCCCTCGGCGTACGCCCCGGGGACCGGGTCAGCGGCTACCTCCCGAACATCCCGCAGGCCGTCGTCGCCCTCCTCGCCACGGCCGCCGTGGGCGGAGTCTGGACCTCCTGCGCCCCCGACTTCGGCGCCCGCAGCGTCCTGGACCGCTTCCAGCAGGTCGAACCGGTCGTCCTGTTCGCCGTCGACGGCTACCGCTACGGCGGCAAGGAGCACGACCGACGCGACATCGTCGCCGAGCTGCGCCACGAACTGCCCACGCTGCGTGCCGTCGTCCACATCCCCCTTCTCGGGACGGAGCCCCCCGCAGGTGCCCTGGACTGGTCCGCCCTGACCGGCGCGGACGTGGAACCGGTCTTCGAGCAGGTGCCCTTCGACCACCCCCTCTGGGTGCTCTACTCCTCCGGCACGACCGGCCTGCCCAAGGCGATCGTCCAGTCCCAGGGCGGCATCCTGACCGAGCACCTCAAACAGCTCGGCCTGCACTGCGACCTGGGCCCGGAGGACCGTTTCTTCTGGTATACCTCGACCGGCTGGATGATGTGGAACTTCCTCGTCTCCGGCCTCCTCACCGGAACGACGATCGTGCTCTACGACGGCAGCCCCGGCTTCCCGGACACGGGCGCCCAATGGCGCATCGCCGAACGGACCGGAGCCACCCTCTACGGCACCTCGGCGGCGTACGTCATGGCCTGCCGCAAGGCCGGCGTCCACCCGGCCCGCGACTTCGACCTCTCCAAGGTGCAGTGTGTCGCCACCACCGGATCTCCCCTGCCGCCCGACGGATTCCGCTGGCTGCACGAGGAGGTGCGCGACGATCTGTGGATCGCATCCGTCAGCGGCGGCACGGATGTGTGCTCCTGCTTCGCGGGGGCCGTACCGACCCTCCCGGTGTACATCGGCGAGCTCCAGGCGCCCGGCCTCGGCACGGACCTGCAGTCCTGGGATCCGACCGGCAAGCCCGTGATCGACGAGGTCGGCGAGCTCGTGGTCACCAACCCCATGCCGTCGATGCCGATCCGCTTCTGGAACGACCCCGACGGCAGCCGCTACCACGACAGCTACTTCGACACCTATCCCGGTGTGTGGCGCCACGGCGACTGGATCACCGTCACCTCCCGCGGCTCCGTCGTCATCCACGGCCGCTCCGACTCCACCCTGAACCGCCAGGGCGTGCGCATGGGATCGGCCGACATCTACGAAGCCGTCGAGCGCATCCCCGAGATCAGGGAATCCCTCGTCATCGGCGTCGAACAACCCGACGGCGGCTACTGGATGCCTCTGTTCGTGCACCTGGTTCCCGGCGCCACCCTGGACGATGCCCTGCTGGCCCGCATCAAGCAGACCATTCGCGAGCAGCTCTCACCGCGCCACGTCCCCGACGAGATCATCGAGGTCCCCGGCATTCCGCACACCCTCACCGGAAAGCGCATCGAGGTCCCCGTCAAGCGCCTCCTCCAGGGCACTCCGCTGGAAAAGGCCGTCAATCCGGGCTCCATCGACAACCTGGATCTGCTGCACTTCTACGAGGACCTCGCCCGCAAACGCGCCTGACAGGGGCGGCTCAACCGCCGTAGGTGGCCTCGGACTCGCCGAGCACGTCAGCGAAGTCCGAGGCCAGCCGCGCCGCGTCGGTCGGCTCCAGCTCGGCCACGGAGATCCGCACCCCCGGGGGTGACGACGACCGGAACCGGGCCCCGGCGGCAACCCACCAGCCGTACGAGCGCAACCCGTTCACCACGGCCGACTCGTCCTGCACGGGCACCCACAGGTTCATCCCGCTGGCCCCGCACGCCGGAATGCCACGATCGTCCAGCTCTCGCAGGAGTGCGCCGCGGCGCTCTTCGTACGTCTCCTGCGCACGCGCCACCAACGCGCGCGTGGCGGCGTCGGTCAGCAACCCGTGAACGGTCTCCTGGAGGAGATGACTGACCCAGCCGGAGGTCAGCAGCAATCGTCCGTCGTGCCGGGCCAGGGTGGTCGCGTCACACGCAGCTGCCGCCCACCGCAGATCGGTCCCGAGGAACTTGCTCACCGTGCGCACATGCACCCATCGCGTCAATCCGCTTCCGGTCAGGGAGTGCAGCGGCGCGGCGGCGACGGCGGACGCGTGGTCGTTCTCGACGACCAGGACGTCCGGCTCGCTCTCGAGCACGTCAACGAGCGCGTCCCGGCGTGCCACTGAGAAGCAACCGCCGTACGGATTCTGCGCCCGAGGACTGCACACCACAGCCCGCACACCGGCCCGCAGCGCCACCCGCAGGGCCTCGGGCCGTACACCCTCGTCGTCCACGGCCACCGGCACGATGCGCAGCCCCAACGCCGTGATCAGGTCCAGCAGATGGTGATACCCCGGGTCCTCCATCGCCACGGCGTCGCCGGGCCGCAACTCCACGGACAACAGCCGCCCGATCAGATCCAACGCCCCATGCGCGAACGTCACATGCTCCACGGGCACCCCATCGGCCCCCATCCAGTCCCGCGCGGCGTCCTCCAGCCGCGCCAGCCTCGGCGTCGAACGGTGCGACCGGCCGCCGGGGGACAGCTGTGACGGCGGCACGAGAGCGGGCAGCAGCGCGGGATCCGGGTGCCCGCCCGACAAGTCCCGCAGCCCCTGCGGGACCTTGGGCGGCCGCCGTGACGCCACCGCGGGAGCCGGCGCCACCACGGTCCCGCCCCGCCCGCGCGTGACGACGATGCCTCGCCCGCGCAGCTCCTTGTAGGCAGTGGCGACGGTGCCGGGACTGACCCCGAGGTCGTCCGCGAGCCGTCGCACGGGAGGCAGCGCGGCCTCGGGCCGCAACGACCCCTCCGCCACGGCCCGTTCGACGGACGCCGCAATTCCCTTGGCCGTCGTACCAGAGATCCCATATTGTGTTGCCACGTTGGAAATTATGTACCAGTACATAACGGAAGACAAGGGGGAGCAGTGCAACCGATGCGCCGCGCAGCCGCATGGTCGAGCCGCATACCAGGAGGGCGAGACGGACGCAGAATGCTCACCATCGCCCTCGTCGACCGCATCGGCAGCGGCTTGTGGGCCTCCGTGTCCGTCCTGTACTTCACTTACGTCTCAGGCCTGTCCGTCACCCAGGTCGGCACGCTCGCCGCAACCGCCGGAGCCATCGGCATCGCCGGAGCGCCCCTCGGGGGCCGCATCGCCGACCGATTCCCGCTCACCCGCGTTCTGCTCGCCGTCCAACTCCTGCGCGCACTGGCCTCCCTGGCGCTCCTGACCACGAACGACTACACCCTGCTCCTCGCCTTTTCCGCGCTCGGCAGCCTCGGAGACCGTGCGGCGAGCGTCCTCACCAGGCTCTATGCCACCCGGGTGGCGGGACCCGACCGCGTCCGCTATCAGGCGGTCCACCGCACCATCGCCAACGCGGGCTGGGCCCTGGGCGGCCTCGCCGCCGCGGCGGCCCTGGCCCTCGACACCACCACCGCCTACCAGTGGCTCCTCGCCGGCGACGCCCTCTCCTTCCTCGCCTCGGCCCTCCTCACCCTGCGCTGCGGTGAGCCCCCGTCCGCTTTCCGCATCGTCGCCACCTCGAAGACCCCGGCACCCCCGACGAAGCCGGCCGGCACAAATCCCTGGCGCGACCGCACCTACCTCGCCTACGTCGCCACCGAGACCGTTCTCTTCCTCGACGACGCCGTCTTCAAGGTCGGCCTGCCCCTGTGGATCGCCCACGCGGGCAACGCGCCGCACGGCCTCGCGCCCCTGCTACTGGTCCTCAACAACGTGATGGTGGTGGCCCTCCAGTGTCCCCTGGCCCGCTTCGGAACCACCACTTCGGCCGCCCGCGCGCTTCTCCTCCCGCTGTCAGCCGTCTTCGCTCTCGGCGGCATCGCCATGGCGCTCTCGGCCACCCGGGAAACCGCCACCGCGACCCTGCTCCTCACAGCCTCGGCAACCGCGTTCACCCTGGCCGAGATGCTCCACGCCACCGTCTCCTGGGAACTCTCCGTCGCCCTCGCCCCCGGCACCGCGCAGGGCGCCTACCTCGGCGTGCACGGCTTGGCCCAGTCAGCCCAACGCAGCGTCGGGCCACTGGCCGTCACCGCGGCCATCACCACCGGCCCGGCCGGCTGGCTGACCTTCGGCGCCATCATCGGCCTGACCAGCCTGATTCAGCACCGCCTGGTCCGCGATCGCCTCGCTCGGACGCCATTGTCAGTGCCGACGGTTACTGTGAGTGAGCATTGATCGACCGTGCACAGGGGGAAACATGGCGCACACCGACGACCAGACCATGCGACGCGACCTGCGCCGCGAAATCGCAGGCACCATCGGCCTGCTGACCGACGAGCACGACTTCCGCGCCATGCGGCGCTACCGCAGCTTCACCTTCGACAACCACACGAGCTACCTCCAACAGGTCGAGGCGCTCCTCAAGACGCGCGCCTCCCAAGGCAGCCACACCACGGTGGCCCTCTTCGACCCGCAGGAGTACGCAGAATTCTGCGCGGACACAGGCCTCGACCCCGACGTCCAGTCCAGCCGCACACGCTTCACCGCTGAACTGGCCACCACCGGACCCGTGCTTCCCTACGAGGGCCAGCCCCTGGCCGACCTTGTCCCGGCCCTTGTCGACGAAGCGGTCCGACAGGCCACCTGGGAGTACGCCTCCACGCTCCTCGCCCGCCTCGGCGCCTGCGCCTCCTGCGGCGAGGACATCGGCCGCGCCGCCTTCACACGCGCCTCGCATCTTCTCGTCCGCATCCTCGACACAGCAGGGGCAGGCAACCGCCACCTCGTCTGCAGTGTCACGGCAACACCCGAAACACTCGTCTCCGTCCTCCACGCAGACGAGGACGACCAAGGCGCCATCCAACTCGACGAGGCCGAAGCCCTCGAATTCACCACAGTCCTGGCCCTCGGCATCGCCACCCGGAGCCCGGGCGGACTCGTCATCCGTACCAGCGCCTCCGGCACCACCGACCGCGTCTACGGCTGGCGTCTGCGCGGAGAAGGCCTCGAACCCCTCACGGCCGGTGAGGTGTTCGACGCCTACTGCACCGACATCGAATCCGGAGACATCATCTCCCCGGAATCGGACGTCGACTACTGCGTACCGCCGGACCTCGGAGAGGAAGGACAGACACCGGGGCACCGCCACTGAAAGCAGAGGGGGCGCTCCACCCGCGGGTGGAGCGCCCCTCAGAACAGCCGGTGCAACAACAGCCGACGGCCGAACTCGGCTACTCGCCGGACAGCACCGCCTGAGCCGCGTTGCGCGCATCCTCGGCGCTCTCCGCGGCCCGGGCCGCCGCGGCCGCACGCTCGCACTGGGCCAGCGTGTACTTGCCGAGAGTGGCCCGCACATAGGGAATCGATGCCGCACCCATGGAGAGGGAGGTGACACCAAGACCGGTCAGCACACACGCGAGCAGCGGGTCGGACGCCGCCTCACCACAGACACCACAGCTCTTGCCCTCGGCCCTCGCCGCCTCCGCGGACAGCGCCACCAGGTCGAGCAGCGCGGGCTGCCACGGATCCTGCAGACGGGACACCGCACCCACCTGACGGTCGGCCGCGAACGTGTACTGCGCGAGGTCGTTGGTGCCCAGCGACAGGAACTCGACCTCCTGCAGAATCGACCGAGCCCGCAGTGCGGCCGAAGGAATCTCGACCATGGCGCCGAACTTCGCCTGCAGTCCCGCTTCACGGCACGCGTCCGCGAACGCCTTGGCGTCGGCACGGTCCGCGACCATGGGGGCCATGACCTCGAGGTAGACCGGCAGCCCCTCCGCGGCCTTCGCGAGTGCCGTCAGCTGGGTGCGCAGAACCTCGGGGTGGTCGAGCAGCGTCCGAAGACCCCGTACGCCGAGCGCCGGGTTCGGCTCGTCGGCCGGCGTGAGGAACTCCAGCGGCTTGTCCGCGCCGGCGTCCAGCACACGGACCACCACACGGCCCTCGGGGAACGCCTCGAGTACCTGCCGGTACGCCTCGACCTGCTTCGCCTCCGAGGGGGCGTTCTTGCTGTCATCCAGGAAAAGGAACTCAGTGCGGAACAGACCTACACCCTCGGCCCCGGCCTCGACCGCGGCCGGTACGTCCGCAGGCCCGCCGACGTTGGCCAGCAGCGGCACCTTGTGACCGTCGGAGGTGGCGCCCGGGCCGGTCGAGGCGGCGAGCGCCGCCTTGCGTTCGGCGGCCGCGGCCTCCAGCTGCCCCTTCTTCTCCTCGCTGGGGTTCACGAAGATCTCGCCGGTGCTGCCGTCGACAGCGATCACCGTGCCCTCGGCCAGCTCACCGGCACCCGGCAGCGCCACCACGGCAGGAACACCCAGCGCCCGCGCCAGGATCGCGCTGTGGCTGGTCGGCCCACCCTCCTCGGTGACGAAACCGAGGACCAGGGCGGGGTCGAGCAGCGCCGTGTCGGCAGGCGCAAGGTCCCGTGCAATAAGAACGTACGGCTCGTCGCTGTCCGGAACACCCGGCATCGGCACCCCGAGCAGCCGGGCGACGATACGGTTCCGCACGTCATCCAGGTCGGCCACACGACCCGCCAGGTACTCGCCGGCACCGGCCAGCAGGGCCCGGTACGCGGCGAAAGCGTCGTACACGGCACGCTCGGCCGTGCTCCCGACGGTGATACGCCGTTCGACATCCGCCATCAGCTCGGGGTCCTGCGCCATCATGGCCTGCGCCTCGAGCACCGCCTGGGCCTCACCCCCGGCCAGATTGCCGCGCGCCATCAGATCGGCCGCCACAGCGTCCACGGCCTGGCGGGCGCGCCCCTGTTCACGCTCCGCGTCCTCCGCCGGTATCTGCTTGGCAGGCGGCTCCAGCACCGCAGTTCCCATGTGCCGAACCTCGCCGATCGCCACACCGTGACTCACACCGACGCCTCGCAGCGTTGTCTCCATCTCACCGTCTCCGATAGTGCGGCGGGTCCCGCCGCCGCTGTGGTTGTCCTGCTCGCCGTCATAGGACGGCACTGACGTCACTTCCAGACGAAGAGACTGTCGCCCGCCTTCACGTCCCCATCGTCACGAAGATCGGAGAGAGCCTCGGCAGCGGCCTCGAGCGCCACGATGGGGCACACCGCCGACTTGCCGGCGGCTTCCACGGCGGCCGGGTTCCAGCGGACCACGCCCTGTCCCCGCGTCACGGTGTCGCCCTTGTTCACGAGCAGCTCGAAGCCGTCACCGTTGAGCTGCACGGTGTCGATACCCAAGTGTGTGAGGACGCCATGCCCGTGCTCGTCGACAACGACGAAGGCGTGCGGATGGAGAGAGACGATGACTCCGGCCACGGGAGCAACGGCCTCTGACGGCTCGCGCACGGGGTCGATGGCCGTACCCGGGCCCACCATGGCCCCGGAGAAGACTGGATCCGGCACTGCTGCCAGGCCGATGGCGCGTCCTGCAATCGGGGACGTCACGGTGGTCATGGGAAGCCTCCCAGAGGTGGAGATCCATAGGGGCCGTCACTGCTTGTGCCGGACGGCGCACTGTGGAGCAGGGTATGTCAGATGAACTGCCGGTTCCGCATGGAAGATACCGGATAGTGGTCTAGACCACCAGCTCCATCGATTTGCACCCGCTTCCCGGCCGCGTGTACAGTCGTACTCCTGCTTGGGGCCGAGCGGCGCGACTGAGCGTCCTGGCTTCAGCGGCACCCACACTTGTCAGATCCTATCTCTGGGTCACCTTCTGCATGCCTGCAGGGAGGTGGTCAGGGGGACGGAAAAACACTGATAGAGTTTGGAACACCGAAGGGAAGCGCCCGGAGGAAAGCCCGAGAGGGTGAGTACAAAGGAAGCGTCCGTTCTTTGAGAACTCAACAGCGTGCCAAAAATCAACGCCAGATATGTTGATACCCCGACACCGGGAAGCTTTTCCTGGTGGCGAGGTTCCTTTGAAATACACAGCGAGGACGCTGTGAACGGCCGGGCTTAT
>NZ_BAAASG010000025.1:0-241011 GCF_039532765.1 Streptomyces longisporus
TGGAACACGGTGCCGAGAAGCTGGGAAAGACCATCGGCGAGGACGCCGGCAAGGCGGTCAAGGACCTCTACCACGACACCGGCACCCGGCTGAAGAAGGTCGCCGAGAACCACGTCGAGAACGACGCGAAACACGCCGCCGAACTGGAGAAGATCCTCAAGGGCGGCGGCAAGGAGGACCTGCCCCGTGACCTCCACGCGTCGGGCGGCGGGCGGGGCGGGGCGTCTTCCTCCTCGAACGGTGGTCAGCCCGAGCGGGCTCGTGACCAGTTGGACGACCTGCATCCGAACAACAACACCCGCCCGCCGAACTCGGTGAACTCCGGTGGCAGCGACCCCGTCGACATGGCCAGCGGCCGGATGTTCCTACCACAGACGGATATCCTCCTCCCCGGGACACTGCCCCTTGCCTTCCACCGCCGCGTCGAGTCCGGGTACCGCGTGGGCCGCTGGTTCGGGCCCTCCTGGTCCTCGACTGCCGACCAGCGCCTGGAGGTGGACGAGCGCGGCGTGGTCTTCGTCACCGAGAGTGGCCTGCTGCTGTCGTACCCGCACCCCGAGCCCGGCGGTGCTGAGGTCCTACCCGCCAGCGGCCCGCGCTGGTCGCTGACCCGTACGGCCAAGGGCGACTGGGCCGTCCACGACCCCGACTCCGGTCACACCCGCCACTTCACCGCGGCCGCCCACGATCCGGATCTGGCGCTGCTGGACGAGATCACCGACCGCAACGGCAACTGGATCACCTTCGACTACGATGCCCACACCGGCGCCCCGACCTCCATCCGCCACTACGCGGGCCATCACCTCACGCTCACCGCTCAGGACGGCCGGATCACCGCGCTTCACCTGGCCGGGACGGCTGTCAGGCGCTATGCCTACACCGATGGCGATCTCACCGCGGTCACCAGCGCCTCCGGCGGATCACTGCACCTGACCTACGACGAACGTGACCGAGTCACGTCGTGGACCGACAGCAACAACCGCCGTTACGAGTACCACTACGACGACCGGGACCGGTGCGTCGCGGAGGGCGGCGAGGCCGGCCATATCGCCCTGCGCTTCACCTACGACGAGATCGATCCCGATACCGGCTACCGGGTCACGACGGCCACCACCGCCGCCGGGCACACCACTCGCTACCTGATCAACGATCGCCTTCAGGTGGTGGCCGAGACCGACCCGCTCGGCAACACGACCCGGACTCCACATGACGAGTTCGACAGGCTCACGGCCGTCGTCGACCCCCTGGGCCGTACCACGTCGTTCGAGTACGACGACCACGGTCGCATCACCGTTGTCACCCGCCCCGACGGACGGCGTGCGACCTGCACGTACAACGAGTTGGGCCTTCCTGCCACGCTGACCGATCCGGACGGCAGCGTCTGGCACCAGGAGTACGACACACGCGGCAATGCCACCGTCCTGACCGCACCTGGTGGGGTGGTCACCCGGTACGCCCACGACGACCGGGGCCGTCCCGTATCCGTGACCAACGCCCTCGGCCAGACCTCCCGGATCCACTGTGACGAGGCGGGGCTTCCGGTCTCCCTGACCGATGCCCTGGGCAACGTCACCCGCTACGAACGCGACGCCTTCGGCCGTGTCACCGGTGTCATCGACCCGCTCGGCAACGCCACGCGATTCGTCCGGGACGCCGAGGGCAGGACGACCACCCGCATCGGCCCCGACGGCGCACAGGAGTCCTGGGCTTACGACGGCGAGGGCAACTGCGTCACCTACACGGACGCCATGGGCGGCGTCACCACATTCGAGTACGGTCACTTCGACGTGCTGCGCGCCCGCACCACGCCCGACGGCGTCCGCCACGAGTTCACCCACGACGCGGCACTCCGCCTCACCCGCGTGACCGACCCGACAGGCCTCACCTGGGACTACGAGTACGACCCCATCGGCCGCCTCACCCGCGAAAGCGACTTCGACGGCCGCACCATCGCCTACACTCACGACGCCGCCGGACAGCTCGTCACCCGTACGAACGCGCTGGGACAGGTTGTCCGCCTCACCTACGACGTACTCGGCAACATCGTCGAGAAGAACGCAGACGGCCAGATCACCACCTACGCCTACGACCCGGCATGCAGGCTGGCCCGCGCCGCGAATGCCGAAGCGGTTCTGGAGTACACCCGCGACGAAACGGGACGGCTGGTCTCGGAGAGCCACAACGGCCGCATCCTGCGCTTCACCCACGACATCCTGGGCCGCAGGACAGGCCGCACAACCCCGTCGGGCGCGACGACCAACTGGGAGTTCGACGCGGCCGGAAACACCGCGCGCATGACCACTGCCGGCCGTGTCTTCCGCTTCACCCGTGACGCGGCCGGCCATGAGATCACGCGCTCCTTCGGCGACGACTGCGAGATCACGCAGACCTGGGATGGCACCGGTCGACTCGCCGCCCAGCGACTGACCGGGCCGGGCGCCCGAGTGCTGCAGCACCGCCAATTCTCCTACCGCCCCGACGGCCACCTCATCGGGATCGACGACCCGGTGCAGGGGCGCCGCCACCGCTCGCTCGACGCGATAGGGCGCGTCACAGCCGTGACCGGCCGCGACTGGAGCGAGCGATACGCCTACGACGCCGCAGGAAACCAGTCGGAGGGCCAGTGGCCCGACCCTCTACCCATGTCCGACGGCCGGGGAGAACGTCAGTACACCGGTACCCGGATCACCGCCGCGGGCAACCTCCGGTACGAACACGACGCGCTCGGCCGGATGACTCTCCGACAGCGCAAGCGGCTCTCCCGAGGCCCGGAAACGTGGCGATTCTCCTGGGACGCCGAGGACCGTCTCATCGAGACGACCACACCAGACGGAGGAACCTGGCGCTACGCCTATGACCCACTCGGCCGCCGCATCGCCAAACGCCGACTCGCCGCCAACGGGCAGGTGACGGAGGAGATCACCTTCACCTGGGACGGCGCCACTCTCGCCGAGCAGACGGCCACCCGTCCCGACACGCCGGCTGTCTCTATCGCCTGGGACTATGACGGCCTGACCCCCATTGCCCAGACCGAATACAAAGCGAACCCAGGGTCGAATCGCGCCGCCTCCCTCGCCGACACTCCACAAGAAGAAATCGACCGGCGCTTCTTCGCCATTGTCACCGATCTCGTCGGTACCCCCACAGAACTCATCGACGAATCCGGTGAGATCGCCTGGCGGGCCCGCACGGCGCTCTGGGGCGCCACGGCCTGGCCTCGCGACTCCACCGCCTACACACCACTGCGGTTCCCCGGCCAGTACTTCGACTCGGAAACAGGGCTTCACTACAACTTCCACCGCTACTACGACCCCGGGACCGGCCGCTACCTGAGCCCGGACCCGCTGGGCCTGAGTCCTGCGCCCAACCCGGTCGCATACGTGGACAACCCCTCCTCCCTGACCGACCCGCTCGGTCTGTCCCCCTACCGCGACCTGTACCACGGGACCACCAAGGCCGGCGCGGAAGCGATCATGAAGAACGGCGTCGACCCGAACTTCAGCAAACGGAACATGGACTTCGGCAAGGGCGGCTTCTACACGACGGAGAACCGCACCCAAGCAGAGGAATGGGCCCACAACATCGCCGGACGCACGCCTGGCGCCGAGCCGGCGGTCCTGCACTTCCGTGTCTCGCAGGACGACCTGGACAAGCTGAACAACAAGAAGTTCGACGGGCCGAGCAAGGAACTCGACGACTTTCTCCGCAACAGCCGCACGGGCGGCCCGATGCACAATTACGACAGCGTGGAGGGCCCGATGCTGCGGAATCTCAAGGGCTTCCTTCAGCAAGGCAAGCCGGCCAGGCTCACCGGTCACCAGATCGCCATCTACACTCCGGAGGCGGCAGCCATCTTCAACCGCGGACTACAGGGGGTCCTCTGACATGACGGCGTCCAGATATCTCATGCGGGCGGTGCCAGAGGCCGAGGAGTACTTCGACGAGATCGCCGACGACATGGTGAACAGGTTCGGCATCCCGCTGGCCGAGGCAGTCGCCCGTGTCAACCAGCACTGGGACGGGAAGACCTTCGACTCCGAGGACGACCTGATCTTCCATGAGATGCCCGAATTCTGGGCGGATCTCCTCTACTACGGAGACGGGGTGCCGTACTGGGATCCTGAGGCCGACCGGTCGATGTGGCAGCCGACACCGCCCCCACCCGCTGGGTCGTCCGCCTGGACCCTCTGATTCCCGCACCTGCGCCCGTCGGGGCGCCATGGCTGTGGCAACGTCGCCGTGGGTCGGAGCCGATGGCGCGGTGGGGTCGTCTCGGTGTTCTCGTCGCACTGGTCGGCGTCATTGGTCTCGACGGACAGCGTCGGGTCGGTCTTGCCGGTGTGGCATTTTTCAGCCCCACCAAGAAAGTGTTTAGCCACCACTGTGGCCGGATCTGAAGGGTGCCCTGACCGGGCTGCCTTCGTCGGGAGCCGGAAGTCGCTCCCCGTGGCCTGTCCTGAAGTTCCTGTTACTTGATCACTACGGTTCGGGGAGGCACACATGGGGTGGATGACACGCGAACCCACACCCCTCGCCGGGACCGCCGCCGAGTCCGACGACGGCGACGATCCGCCGACTTGTGCAGCACCCGTCCGCTGACGTTGCCGTCAACTACTGCCGTCAGACACCCTCAGAGGCCCCATCGGAAACACGCGCAGCACCTCCGAGTGCAGCACCTCCGAGTGCAGCTTCGTCGTTGGATTTTGTCGTCCATGGACAATCAGAGCTTGATCGCCGTGGCACCCACCAACCGATACACCCTCTCGGCTGCCCGCCCTCGACTGCGCCCACCGCACTGCTCGTGCACCGATGCGCTCCCCTCACGCACCCCAGCGCCAGCCGAAACCGAGAGAGTTTCGACAGACCCACCAAACTGCAGGTCAGAAACGCTCACAGCACCCATCCCACGTGTTGCCCTCGTCATCAAACCCTTGACCTACGCATTTGCGCTGCACAGGTCAACAACCTCGCTCACGCCCGGACCAGACAGCACGAACAACAAGAAACCCCAGGTCAGAGCCCTGACCTGGGGTTCGAAGAGAGCCGCCTTCGGGATTCGAACCCGAGACCTACGCATTACGAGTGCGTTGCTCTGGCCATCTGAGCTAAGGCGGCGCGCCGTCCGCACTACGGTGCGATCAGCAACGTCGGTAAGTCTACACAGTTTCGAGGGGTGCTCCGTACCAGCCCCGGGTGGTGGCTCCGCGGGGCTGGTCGCAGGGCTATGAGCAGCGCTTTCCGCTGGCCGGAGGGGTTCCGCGGAGCAGGTAGGCATCGATCGCGGAGTCGATGCAGGTGCTGCCGCGGCCGAAGGCGGTGTGGCCGTCGCCCTCGTAGGTGAGGAGGCGGGCCGAGGTGAGCTGGCGGGACAGGGACTGGGCCCAGCGGTAGGGGGTCGCCGGGTCGCGGGTGGTGCCGACCACGACGATCGGGGCGGCGCCCTTCGCCTTGATGCGGTGCGGGGCACCCGTCGGCTGCACCGGCCAGTACGCGCAGTTCAGAGAGGCCCAGGCGAGGCCCCTGCCGAAGACCGGGGAGGCCTTCTCGAAGGACGGGAGGGCCTTCTCCACCTGTTCGGGGCCGGCGAAGGCGCCCGGGAGGTCCAGGCAGTTCACGGCGGCGTTGGCGGACATCAGGTTCGTGTAGTGGCCGTCGGCGTTGCGCTCGTAGTAGCTGTCGGAGAGGACGAGCAGGCCCGCGCCGTCCTTCTCCTTGATTGCCGAGGTCAGCGCCTCGCGCAGCTGCGCCCACGTGCCCTGGTCGTACATAGCCGCGATCACGCCGGTGGTGGCGAGGGCCTCGCCGAGCTTGCGGCCGTCGGCGTCACCGGTGGGGATGGGGCGCGCGTCCAGTTCCTTGAAGAAGGCGCTGAGGTTGTCGCCGACCTGGGCGGGTGTCGTGCCCTTGCCGCCGAGCGGGCAGTCGGGCTGCTGCACGCAGTCCTTCGCGAAGGACTGGAACGCCGTCTCGAATCCCGCGGTCTGGTCCAGATTCAGTTCACGGCTGCTCAGCGAGGGGTCCATCGCACCGTCCAGCACCATCCGGCCCACCCGTTCCGGGAAGAGCCCGGCGTACGTCGCCCCGAGGAAGGTCCCGTACGAGGCCCCCACATAGGTCAGCCGGGAGTCCCCCAGCGCCGCCCGCAGGATGTCCATGTCGCGGGCCGCCTCGACGGTGGAGACGTGCCGCAGCAGTTGGGCCGAGTGCTGCCCGCAGCTCTCCGCGAACTTCCGGTACGCGCGGACGAGTTCGTTCGTCTCATGGACGGAGTCGGGGGTGGTGTCCGTCTGTGTGTACGCGTCCATCTGCCGGCCGTCGAGGCATTCGACGGGCTCGCTGCGGGCGACGCCGCGCGGATCGACGGCGACCATGTCGTAGCGGGCGCGGACCTGGGCCGGGTAGCCGACACCGGCGTACTGCTGCAGGTACCCGATCGCCGAGCCGCCCGGCCCGCCCGGGTTCACCAGAAGGGAACCGAGCGGCTTGCCCTTGCCGGTGGCCTTCTTGCGGGCGACGGCGAGCTGTACGTCCCCGGCGTCCGGCCTGGCGTAGTCGAGCGGTGCCTTCATCGTGGCGCACTCGAAGCCCGCGGTACCGCAGGTGCGCCAGCTCAGCTTCTGCCCGTAGTACGGCGAGAGGGCTGACGGTGTCGACCGCGGCAGCGCGGCCAGCACCGCATCCGCCGCATTGCCGCCGGTGCTCGCGGTGCCTCCGGTGGAACAGGCGGAGACGAGCAAGGCGGCCGCGGCGAGGAGGGTGGCTGCGGTTCTGGGACGGCAGGGACTAAAGCTGCGCCTGATGTACATCAGGAGAGGGTAACTCTGTGCAGCCATTCAGATGCTCTCCGTGCGCGCCGTGGCTCGTACGAATTACGTCGTCAACTTCCCGTTGATACCCGGCCTTCGCGCGCCGTCAGCCCGCTCTGAGTGCCATCGTCATCGCCTCCACCGCCAGCAGCGGAGCCACATTGCGGTCGAGCGCCTCGCGGCAGGCGGCGATCGCCTCGATGCGGCGCAGGGTGGACTCGGGGGAGCCGGCGCGGGCGAGGCGCTCCAGGGTGTCCTCGGCGTCCGCGTTGGCGAGGGCGACGCGGGTGCCGAGCTGGAGTGCCAGGACGTCACGGTAGAAGCCGGTGAGGTCGGTCAGGGCGAGGTCGAGGCTGTCGCGCTGCGTACGCGTTCTGCGCCGCTTCTGCTTGTCCTCCAGGTCCTTCATCACGCCCGCCGTGCCGCGCGGCATCCGGCCGCCCTGGCCCGCGCCCAGCGCTGCCTTCAGCTCCTCGGTCTCCTTGCCGTCCCGCTCCTCGGCGAGCTGTTTGGCGTCCTCGGCGGCCGCGTCGACGAGTTCCTGGGCGGCCTTGAGGCAGCCGCCGACGTCCTCGACGCGCAGCGGGAGCTTCAGGACGGCGGCGCGGCGCTCGCGGGCGGCCGGGTCGGTGGCCAGGCGGCGGGCCCGGTCGACGTGCCCCTGCGTGGCGCGGGCCACCGCGGCGGCCACGGGCGGTTCGATGCCTTCCCGCCGTACGAGCATGTCGGCGACGGCGTCCACCGAGGGCGTGAGCAGGTTCAGATGCCGGCAGCGGGAACGGATCGTGGGCAGGACGTCCTCGATGGAGGGGGCGCACAGCAGCCAGACCGTACGCGGGGCGGGCTCCTCCACGGCTTTCAGGACGGCGTTGGCGGACTTCTCGTTCAGCCGCTCGGCATCCTCGACGAGGATGACCTGCCAGCGGCCGTTGGCAGGCGAGGTGAACGACTTGCGGACGGTGTCGCGCATGTCGTCGGCGAGGATCTGCGTGCCGACGGCGGCAACGGTGGTGACGTCCGCGTGCGTGCCGATCAGGGCCGTGTGGCATCCGTCGCAGAAGCCGCAGCCCGGGGCTCCGCCGAGCGCGCGGTCGGGGCTGATGCACTGCAGGGCGGCGGCGAACGCCCGCGCCACCTGCGTCCGCCCGGCGCCCGGCGGCCCCGTGAACAGCCAGGCGTGCGTCATCTTCGACGCCTCGGGAGGCGATGCGTCGGAGGCGGCCGCGGTGACCAGCGCGTCGGCGTCCCGGGCAGCGGCGCCGAGCTGCTCGGCCACCTTCTCCTGGCCGACGAGGTCG
The DNA here is from genome assembly GCF_039532765.1 of Streptomyces longisporus. Classification (NCBI taxonomy): domain Bacteria; kingdom Bacillati; phylum Actinomycetota; class Actinomycetes; order Kitasatosporales; family Streptomycetaceae; genus Streptomyces; species Streptomyces longisporus. The sequence continues at coordinate 8,105 of NZ_BAAASG010000025.1, forward strand.
TCCCAGACGGTCATGCGCTCACCCCGCCCTTTCGTCACGTTTCACATTGCGGGATCCATTGTGCGACCCGCCACTGACAACGACGGCCGAGCGCCTGATTCCACCTGGGTGGCAAGTCCGGACGAGCCGGCTCCCCGTCCGAGCCCCAGCGCAGGGCTTCGAACGCCCGCAACCCGGCACGGCACCGCCCAGGCCTCAACGCCCCGGACCAGACCGGCACCCTCGCAGCCCTGCAATCCCGCACTGCCAACCACCGGCCGGCCCCGACCGCCCCGCCCCCGAGGCCGACGCCGAGCGAGGCCGATCCCAAGCACCCGCAGCCTCTCCGGCCACGGGCCCGCCGGCCTCAGCCCCGACGCCCCCGGCCTCGCCGCCCGCGGCCCGCACCATCGTCGTCGTGCTCGTCATCGCGCGGGCCGAGCAGTTCGTCCGCCAGCGTCGGCAGGTCGTCCAGGGGTGTCTCCTCGGCCCAGTCGGAGCGCGCCCGGCGCCGCGGCTCGCCCTCCGGGTCGATCTGGGGCATCTCCCGCGTACGGTCCTCGGCGCCGTCCGGCCGCGCGCCCGTGCGCTCGTCCCGGAAGAGCCCCGGCGGCACCCGATGCGCGGGGTCCTCGCCCCGCACGGGAGGCAGCACGGCCGTCTCGTCCGCCGCTCCCGGCACGACCGGCGGCAGCACAGCCGTCTCGTCGGCCGCTCCGGGCACGACCGGCGGCAGCACAGCAGTCTCGTCCGTCGCTCCCGTGGGAGCCGGCGGCTGCGGCAGCTGTGCCGTCACCTCGGACTCGGACTCGCCGGTCCGCGCAGCGTCCGGCTTCTCCTCCCGCACCGGCCGCAGCACCGCGGTCTCCTCCACCGGCCCGCCGGATGCGTTCGTCGGCGTCACCACCGGTGTCGGCACCGTCGACGCCTCCGGCGGCACCGCGGGCACAGCAGGCCGCCGGGGACCCGCCTGCGCGGCGGCCGCGGCCTGCTCGGCGAGCCGCCTGGCCTCCTCCGCCCGCAGCAGGGCCTCCTCGGCCTTGCGCTGCTTCTCCAACCGGCGTGCCTCGGCCTCGGCGTGCAGCCGGGCCTCTTCCTCCGCCTGCTTGCGCCGCCGCTCCTCCTCGGCCTTGCGGCGGGCCTCCTCCTCGGCGCGGGCCTTCTCCTCCGCGAGGAGGCGGGCCTGCTCCTCCTCGGCACGGCGGCGCGCTTCCTCGGCGCGCTGCCGGGCCTCCTCCGCCTGCCGCTCGGCCTCGCGGCGCTGCGCCTCCTCCAGCTCGCGCCGCTTGCGCTCCTCCTCCTCGGCGCGCAGCCGCTCGAGCTGTTCCTGGCGCTCGCGCTCCAGCCGCTCCTCCTCGGCCTTGCGCGCGGCCTCCTCCTCGGCCTTGCGGCGGGCCTCCTCCTCGGCCTTCTTCCGCGCCTCTTCCTGAGCCTTGACCTCGGCCTCGGACAGCGGCAGCAGCTGGTCGAGCCGGTGCCGTACGACGGTGGTGACGGCCTCGGGCTCCTGGCCCGCGTCCACCACCAGGTACCGCCCGGGGTCGGCCGCGGCCAGCGTGAGGAAACCGGACCGCACGCGCGCGTGGAACTCGGCGGGCTCCGACTCCAGCCGGTCCGGCGCCTCCGTGAACCGCTCGCGCGCGATGTCCGGCGAGACGTCGAGGAGCACGGTCAGATGCGGTACGAGTCCGTTCGTCGCCCAGCGGTTGATGCGGGCGATCTCGGTCGGCGACAGGTCACGGCCCGCCCCCTGGTAGGCCACCGAGGAGTCGATGTAGCGGTCGGAGATGACCACCGCGCCCCGCTCCAGCGCGGGCCTGACCACGGTGTCCACGTGTTCCGCGCGGTCCGCCGCGTACAGCAGTGCCTCCGCCCGGTGGGACAGTCCCGCGCTCGACACGTCCAGCAGGATCGACCGCAGCCGCTTGCCCACCGGTGTCGCCCCCGGCTCGCGGGTCAGCACGACCTCGTGGCCCTTGCCGCGGATCCATTCGGCGAGGGCCTCGGCCTGCGTGGACTTTCCGGCTCCGTCGCCGCCCTCCAGGGCGATGAAGAAACCGTTCGAGGCCGGTACGGTCACCGGGTCGTCGCCGCCCAGCAGCGCGTCCCGCAGGTCGTGCCGCAGCGGCACGCCCGAGCGGTCGTCGACCTTGGCCAGCACCAGGGCGGCCACCGGCAGCAGCAGCGCCCCCACCAGCATCAGGGTGAACGCGGCGCCGCCGTGTGCGAACACGAACTTGCCGTTCTCCAGCCGGTGCGGGCCGATCCCCGCCGCGACCACGGGCGCGATCACGGCGGCGAGCGCCACGCACACGCGTACCACCGCGTGCAGGTGCTCCGTCGTACGCGCCCGCCGATAGTCCTCGGCCTCCTGGTCGAGCAGCGTGTGCCCGGTGTTGGCGGCCACGCCCGCGCCGATGCCGGCCAGCGCGACGATCAGCATGACCGTGGTGACGTCCGGGACGAGCCCGGCGGCCAGCAGCGCGACCCCGGTGAAGGCGATCGCCAGCGCGAGCAGTCGCCGCCGGGACAGGGTCGGCAGCACGGAAGGCGCCGTACGGATGCCGACGACGACACCGCCCGTCAGGGCGAGCACCAGCAGCCCGTACGTCACCGGGCCGCCGCTCAGGTCCTTGGCGTGCAGCACGCAGACGGCGACGGCCGCGGAAACCGCTCCCGCGACGGCGGCGGCCGAGAGCACCAGCAGCGGGATGGCGCCCGTGCGTCCCTTGTCCACGCCCGTGCCCGTCTTGGGGCGGCGGAGCCCCTCGAGCGGCGAACGCGCGCGCGGGGTGCGCGTGTCGGGCAGCTCCAGGAAGGCCACCACGGACAGCGACGCGGCGAACAGTCCGGCCGCCACGTACGAGGCGAGGGCCGCCTGGTGCTGGTCGAACCAGTCGAGCCCGGTGCCGAGCAGGTTGTTGAGCAGCCCCGCGACGACGAGCGCGGCAGCCGCCAGCGGGATCGCCACGAAACTCGTACGCAGCGACAGGCGGCGCAGAGCGTCCATGTGGTCGGGCAGCGGTCGTACCGTCGCGCCCTCCGGGGGCGGGGCCGGCAGCAGGGCCGGCGCCGCGCTCTCGCGGCACACCGTCCAAAAGCGCTCGGCGACCCCGGTGACGAAGGCCGTGACCAGCAGCGCGGCGAGCGCGTTGTCCGGCGTCCAGTCGATCCACAGGGGCGCGACGATCAGCGCGGCGACCCGGACGCCGTCGGCGCCGACCATGGTCCAGCGGCGGTCGAGCGGGCCCTCCTGGGAGGTGAGCGAGGTCAGCGGCCCCAGCAGGACGGCTCCGAAGAGCAGCGTCGCCAGGACCCGCACTGCGAAAACGGTCGCCACTGCGAACGCCACGCCCCGGTACCCACCGCCGAACGAGCCCTCGCCGATCGCCGCCTGAAGGGCGAGGAACACCAGCACGAGGAGGGCGAGGATGTCCCCGACTCCGCCCACGAGCTGTGCGCTCCACAGCTGTCGCAGCTGCGGTCGGCGCAGCAGGGCGCGGACGGCACGCTCGCGGGAGTCCGCGACAAGGGCGTCGTCGGGGGCCGGGTGGTGGGCCGTTGGCTGCTCGGCTCGCGTCATGCATTCAGCCTATCGGGACCGACTGACAGCCCGGGGCGCGCGTGCGGACGTGCGCACGCCCCGACACCAAAGCGATATCGGGGCGTTCGTTTTGCGAAGCGTCCGTGGACGAAGGCGCCTCGGCTCAGTCGTCCTGACCAGTCGGCCTGACTCAGTCGTCCGTCGCCGTCTTCGAAGCCGTCGCCTTCTTCGCGGTGGTCTTCTTGGCGGCGGTCGTCTTGGCAGCCGTCTTCTTCGCAGCCGTCGTCTTCTTCGCAGCCGTCTTCTTGGCCGCCGTCGCCTTCTTGGCCGGGGCCTTCTTGGCGGGCGCCTTCTTCGCCGTCTTCTTGGCGGGCCCCTTGGCGCGCTTCTCGGCGAGCAGTTCGAAGCCGCGCTCGGGCGTGATCTCCTCGACGCTGTCGCCGGAGCGCAGGGTCGCGTTGGTCTCCCCGTCGGTGACGTACGGCCCGAAGCGGCCGTCCTTGACGACCACCGGCTTCTCGCTGACCGGGTCGGTGCCCAGCTCCTTCAGCGGCGGCTTGGCGGCCGCACGGCCACGCTGCTTGGGCTGCGCGTAGATCTGCAGCGCCTCTTCGAGTGTGATCGTGAAGAGCTGCTCCTCGGACTGCAGCGAACGCGAGTCCGTGCCCTTCTTCAGGTACGGCCCGTAGCGCCCGTTCTGCGCGGTGATCTCCTGGCCCTCGGCGTCGGTACCGACGACCCGCGGCAGCGACATCAGCTTGAGCGCGTCCTCGAGCGTCACCGTGTCCAGCGACATCGACTTGAACAGCGAGGCCGTACGCGGCTTCACGGCGTTCTTGCCGGTCTTCGGGGTGCCCTCGGGGAGCACCTCGGTGACGTACGGGCCGTAGCGGCCGTCCCGGGCGATGATCTGGTGGCCCGTCTGCGGGTCCGCACCGAGTTCGAAGTCGCCGCTCGGCTTGGCGAGCAGTTCCTCCGCGAGCTCGACGCTCAGCTCGTCCGGCGCGAGGTCCTCGGGCACGTCCGCCCGCTGGTGGCCCTCGGCGTCCTTCTCGCCGCGCTCGATGTACGGGCCGTAGCGCCCGACGCGCAGCACGATGCCGTTGCCCACCGGGAACGACGACACCTCGCGCGCGTCGATCGCACCCAGGTCGGTCACGAGTTCCTTGAGGCCGCCGAGGTGGTCCCCGTCGCCGTTGCCGGCGTCGGCGGCGCTGCCGTTGGTGACGCCCTCGCCGAAGTAGAAGCGCTTCAGCCACGGCACGGACTGCGCCTCGCCGCGGGCGATGCGGTCGAGGTCGTCCTCCATCTTGGCGGTGAAGTCGTAGTCGACGAGCCGCCCGAAGTGCTTCTCCAGGAGGTTGACCACGGCGAAGGACAGGAAGGACGGGACGAGTGCCGTGCCCTTCTTGAACACATAGCCGCGGTCGAGGATCGTGCCGATGATCGACGCGTACGTCGACGGACGGCCGATCTCGCGCTCTTCGAGCTCCTTGACCAGGCTGGCCTCGGTGTAGCGGGCCGGGGGCTTGGTGGCGTGCCCGTCGACCGTGATCTCCTCGGCGCTGAGCCGGTCGCCCTCGGCGACCTGCGGCAGCCGGCGCTCGCGGTCGTCCAGCTCGGCGTTCGGGTCGTCGGCACCCTCGACGTAGGCCTTCAGGAAGCCGTGGAAGGTGATCGTCTTGCCGGACGCGCTGAACTCGACGTCCCGGCCGTCGGCGGCCGTGCCACCGATCTTGACCGTGACGGAGTTGCCGGTCGCGTCCTTCATCTGGGAGGCGACGGTCCGCTTCCAGATCAGCTCGTAGAGCTTGAACTGGTCGCCGGTCAGGCCCGTTTCGGCAGGCGTGCGGAAACGATCACCCGAGGGCCGGATCGCCTCGTGCGCCTCCTGCGCGTTCTTGACCTTGCCGGCGTACGTCCGCGGGGCCGACGGCAGGTAGTCGGCGCCGTACAGCTGCGTGACCTGGGCGCGGGCGGCGGCCACGGCGGTGTCGCTCAGCGTCGTGGAGTCCGTACGCATGTAGGTGATGTAGCCGTTCTCGTACAGCTTCTGCGCGACCTGCATGGTGGCCTTCGCGCCGAAGCCGAGCTTGCGGCTCGCCTCCTGCTGCAGCGTCGTCGTACGGAACGGGGCGTACGGCGAGCGGCGGTACGGCTTGGACTCGACCGAGCGCACCGAGAACTGCGTGTTCTCCAGGGCGGCGGCGAGGGCGCGGGCGTTCGCCTCGTCGAGGTGGAGGGTGTTCGGGCTCTTGAGTTGTCCCAGGGAGTCGAAGTCGCGGCCCTGCGCGACCCGCCTGCCGTCGACGGTCTGCAGGCGGGCGACCAGCGACGACGGGTCCGACGGATCCCCCGCGCGGCCGGTCGCGAAGGTGCCCGTCAGGTCCCAGTACTCAGCAGAACGAAACGCGATGCGCTCGCGTTCCCGCTCCACCACGAGGCGTGTCGCGACGGACTGGACGCGCCCGGCCGACAGACGCGGCATGACCTTCTTCCACAGGACCGGCGAGACCTCGTAGCCGTAGAGACGGTCGAGGATGCGGCGGGTCTCCTGGGCGTCGACCATGCGCTTGTTGAGGTCGCGCGGGTTGGCGACGGCCTCGCGGATCGCGTCCTTGGTGATCTCGTGGAACACCATGCGCTTGACCGGGACCTTGGGCTTGAGCACCTCCAGGAGGTGCCAGGCGATGGCCTCGCCCTCGCGGTCCTCATCGGTGGCGAGGAAGAGCTCGTCGGAGTCGGCGAGCAGGTCCTTGAGCTTCTTGACCTGGGCCCTCTTGTCAGCGTTGACCACATAGACGGGCTGGAAGTCGTGTTCGACGTCCACACCGAGGCGGCGGACCTCGCCGGTGTACTTCTCCGGCACCTCCGCGGCGCCGTTGGGAAGGTCGCGGATGTGCCCGACGCTCGCCTCGACGATGTAGCCGGGGCCGAGGTAGCCCTTGATCGTCTTCGCCTTGGCAGGTGACTCGACGATGACGAGTCGGCGGCCGCCGTGTGCGGTCTCGCTGGTCGGGGACAACTTCGCTCTTCTCTCCGGTCGACGCTGGGGCCTCCCCGGGGGTTTCTCGGTCCCGAGGGCGGGTCATGGTGACGCTGCGGAGTGTGACGGTACATCCCGCCCCCGTGTCAAACGGGAAAAGCCCGCAACGGCCACTCGAACGGTAACCCGACTACCGCCATTCCTGCCGCCCGGAGTACCCACCGGCCTTTTCGAGCCAGTCCGGAGGATCATCTCTCAATTAACCGAGCCGCAGCTCCGGGGCTCCTTTCAGCCCCGGGTCAGGCACCATGTTCCGAGGCCCAGCATGATCACCGAGACAAGGCTCGCGAGGGTCGCCGATGCGACGGGGTTCACACCGTGGGCGACCGGCTCGCGGTGCCGTACCCGGGTCACGGTCCATGTCAGCAGCGCCCCTCCGAACAGGGCGAACACCACTCCCGCGAAGATCGCCGGTCCGCTCTCCATGGCTTGCCGTGCCCCTTTTCTCCCGTTCGCGAGTGCCCCGCCCGGCGAGACTGACACGCGTGGGCGGCGCACAGGCGAACCCGGGGTGAACGCGGAGCCGACGCACGCGTGGACCCACCCGGGGCCGGGACCCCGTCCGGCCCGCACCCGCGGCCCCAGCCGTTCCGGCCCGCCACGCAGCCGTACCCGATGCACTCGGGCCCCGGCGCCCAGGTCGACTCGAATTAGTTGCTGCACAGCTTGTCCCTGCGCAACTCGTTCGCTTTGTCGATGACCTTCTTGCCGCGCAATTTGCCGGGGCGTGCGAACAGCCGCCGCGGCAGACCCGCAAATCCGTGCCCGCGTCCCGAAAACGGCCCACTTCGCCGCCCGGCCCCTACGCCGGCTCGAGGAATCCCTGCTCCACCAGCAGTCTGATCTGCGCCGGCGTACGGTCGCGCAGCAACACCGGATCCTCGCCGACCAGTTGGGCGATCGCGTCCAGGATGCGGCCCGCGCTCAGCGAACCGTCGCAGACGCCCGCGAAGCCCGCGCCGACCGTGTCCACCTTGGTGGCCCGGCGCATGCCCCGGTGCTGGCGCAGCACGACGTGCTCCGGGTCCTCGGCGCCGGGCAGCCCGACCTGCTCCTGGACGACCTCGGAGACGAGCTTGAAGTGCTCTTCGAGCAGCGCCGCGTCGTCGTGTGCGCGCAGATAGTCGAGGCGGTCGAAGTGCGCCCGTACCGTGTCGCCGAGCGGCTGCTCGACCGGGTGTGGCCACTCCTCGGCGGTGATCGAGGGCACGGCGGCCGTCGTCCTGCGCAGGGTGATCCAGCCGAACCCGACGGCCTTCACCTTGCGCGCCTCGAACTCGTCCAGCCAGGCGTCGTAGCGCGCCTGGTACTCGGCCGGGTCGCCCCGGTGGTCACCGGCGTCCCTGAGCCACAGCTCGACGTACTGTGTGACGTCCTGGACCTCGCGCTGCACGATCCACGCGTCGCAGCCGCGCGGGACCCACGACCTGATCCTGTCCTGCCAGTCCTCCCCCTCCACGTGCTGCCAGTTGGCGAGGAACTGTGCGAACCCGCCCTCGTTCAGCCGCTCCCCCGCCTGCTGAACGAGTGTGCGGCACAGATCGTCCCCGCCCATCCCGCCGTCCCGGTACGTCAGCCGTGCGCCCGGGGAGATCACGAAGGGAGGGTTCGACACGATCAAGTCGTACGTCTCGTCCTCGCGCACCGGCTCGAACAGCGAACCCTCGCGCAGCTCGGCCGCCGGGGCGCCGGAGAGCGCCAGCGTGAGCGCGGTGATGTGCAGCGCGCGCGGGTTGAGATCGGTCGCCGTCACGCGCGTGGCGTGCTGCGCGGCGTGCAGCGCCTGGATGCCGGATCCGGTGCCGAGGTCCAGGGCGGCGGAGACGGGCGTACGGACGGTGATGCCCGCAAGGGTCGTGGACGCGCCGCCGACGCCGAGGACGACGCCCTCCTCACGGCTGCCGATCCCGCCCGCTCCACCGACCGCGCACCCGAGGTCCGACACGATGAACCAGTCCTCGCCGCCGGGCCCGCCGTACGGCCGTACATCCACGGTCGCGGCCACTTCGTCCCCGCCGACGCGCACCAGCCAGCCGCTCTCCAGGCACTCCTCGACCGGCAGGACGTCCGCCACGCGCGCGTGCGGCACGGGCTGCTGCAGCAGGAACAGCCGTACGAGCACCTCCAGCGGCGTGTCCCCACGGGTCGCCCGGAGCGCGGGCACGGTCTCGCTGCGCGCCAGCGCCGCGTACGCGGGGGCGCCGAGCAGTTCGAGGAGCCCGTCGGCGGTGAAGGACGCCCCGAGCAGGGCGTCCCGCAGCCGGGCGGCGACGTCATGGCGGCCGGGAGCAGGGGCAGCGGGCAGGGCGGGCAGGCCTGAGGTACTCACGCCCCCATTGTGGCGGGGCGGAGGGGTCGGCTGCAGCTCCGGCTCTCAGCTCCCGGCCGGCGAGGGGGCGGCGGAAGCGCTCTTGCAGCTGGACTGCTTGGCCATCGACTTGCCGACGTCGCCCGCCTCGAGGGTCTTCAGGGCGTCGTTGCCGCTCGTGCTCAGCTTGTCCAGCGAGGTGGCGATGCCCTTGAGGCCGTCGGCGAACTTGGCCTGGTCCTTGACGTCGAGCCCGTCCACCTGCTTCTTCAGAGCGGCGTACGACGCGGCGATGTCGTTGAGTTCCTTGACCGCGTCCGTCTGCTTCTTGGCTCCGTTGTCGACATCCGGGGCCCCGGCCTTCTGGACCGCGTCGCCGATCGCCTTGTAGGCGTCCGACATGTCCTGGAAGGCCTGGGCGTCGGTCTTGCGGACGTCGTCCGGCGTGCTGTTGTCCGAGGTCTGCTTCTGGATCGCGGCATTGGCGGCCTCGATCTTCTTGGCCTGCGGCTGCACCGCGTCACAGACCTGCTTGGCCCAGGCATCCAGCTTGTCGTTGCCTTTGCTGCTGCTGCTGGTGCATCCCGACAGCGCCAGTACCAGTACCGCACCGCCGGACAGTGCGGCCGCGAGCTTCTTGTTCACCGGATTGGTCCCTTCCATGGCTCTCGGCCCCGGAACATACACGCCAGGCGGGTGACAGCCGCATGCCGAACGACGACTATGACACCTTTTGTGACTAATTACACGAGGCGAGAGAAGGCTCACGGTGAGGGTGTGAAAACACGAGGCGGGCGGGCGACGCGTCAACACGCGCCGCCCGCCCGCCACTTGAGCCGGACCTCGTGCGGCCGCCTACGAAACCACCGCAGGATCGGCCGAGTTGGACACCCGCTCGGCGCCGCCCTCGTCGCCCACGGCGATCCCGCGCCGCTTGGAGACGTAGACCGCCCCGACGATGACGAGCAGGGCGAGGATCGCGATGGCGATCCGTACCCCGAGGTTCTTGTCGTCGCCGTAACTGAACTTGATCACCGCGGGCGCGATGAGCAGCGACACCAGGTTCATCACCTTCAGCAGCGGGTTGATCGCGGGCCCCGCGGTGTCCTTGAAGGGGTCGCCGACCGTGTCGCCGATCACCGTGGCGGCATGGGCCTCGCTGCCCTTGCCGCCGTGGTGGCCGTCCTCCACGAGCTTCTTGGCGTTGTCCCAGGCGCCACCGGAGTTGGCGAGGAACACCGCCATCAGCGTGCCCGTGCCGATCGCGCCGGCCAGGTACGAGCCGAGCGCGCCGACACCGAGCGTGAACCCGATGGCGATGGGCGCCATGACCGCCAGCAGACCCGGCGTCGTCAGCTCCCGCAGGGCGTCCTTGGTGCAGATGTCGACGACCTTGCCGTACTCCGGCTTCTCCGTGAAGTCCATGATCCCGGGCTTCTCACGGAACTGCCGGCGCACCTCGTAGACCACGGAACCCGCCGACCGCGAGACCGCGTTGATCGCCAGCCCCGAGAAGAGGAAGACGACCGCCGCGCCCGCGATCAGGCCGACGAGGTTGTTGGGCTGCGAGATGTCCATCATCAGGCTCATCGGGGCACCCGCTCCGGAGAGCTTCTCGCCGACGTCCTGCGCGCCGGTCGTGATCGCGTCACGGTACGACCCGAAGAGCGCCGACGCCGCGAGGACCGCGGTGGCGATGGCGATGCCCTTGGTGATGGCCTTGGTGGTGTTGCCGACGGCGTCCAGGTTGGTGAGCACCTGCGCGCCCGCGCCCTCGACGTCGCCGGACATCTCGGCGATGCCCTGCGCGTTGTCGGAGACGGGCCCGAAGGTGTCCATCGCCACGATCACGCCGACCGTGGTGAGCAGGCCGGTGCCGGCCAGCGCCACCGCGAACAGCGCGAGCATGATCGACGTACCACCGAGCAGGAACGCCCCGTACACGCCGAGGCCGATCAGCAGGGCGGTGTAGACGGCCGACTCCAGACCGACCGAGATACCGGCGAGGACGACGGTGGCCGGGCCGGTCAGCGAGGTCTTGCCGATGTCCATGACCGGCCGGCGGTTGGTCTCGGTGAAGTAGCCGGTCAGCTGCTGGATGACAGCGGCGAGCAGGATGCCGATCGCCACCGCGACCACCGCGAGGATCCGCGGGTCGCCGTCCTTGGCCTTGATGGCGGCATCGGTGACGCCGTCGAGGTCCGCGTAGCTGGACGGGAGGTAGACGAAGACGGCCGCCGCGACCAGCGCGAGCGAGATCACCGCGGAGATGAAGAAACCGCGGTTGATCGCGGACATGCCGCTGCGGTCCGCACGGCGCGGGGCCACGGCGAAGATGCCGATCATCGCCGTGATCACGCCGATCGCGGGCACGAGCAGGGGGAAGGCGAGTCCGGCGTCGCCGAAGGCCGCCTTGCCGAGGATCAGCGCGGCGACCAGGGTCACGGCGTACGACTCGAACAGGTCGGCCGCCATGCCCGCACAGTCGCCGACGTTGTCGCCCACGTTGTCGGCGATGGTCGCGGCATTGCGCGGGTCGTCCTCCGGAATGCCCTGCTCGACCTTGCCGACCAGGTCGGCGCCGACGTCGGCGGCCTTGGTGAAGATGCCGCCGCCGACACGCATGAACATGGCGATCAGGGCGGCCCCGAGGCCGAAGCCTTCGAGCACTTTCGGCGCGTCGGCCGCGTACACCAGCACCACGCAGGAGGCGCCCAGCAGACCGAGCCCCACCGTGAACATGCCGACGACGCCGCCCGTACGGAAAGCGATCTTCATGGCTTTGTGCGAGACGGCGGTGAGATCCTTTTCCGGCTCACCCTCCGCCGGGGTCGCTTCCCGGGCCGCCGCTGCGACACGGACATTGCTGCGCACGGCGAGCCACATACCGATATAGCCGGTGGCTGCCGAGAACGCCGCGCCGATCAGAAAGAAGATCGATCGTCCGGCGCGCTGATTCCAGTCGTCCGCGGGCAGCAGCATGAGCAGGAAGAACACGACGACGGCGAATACGCCGAGCGTGCGCAACTGCCGGGCCAGATAGGCGTTCGCACCTTCCTGGACCGCTCCTGCGATCTCCTTCATGCTGTCGGTGCCCTCGCCCGCCGCGAGCACCTGGCGTACCAGGATGCCTGCGACCACGAGCGCGGCCAGCGCGACGGCCCCGATGACCGTCACGATGATCCGGTTGTCGTCCGTCAGTACTGCGGCTGCGAGGGTCGTGGGGTGGTCAAACTGATGAGGGGTAGAAAGCCCCGCCATTCGTCCTCCTTGACGCTTGGGCTGAGCTCAAGATGTGGACGGATTGTAGGTACCGAGACCTGATCAAAACAGTCCGCGGTAAACGCAATTGGCCTTCACATGCTCTTCAGCAAATGATCGACGTCAAGCCATAGAACCCGAAAGAGGTAATGCCTCAAAGGCATTGACGCCTGCATTGACGCTTGATCAAATTATCGGGTGATTGATCGTGAATTGCTTCACGAATTCCCGGGAACGGCCGGAAAAACACCAAGGGCCCTGCTCAGCAGGGCCCTTGGACGTCTTGCGAAGGGGTCAGGCGAGCACCGCGGTGGGCGGCGGTGTGGTCGGCCAGGTCATGCGGATCAGCCCGCCGTGCGCGCCGGCGGACACCTCCACGTCGTCGACGAGGCCGCTGATGACCGCGAGGCCCATTTCGTCCTCCTCGGTCTCCACGTCCTCACCCGCCGAGCCCGGCGCCCCGTCTCCGGGGGACGAGCGTGGCGCCTCGTCGCCGACCTCGATGGAGAACTGTTTCTCCTCCTCGACCAGCTGCACCTTCACCGGCGCTGTGATCCCGGCGCTCTGGTGCAGTCCGACGGCACGGCTGCAGGCCTCGCCCACGGCGAGTCTGACCTCGTCGAGGACGGCCTCGTCCACTCCGGCCCTGCGCGCCACCGCTGCCGCCACCAGTCGGGCGGTCCTGACGTGCTCGGGCAGCGCGCTGAAGCGGAGTTCAACGGTGGCCATGCATCCCCCTCAGAACTACGGGCGTGCTGTCGGGGGGCCGGGCTGCCGAAAGCCCGGACCCCCTCATTGAACTTCTTCCGCCTTCGGAGCGGTCCTTTCCCGCTCCGTGGGGCGGTGGTCAGTCGGTGGCCGCCACCGCTTCCTCGACCGAGGTGTGGATCGGGAACACCTTGGTGAGGCCGGTGATGCGGAAGATCTTCAGAATGCGCTCCTGGTTGCAGACCAGGCGCAGCGAGCCCTCATGGGCACGCACCCGCTTCAGGCCGCCGACCAGCACGCCGAGTCCGGTGGAGTCGAGGAAGTCCACGCCCTCCATGTCTACGACGAGGTGGAAACTCCCGTCGTTCACCAGCTCGACCAGCTGCTCGCGCAGCTTGGGCGCGGTATATACGTCGATTTCTCCACCGACCTCGACGACCGTACGATCGCCGACGGTACGGGTCGACAGGGACAGGTCCACGGATCCTCCAGCACCTTGCTATCGAGCGGTCGCCCCTCGGGACACCTCGGCAGGAGCCCCCGGGACGGTTCGCCAGCCGCGATGGCATTCAATCACTTACCGGCAGGCGTGCACGACGCCTTGGTCCCATTGTCCGTCACGCCGGTGACACACTCGGTGCCGATGGCCAAGAATCACCGATCCGATCGATCCCCGACGGAACCCGTCTCCCGGCTCGCACCGGGCACGGTCCTGGGCCGGCTCGCCTCCGGGCCGAGCCGGGCTTCGCGCATCACTCATACGGAGCACTTGCCCCCGCGCGAGGGCAGGCATGCCGTCTGGCCTGACCGGATTCGCCCGGAGGTCATCGCCGCGGTGCAGGCCTGCGGCATCGAGCACCCCTGGGCCCACCAGGCACGCGCCGCCGAGCACGCGCTGGACGGCGACTCGGTGGTCGTCGCCACGGGCACGGCGTCCGGCAAGTCCCTGGCGTACCTCGTCCCGGTGCTCTCGACGCTCCTGGACGGCTCCGAGGCCCCGAACGGCCGCGGGAGCACCGCCCTGTACCTGGCTCCCACGAAGGCTCTTGCGGCGGACCAGTGCCGATCCGTGAAGGAACTTTCACAACCTCTGGGAAATGCCGTACGTCCTGCGGTGTACGACGGGGACACTCCGTTCGAGGAACGGGAATGGGTCCGCCAGTACGCCAACTACGTCCTGACCAACCCGGACATGCTGCACCGCGGCATCCTGCCGTCCCACCCCCGCTGGTCCTCCTTCCTGAAGTCGCTCAAGTACGTGGTCATCGACGAGGTCCACACCTACCGGGGTGTCTTCGGCTCGCACGTCGCCCAGGTGCTGCGCCGTCTGCGCCGCCTGTGCGCCCGCTACGGCGCCTCCCCGGTCTTCCTGCTGGCCTCCGCGACCGCCGCGGAGCCCTCGGTCGCCGCCCGCCGCCTGACGGGCCTCCCGGTGGTCGAGGTGGCCGACGACGCCTCACCACGCGGTGAACTGGTGTTCGCCCTCTGGGAACCCCCACTCACCGAGATGCAGGGCGAGAAGGGCGCACCCGTCCGCCGTACCGCCACCGCCGAGACGGCCGACCTGCTGACCGACCTCACGGTGCAGGGGGTCCGCTCGGTCGCCTTCGTGCGGTCCCGGCGCGGCGCCGAGCTGATCTCGGTGATCGCCCAGGAACGTCTCGCCGAGGTCGACCGCTCCCTCGCCCGGCGTGTCGCGGCGTACCGCGGCGGCTACCTCCCCGAGGAGCGCCGCGCCCTGGAACAGGCCCTGCACTCCGGCGAACTCCTCGGACTGGCCGCGACCACCGCACTCGAACTCGGCATCGACGTCTCGGGGCTGGACGCCGTGGTGATCGCCGGATATCCCGGCACCCGCGCGTCCCTGTGGCAGCAGGCGGGCCGCGCCGGACGCTCCGGGCAGGGCGCGCTGGCCGTCCTGGTCGCCCGCGACGACCCGCTGGACACCTTCCTCGTCCACCACCCCGAGGCCCTGTTCGACCAGCCCGTGGAGTCCACGGTCCTCGACCCCGACAACCCGTACGTCCTGGCCCCGCACCTGTGCGCAGCTGCCGCGGAACTGCCGTTGACCGACGAGGACTTCCAACTCTTCGGCCCCGCCTGCGAGGAGCTGTTGCCGCAGCTGGAGGCCGCGCAGCTGCTCCGTCGCCGTACGAAGGCCTGGCACTGGACGCGCCGGGAACGGGCCGCCGACCTCACCGACATCCGCGGCGAGGGCGGCCGGCCGGTCCAGATCGTCGAGTCCGGCACGGGCCGCCTGCTCGGCACGGTCGACGCGGGAGCCGCCCACACGACCGTCCACGAGGGCGCCGTCCACCTCCACCAGGGCCGTACGTATCTCGTGCGCTCCCTGGATCTGGAGGACTCGGTGGCCCTGGTCACGGAGGCGAGCCCGTCGTACTCGACGGTGGCCCGCGACACGACGTCCATCACCGTCCTGGAGACGGACACCGAGATCCCCTGGGGCGACGGACGCCTGTGCTACGGCTCCGTCGAGGTCATCAACCAAGTGGTCTCCTTCCTGCGTCGTCGGCTGATCACCGGTGAAGTGCTCGGCGAGACGAAACTCGACCTCCCTCCTCGTACGCTGCGCACCCGCGCGGTGTGGTGGACGGTCACCGAGGACCAGCTCGATGAGGCCCGGATCGACCCGGAGATCCTCGGCGGCGCCCTGCACGCCGCCGAGCACGCGTCGATCGGCATGCTGCCCCTCTTCGCGACCTGCGACCGCTGGGACATCGGCGGTGTCTCCGTCCCGCTGCACCCCGACACCCTCCTTCCCACGGTCTTCGTCTACGACGGCCATCCGGGCGGCGCGGGCTTCGCCGAGCGCGCCTTCCACACCGCCCGTGCCTGGCTCACCGCCACCCGCCAGGCCATCGCGTCCTGTGAGTGCGAGGCCGGCTGCCCGTCCTGCATCCAGTCCCCCAAGTGCGGCAACGGCAACGATCCGCTGCACAAGAGGGGGGCGGTGCGGCTGCTCACGGTGCTGTTGCGGGGGGCGCCGCAGGAGAAGACCGGGGAAGGCCCGGCGGGGGCGCCGCAGGAGAAGGCCGAGGCAGAGCCTGGTCCGGGGGCCCCGCAGGTCCCGCCCGTGCCCTGACCTCCGCCGCGAACGGCCCCCGTCCCGACCCCGCCGTCACGTCCGAGACCTCCCCGACGATCACGCACCGCACCAGCCGGACGCCCTGTGCCCGCGCCACCCGGTCGGCCCGTGCGCAGGCCGCCGCGGTGCCGTCGGCCCAGTGGTCCGCCGCCGCGAGCGCCGCGAGGTCCGCACCGCCGGCTGCACGGTGGCGGACCACGACGGCCTGCCCCAGGGCGAGCACGGCCCCGAACACCACACACAGCACGGTGATCGCACCGAGGCTCCAGACGGTGGCAGAACCTCGGTCCCCGCCCCGGAGGGCGGCCGACCGGCGGGTGAGGAAGCCGCCGGTCACGGCCCCACCCCCACGGTCTCCTCCGCCGCGGCCACGGCCTCCTCCCGGACGTCGAAGGGCAGACCGCGCAGCAGCGGCGGCCTGGCCACCACGACCACGTGGACCTGGTCCCCCTCCCGCTCGACCGTGACCCTCGCGCCGCGCGGGGCCGCCTCACGGGCCACCTGGACGACCTTGTCGCCCGGGTCCTGGCGGGCCGCCGCACGCGCTCCGGTCCGGGCCGCGTCCACGCACTGGATCTGTGCGGCCACGACCAGCAACGCCCCCACCAGGGCCATCGCGAACATCACCAGCACGGGCAGCACCATGGCCGACTCCGCCGTCACGAACCCCCCGTCCCCGCCCCTCTCACATCTGCGCATCGAGCGCCCGCTTCACGATGTCCTGCAGCTCCGCGCTGACCTGTCCGCTGGTCACCACCTTGTAGAGGACCACCGCGAACGCCACCGCCGCCACGATCCCCATCGCGTACTCCGAGGTGACCATCCCCGCGTCCCTGCGGGCCGCGCGCGCCCTGCACACCAGGGCGCCCAGCCGCGCCCGTACCGCCTTGTACATCTCAACCCCCGTGAGGTTCAGTTCCGTCGACCATTGACTGCTCGATACCGGCGTCGTGCGCCGTCAGCCCCGTTCCGTCACCCGCCACCCCCTCCCAGCACCCCACCCGCGAGCCCGATCACCACGGGCAAAACGCCGACCGTGATGAACGCGGGCAGGAAGCACAGCCCCACCGGGGCGGTGACCATGACGGCCGCCCGCCGGGCGCGAGCCGTCGCGGTGCGGGACCGGTCGGCGCGGACGTCCGCCGCGAGCCGTGCAACCGGTGTGGCGGCGGGGAGTCCGGACACGTCGGCCCGTTCCAGCAGCCGGGCGAGGGCTCCGGCGCCCGGCAGCGCGGCCAGCCGCCGCCAGGCCTCGGCCGGTTCGCCGCCGAGCCGCACCTCGGCCGCACCCCGCGCCAACGCGTCCCCGACGGGACCGCCCAGGGCCTCGCCGACGGCCTGCGCGGCTACCACTGGCCCGGCACCGGCGGCGATGCAGGCGGCCACCAGATCGGCCGAGAGCGGGAGTTGACGGGCCGCCTCCGCCGGGTCGTACTCCTCCGGGTCGCTCCCGGCCGCCTGCCGGCCACGCCACCACCACAGCCCGCCCGCGACGGCCAGACCCACCGCGACTCCGGTGGGTCCGCCGACCAGGACCCATCCGGCGCCCACCACGCCCACCGCGGGCAGCCACCGCCGCGCCACATCCCGCGCCTCGAAACGCGGCCGGCTCTGCACCGTCTCGGCGTCGGCCACCAGCCCGGCCAGCCGCCTGCGCACTCTGCGCTCACGCCGTACGGTCTCCAGCCGGCGCAGCAGCCACCCGAGGACGAGCAGCATCCCCACGGCCGCCCCCAGCCTGTGGACAACTTCCGTGCTCACGCCGCCTCCGCCCGTCGCACGATCCGCATCGCCCACCACATGCCGAGCCCCTCCAGCAGACCGCCGACCAGCAGGCAACCCAGCCCGGCCCCGGTGTGCAGCAGCACATGCAGAGGGTCGGCCCCGAGGGCGGCCCCCAAAGCGAGGCCCAGAGCCGGCAGCCCCGCGAGCATCACCGCCGTCGACTTCGCCCCCGCCAACTGGGCGCGCAGATCCGCGCGTTGGTCCCGCTCGGCGCGCAGCGCCCCTTCGAGCCGGTCGAGCCCGGCGGCGAGGCCCGCGCCCTGGTCCACGGCCACCCGCCAGCAGGCGGCGAGGCCCAGCAGTCCCTCGGCGCCCGGTTGCCGGGCCGCCGCCGCGAGCGCGTCCGGGACGTCGCCGCCGAACCGCGCCGCCGCCAGCACCGCCGCCTGCGCGCTCCCGAGCCCGCCGGAGTCCCGCGCGGCACGCGGCAGCGCATCCCCCGGCTGCCGCCCGGCCCGCACCTCCCCGGCGAGCGCCCCGCACAGCGCGATCACCGCGTCCCCGCGGCGCTCCCGGGCCCGCCGGGCCTTTGCGGCCAGCCGCATGCGCCGCAGCAACGGCACCCCGGCCGCCCCCGCGACGACCGGCAGCACCGACGCGCCCAGCACCGCCAGCACCACCCCGACGGCCGCCGCCCACCACTCGGGCCGCAGCCGCCCGCGGATCCGCCGCAGCCCTCCGGCGACCTCCCGCCAGGACGGCGGCCCGGTGCTCACCGCCCCGCCGCTCGCGAGCAACAGCTGCGCCCGCCGCGCCCCGGAGTGCCCCCCGCCCATCAGCAGGGCCGCTGCACCGACGCACAGCACGGCCGCCCCCATCGCCGCATCACCCATGACGTCCCCCTTCCAAGAACTCGCCAGACTTGCCGGCCTCGCCGAACTCGCCGTGGAGCAGCACCCGCAGCCGCTCCCAGCCCCGCTCGTGCACGAACGCCTTCTCGTCCCACCGCAGCGCCGGCACCGTCCTCACCAGCCCCGACGGATCCCGCTCCAGTACGTGCACCTCGGCGATCCGCCGCCGTCCGGTCCGGTCCCGCACCAGATGCAGGACCACCGACAGCGCCGCCGCCAACTGGCTGTGCAGTGCGGCCCGGTCGAGCCCGGCCGCCGTACCGAGTGCCTCCAGCCGGGCCGGTACGCCGGCGGCGGCATTCGCGTGGACGGTGCCGCAGCCGCCCTCGTGGCCGGTGTTCAACGCGGCCAGCAGATGCACCACTTCGGGCCCGCGCACCTCGCCCACCACCAGCCGGTCAGGCCGCATCCGCAGTGCCTGCCGCACCAGGTCCTGGAGCGTGACGAGGCCCGCGCCCTCCTGGTTGGCGGGTCTGGTCTCCAGCCGTACGACGTGCGGATGGTCCGGCCGCAACTCAGCGGAGTCCTCGGCGAGCACGATCCGCTCACCGCGCCCGACCAGTCCCAGCAGCGCGCTCAGCAGGGTCGTCTTGCCACTGCCCGTCCCGCCGCTGACGAGGAAGGACAGCCGTGCCTCGAGCAGTGCCCGCAGCACGCGGTCGCCGCCCGGCGGCACCGTGCCCGCCGCGACCAGCTCGTCGAGCGTGAACGCCCGGGGCCTTACGACGCGCAGCGACAGACAGGTGCAGCCGACGGCCACCGGTGGCAGCACCGCATGCAGCCGCGTCCCGTCGGGCAGCCGGGCATCGGCCCATGGCCGTGCGTCGTCGAGCCGCCGCCCGGCCACCGCGGCCAGCCGCTGCGCAAGACGTCGTACGGCGGCCGCGTCCGGGAACGAGACCGACGTCAGCTCCAGTCCGCCGCCCCGGTCGACCCAGACCCGGTCCGGGGCGGACACCAGCACATCGGTGACCGACGGATCGGCGAGCAGCGGTTCGAGCGGCCCGCTGCCGACGAGCTCTGACCTCAACCGCTCGGCCGCGCCGAGGACTTCGGCGTCCCCCAGGACCCTCCCCTGCTCCCGCAGCGCCTGCGCCACGCGCGCGGGTGTCGGCTCGGCCCCGCTCTCGACCAACCACTGCCGTACGCCGTCCAGGAGACCGGAGGGCATCTCCGGAGCCCCGGCCCTGGATGCCGAATCACCGCCCGGCCGCCATTGCCCCACCGAGCCCGCGCGCGGCACATCACCCAGCCGCCCAGCCCACGACGGCACCCGCGACCTGTCGCCCGGCTGCCATTGCTCCGCCACGGCCGGCCCCGGCACATCACCCAGCCGCCCAACCACCCCCGGCGACACACGCCGCCCAGCCCACGACGGCACTCGCGCCCTGTCGCCCGGCCGCCACACCGCTTCCGCAGTTCCTCGCGCCGGAGCAGCCCCCGAGCCGCCCCTCCCTTCGCCTCCCGCAGACGTGCTCATGCGCTCCCCGCCTCCGTCAGTGCCCGCTCCCAGAACTGCTTGCAGAAGCGCGCCAGGGGTCCGCGGCCGTCGGCGGCGGGCGGTGTCCTTCCCTCCCCCGGGCGCAGCAGCCCCGATTCCACGGGCAGCTCGCCCGCCAGAGGCAGTCCGAGTAGCCGGGCCACCTCGCGGTCGTCCAGGCCGGGCGCGTACGGCCCTCGTACCGCGACCCGCAGATCGCGCAGGACCATGCCGACGGCGGACGCCACCCGTCCGGCCGCAGCGACGGCGCGCAGTTCGCCGGGGGCGACCAGGAGGCCGAGATCGAGTTGGGCGAGCGCCTCGGCGACCCCGTCGTCGATGCGGCGCGGCAGATCGACGACGACGGTGCCGCCCCGTCGCCTGGCCGCGGCCAGCACCGCCCGTACGGCCTGGGCCGGAACGGCGATGCGGTCGCCGCGGTCCCAGCTGAGCACCCGAAGCGAGTGGAGCTGCGGCAGCGACTCCTCCAGGGCGCCGCCGCCGACCCGGCCGCGGGAGGCTGCGAAGGCGGGCCAGCGCAGTCCCTCGGCGCTCTCGCCGCCGAGCAGTACGTCGAGCCCGCCGCCCAGCGGATCGGCGTCCACGAGCAGGGTGCGCAGCCCCTCGCGTGCGGAGGTGACGGCGAGGGCGCACGCGAGCGTGGACGCCCCTGCCCCGCCGCGGCCCCCGATGACGCCGACCGTGAGGGCGGGCCGGCCCACGCCCTCGGCCACATCGGCGATGCGGTCGACCAGCCACTGTTCGCCGTCCGGCAGCACCAGCACGTGGTCGGCGCCGATCTCGACGGCCCGGCGCCAGACGCCGGAGTCGTCCTGGTCACGGCCGACCAGCACCACTCCTCGTCTGCGGGCGGCCCCGCGCACCCGCCGCGCGGCGTCGTCGCCGACCAGGACGAGCGGTGCGGCCTCCCAACCGCCCGCGCGTTCCGGCACCGAGTGGTGGACCTCGGGTGTCGCTCCTGCCGCGGCGCACAGGCGCAGCAGGTCGTCGAGGAGTTCCACGTCCTCCGTGACGATCAGTGGTCCCGCCTGCCGCCCCGAGGCGGCGGGCGGCGGTTCATGTGTGACGGCTCCGGCCACGATCTCAGTCCCCCTTCGCTGCATCTCTCGCGCAGCCCCTGCGGCCCCGCGATTCCCAAACGTGTGAAGAACCGGCAACCGGTCTCCATATGAGCGGCCGATACGAACCGGCCAAACCCGCCCGACAAACCGGAACCGGTCTTGAACTCGGCGCGAGCGGGACGCGTTTGAATCACGGTGCAGCGATCCCGGAAATCTTGCGGATCATGGTCGATAACTGTGGACAAGTCGATGGTTGTGAATAACGCCATCACCCATACAGGTGACCCCTGTGCCCACGCGTGCGCGACTTCCGCAGCGCAGCCTGACGACTACACACGGTGACGGATCATGAGCATGCGGAAGAGGCGGCCGCGGCCGCCTCATGACGGCCGTACAGCCGCGCCAGGAAGGGACAGAGAGTGGAAAAACCCGCCCGGACATGCGACGACCCCCACCGGGGGGGAGAGTGGGGGTCGTCTCCACGGCCGACTCGGGGGGGGAGGAGCCGGACCGGGTTAGCACGGTCGCGAACGATCCGTGACTTCCATGGTGTACCCGAGACCCTTCTCAGGCAAACCCACGCGCCCCACCTTACGCCGAATGGGCTGCGCCTATGCTCGGGGCGTGGAAAACCACTCCTTGCCCCGCACAGCGGCCTTCTTTGACCTGGACAAGACGGTCATTGCGAAGTCGAGCACGCTCACCTTCAGCAAGTCCTTCTACCAAGGCGGGCTGATCAACCGCAGGGCCGCCTTGCGCACCGCATATGCCCAGTTCGTCTTCCTCGTCGGCGGCATGGACCACGACCAGATGGAGCGGACGCGCGAGTACCTGTCCTCGCTCGTCCGCGGCTGGAACGTCCAGCAGGTCAAGGAGATCGTCGCCGAGACCCTGCACGATCTGATCGACCCGATCATCTACGACGAGGCCGCCTCCCTCATCGAGGAGCACCACACCGCCGGCCGCGACGTCGTCATCGTGTCGACCTCGGGCGCGGAGGTGGTGGAGCCGATCGGCGAGCTGCTCGGCGCGGACCGGGTGGTGGCGACGCGCATGGTCGTGGGCGAGGACGGCTGCTACACGGGCGAGGTGGAGTACTACGCGTACGGCCCGACGAAGGCGGAGGCGATCAAGGAACTGGCCCGGTCCGAGGGGTACGACCTCGACCGCTGCTACGCCTACAGCGACTCGGCGACCGACCTGCCGATGCTGCGGGAGGTCGGCCTTCCGCACGCCGTGAACCCGGATCGCGCGCTGCGCCGCGAGGCACTCGCGCGCGGGTGGCCGATTCTCGATTTCCACCGGCCGGTGAGACTCAAGCAGCGGATCCCCGCATTCTCCGTACCACCCCGTCCGGCCCTCGTCGCGGCCGCGGCAATAGGCGCTGCGGCGGCCACCGCGGGTCTTGTCTGGTACACCAGTCGGCGGCGGGCGGCGGCCGTCTGACCTGGCGGTTCACCGGCAGCACGTCCCCGTTCGAGATCTCGCTGCCCGTTTACAGCCTATTTGATACCAAAAGTAAAGAAGTACAGCCGGGGGTTCCACTTGCTTCGGACCTGGAGTACAAAGGGGTTAACGGCCCGCGAGACCAAGGACATCCGAAAGGATCACCTTAATAACGCATTTGGCCCCACGGACCGAAGCATGAACATCGGGCACCCACGCGACGTCGACCCGTCGATTACGGGCCAGCCACACCAGGTGACGGGCAAAGTTCCCGGCCTGATGGGCGACATATCGAGGACGCTTGGTAACCCGGTGAGCATGCCAGCGGCGGTACGAATCCTCGTACCGCCGCAACCCTTTTCCGGACCCCGTGCAGCTTCCTACGCCGCTCCGCGCTGCAGCGCCTCGCACACTGCCGTCGACTCGCGCGCACCCAGCTCGACCGCCCTGCCGCAGTGGGCGATCCAGGCGGCCATGCCGTCCGGCGTACCGGAGACGTACCCCTCGAGCGCCGCCAGGTAAGCGGCGCGCCCCAGCTCGGCGTGGCCGACCTCGGCCGGACAGACCGACTTCGGGTCGAGGCCGCTGCCCACCAGCACGATGCGCTCGGCGGTGCGTGCGACCAGGCCGTTGTGGGACGCGAAGGGGCGCAGTGCGAGAAGTTCGCCATGGACGACGGCGGCCGTCACCAGGGCGGGCGCGGAGCTGCCGGTGATGATCAGCTCCGCGAGGCCCTCCAGCCGGCCGTGCACCTCGTCGGCGCCCGGCAGCGGCAGCTCGATCAGCGGTTCGTCGACCGACTCGCCCGCCAGCCGCGGCCGCCCGACCTCGTCCCCGTTGGTGGCGGCGGCCACCAGGTGCAGCCGGGCGAGCACCCTCAGGGGGGACTGCCGCCAGACGGACAGCAGTTGGCCCGCCTCCGCGGTGAGCCTGAGAGCCGCGCCCATCACGCGCGCGTCGTCGTCGCCGCTGAAGTCGGTGCGCCGGCGCACCTCCTCCAGGGCCCAGTCGGCGCCGGACAGCGCGGCGGAACCGCGGGCACCGCGCAGCGCCGCCTCGGAGGTGATCTCGTTGCTGCGGCGCCGCATGACCCGGTGCCCGTAGACCCGGTCCACGGCCTTGCGCACGGATTCCACGGACTCGGCCACCCCGGGCAGCGAGCCCAGGGCCGCGAGCGGATCGGCGTTCGCGCCTGTCGTACTCATGAGTACGACACTAGCCACCCCGGGGGCGCACCCCACGATTGAGTGGTCTTCCTCACGCCCGTCTGCCACACACAGCTATCACCGCACTACCCTTCGTGAACATGAAAATTGCTTTCGTCGGGAAGGGCGGCAGCGGCAAGACCACCCTGTCCTCCCTGTTCATCCGTCATCTCGCGGCCACCGGAGCGCCCGTCCTCGCCGTGGACGCGGACATCAACCAGCACCTCGGCGCCGCACTGGGCCTCGACGAGGCGGAGGCCGCCGCGCTGCCGGCGATGGGCGAGAGACTGCCGCTGATCAAGGACCATCTGCGCGGCTGCAACCCCAGCATCACCTCCACCGAGACGATGATCAAGACCACCCCGCCCGGTGAGGGCTCGCGGCTGCTGCGGGTGTGCGAGGACAACCCGGTCTACGAGGCCTGCGCCCGGCAGGTGGAACTCGACGGGAACGCCGTCCGTTTGATGGTCACCGGCCCCTTCACCGACGCCGACCTGGGGGTCGCCTGCTACCACTCCAAGACGGGAGCGGTGGAGCTGTGCCTGAACCACCTGGTGGACGGGCAGGGCGAGTACGTCGTGGTGGACATGACGGCGGGCTCGGACTCCTTCGCCTCCGGGATGTTCACCCGCTTCGACATCACGTTCCTCGTCGCCGAGCCCACCCGGAAGGGGGTCTCCGTCTATCGCCAGTACAAGGAGTACGCCCGTGACTACGGCGTCGTCCTGAAGGTCGTCGGCAACAAGGTGCAGGGGCCGGACGACCTCGACTTCCTCCGCGCCGAGGTCGGGGACGACCTGCTGATGACGGTCGGGCACTCGGACTGGGTGCGCGCCATGGAGAAGGGCCGGCCGCTCAGGTTCGAGTTCCTGGAGGACGCCAACCGCCGTGCCCTGCGCGCCCTCCAGATCGCCGCGGACGCGACGTACGAGTTGCGCGACTGGGAGCGTTACACGCGGCAGATGGTGCACTTCCACCTGAAGAACGCGGCCTCGTGGGGCGATGCACGCACCGGGGCCGACCTGGCCGCACAGATCGACCCCGGGTTCGTGCTCGGTGAGGGTGTCGCCGCCTCCGCCTGACGGCTACCGCCCCGCGGCCGGTGCCCCGGGTGCGCCCTTCGGGGCCGGGGCGGGGTGGCCCGACAGGAAGGCCGCCCAGCCCTGCTTGGGCGCCTGGCCGACCTTGAGGGTGCGCAGTTTGGCCAGGGTCTGCGGGTCCTGGGCGTCCAGCCAGTCGGCCAGCTGGTGGAAGGACACACAGCGCACATCGGGCTTGTTGCAGACCGTCTCGACGACCTCGTCGACGGCCCGCATGTAGGTGCCGCCGTTCCAGGACTCGAAGTGGTTGCCGATGATCAGGGGCGCGCGGTTGCCCTCGTAGGCGCGGCGGAAGCCCTTGAGCAGGCCGTCGCGCATCTGGTCGCCCCAGTGGTCGAACATGTCGGGATCGCCCTGGGTCTGCGTACCGGACTGGTTGACCATGAAGTTGTAGTCCATGGTGAGCTGTTCGTAGGAGTGCCCCGGGAAGGGCACGAGCTGCATCGACAGATCCCACAGCCCTTCCCTCTTCTTCGGCCACACCTGCTCGTTGACCCCGCTGGTGTCGTAGCGGAAGCCCAGCTTGCTCGCGGCCTTCACGAAGTTCTTCTGACCCTCCAGACAGGGCGTGCGCGCCCCGATGAGCTCCTTGTCGTAGTCGAAGGGCAGTGGGGCCGCCTTCTCCATGCCGGAGTTGGTCTTCCAGCTCTTCACGAACTTCTTGGCCTGTGCGATCTCGCTCATCCACTGCGCGACCGACCACTCGCCGACCCCGCCGTTCTTCCCGCAGAAGTGGCCGTTGAAGTGGGTGCCGATCTCGTTGCCCTCCAGCCACGCCAGACGCAGCTGCTTCACGGTGTCGGCGATGCCCTGCTCGTCGTTGAAGCCGATGTCCGAGCTGCCCACCGAGTGCTCCGGGGGCTTGTAGAGGTCGCGTTTCTCCTCCGGCAGCATGTACACGCCGCTGAGGAAGTACGTCATGGTCGCGTGGTTGGCCTTGGAGAGCTTGCGGAAGTGGGAGAACAGCTTCTGGCTGTCCTCGCCGGCGCCGTCCCAGGAGAAGACGACGAACTGCGGGGGCTTCTGACCGGGCCGCAGACGCTCGGGTCTGGGCAGATGCGGCTGGGCCCCGGTGTACGCGGTGGAGCCGTCGCCGATCAGGCGGACCGCGCTCCCGTGCGCATGGACCGGACGGACCTTCTGCGGACCGAGAGCGCCTGTCTTGGAACCGTTGGAGCCGATAGCGCAGCCGGCGACCCACGCGGCACAGGACGCGGTGATCACGACGCCCACGGCGATCCTCTGGGTGGCGGTCATGTTCCGCTCACCTTCTTCCTTCTCTCAGGCCAACGCCGATGAGGGCGTTTTCTGGTGGTTTGCCGGGGCAACCCGACAGCGCCGCCAAGGTCGCACGGGGACGAGAAGGAATTAGTACGACAAGCCGATGAAATGACCGCTTCACTCATTGGAGTGAGTCATTACCCCATTTGCCAGGAAAGTCTATGCCTGGCCTTTACTCTGAATTACGATCCATTTACCGAGCGTTGATTCATCCCGCCGCTGCACGCCGTGACCCACGGCCGCGTCCCGACCCCCGCCCATCGGCGGGGACGACCTGATCCGCGACCGCGCCGCCCGGAGGAGACGGGAAACATGTCAGCCTGCGCCCCCATCCGCGCCACCGACCCGAGTCGGCCCCAGTCCGACCACCGACCCCACAGCCCACCGCCGGGCCCGCGCCGCCGCTTCCGCATCGCGGGCGCCGACGTGTCGGCCGCGGTCGCGGTGTTCCTGATCGCCCTCCCGCTGTCGCTGGGCATCGCCCTCGCCACCGGCGCCCCGCTCCAGGCCGGGCTGGTGGCCGCCGGGGTCGGCGGGCTCGTCGCCGGCCGGATCGGCGGCTGTCCCCTGCAGGTCAGCGGCCCCGCCGCGGGACTCACGGTGGTCACCGCCGACCTCATCCACCGCTACGGCTGGCGTACCACCTGCGCCGTCACGGTTCTCGCCGGCCTCGCCCAACTGGGCCTCGGCTGCCTGCGCGTGGCCCGCACCGCGCTCGCCGTCAGCCCCGCCATCGTGCACGGCATGCTCGCCGGAATCGGCGTCACCATCGCCGTCGCCCAGCTGCACATCGTCCTCGGCGGCACCCCCCAGAGCTCCGTCCTCGCCAACCTCCGGGCGCTGCCCGCCCAGTTGGCGAACCTGCATCCCGCCTCCGTGACCGTCAGCGTGCTGACCCTGACGCTGCTGCTGCTCTGGCCGCGCATCCCCGGCCGGGCGGGACGCCTGCTGCGCAGGATCCCGGCCGCGCTCGTCGCCGTGGCCGGCGCCACCGCGGCCGCCTCGCTCGCGGGGATCGGCGTGCCCAAGGTCGACCTGCCGTCCTGGAGCAGCCACGCCCTGGCCGGTCTGCCCGAGGGCCCCGCGCTCGGCCTGACCGCGGCCGTGCTGACCACCACACTGGTGTGCAGCGTGCAGTCCCTGCTCGGCGCGGTCGCCGTGGACAAGCTGGTGGCCGCAAGACCCGGCCTGACCGCCCGCGTCAAACGCGCCGACCTCGACCGCGAACTGCTCGGACAGGGAGCCGCCAACATCGTCTCCGGCTCGCTCGGCGGACTGCCGGTCGCCGGCGTCGCCGTGAGAAGTTCGGCGAATGTGAACGCGGGCGCGGTGAGCCGGAACTCCACAATGCTGCACGGCGTTCTCGTAGTGATCGCCGCGCTGCTGATGGTCCCGCTCCTGGAGCTCATCCCGCTCGCCTCGCTCGCCGCCCTGGTGATGGCCGTCGGCATCCAGATGGTGTCCCTGCACCACATCCGCACGGTGACCCGCCACCGAGAGGTGCTGGTGTACGCCGTCACCACACTCGGCGTGGTGTTCCTCGGCGTCCTGGCGGGTGTGATGCTCGGGATCGCCGTGGCCGTCGCCGTCGCCATGCACCGCCTCGCCCGCACCCGCATCACGCACGAGGAAAGGGAAGGAGTCCATCACGTACATGTCCGGGGTCAGTTGACGTTCCTCGCCGTGCCACGGCTCAGCCGTGCCCTGCATCTCGTACCCCAAGGCGCCCACGCCGTGGTGGAGTTGGACGGGTCGTTCATGGACCACGCGGCGTACGAGTCACTGCAGGACTGGCAGAACACGCACACCGCACAGGGCGGCTCCGCCGAGGTGACCGGCCGCCGGACCGGAACCCGAACCCTCACCGAACCCACCCCGCCCCACGAGGAACACGGCGAGTCCTCCGTCGGCTGCCGCTGCCGTCCCTGGACGCCGTGGCGCAACCACCAGTGCCAGCGCCCGCAGTCCGCGCCGGACGCCGATCACCCCGGCGCGCCCGGCGGGCCGACCGGACCGGGTGGTCCCCACGGCTCCGGCGGCCGGAGCGGGCATCAACTGGCGTGTGGCATCAGCGCGTTCCAGCGCAACACCGCACCGCTCGTGCGCAGTGAGCTGGCCCGGCTTGCCCGGGAGGGGCAGCGGCCGTCCCAGCTCTTCCTCACCTGCGCCGACTCGCGGCTCGTCACGTCGATGATCACCTCCAGTGGTCCGGGCGATCTGTTCGTGGTGCGCAACGTGGGCAATCTCGTTCCCCTCCCCGGCAAGGAGAGTGCTGACGACTCGGTGGCGGCCGCGATCGAGTACGCGGTGGACGTGCTGCAGGTGCGGTCCATCACGGTGTGCGGGCACTCCGGGTGCGGGGCCATGCAGGCGCTGCTCGACGCGGAGCCCGGCGGCGCCCGGACACCGCTGAAGCGGTGGCTGCGCCACGGGCTGCCGAGCCTGGAGCGCATGGCCGACGAGAGCCGGCCGTGGGCCCGGCTCGCGGGCCGGGCACCGGAGGACGCGGTCGAGCAGCTCTGTCTGACCAATGTGGTCCAGCAGTTGGAGCACCTGCGCGCCCACGAGTCGGTGTCCCGGGCCCTGCGGGACGGCGCGTTGGAACTGCACGGGATGTACTTCCACGTGGCCGAGGCACAGGCGTATCTGCTCACCGAAGGGGACGGCGGCAGGGTGTTCGATCATGTGGAGGCGGCAGACCGGTCCGCCTGACCGACGGCTGTCCCGACACGCCCGGGCCAGGAAAGACGTGACCGTCTCCGTGCGGTGCGGGTGGACTGGGACGTGAGAGGCGTGACACGTGCTGAACTCCGCCCCGCCCACGTCCGTGGGTACGGATGACTCCGGTCGCCTCAGCAGACCCGGCCACAGGTCTAAACCAATTCCACGTCGGCCCTTGTCATCGGCACCCCGGGTCTGATGAGCTGTGGCCTGGGACACAACGGACACCCTGGGAAAGGGAGATGTCGTGAGCAACGAAAGCCTGGCCAACCTCTTGAAGGAGGAGCGACGCTTCGCGCCGCCGGCTGACCTGGCCGCGGCCGCCAACGTCACGGCAGAGGCGTACGAACAGGCCAAGGCTGACAGGCTCGGCTTCTGGGCCGAGCAGGCCCGGCGGCTGACCTGGGCCAAGGAACCGACCGAGACGCTGGACTGGTCGAACCCGCCGTTCGCCAAGTGGTTCAAGGACGGCGAGCTCAACGTCGCGTACAACTGCGTGGACCGGCATGTCGAGGCGGGGAACGGCGACCGCGTCGCCATCCACTTCGAGGGCGAGCCCGGTGACAGCCGTGCCCTCACCTATGCCGAGCTCAAGGACGAGGTGAGCAAGGCCGCCAACGCGCTGCTGGAGTTGGGCGTTCAGGCGGGTGACCGGGTCGCCGTCTACATGCCGATGATCCCGGAGACGGCGATCGCGATGCTGGCGTGCGCGCGGATCGGTGCCGCGCACTCCGTCGTCTTCGGCGGCTTCTCGGCCGACGCCCTCGCCACCCGTATCCAGGACGCCGACGCCAAGGTCGTCATCACCTCCGACGGCGGCTACCGGCGCGGGAAGCCGTCCGCGCTCAAGCCGGCCGTCGACGAGGCGATCGGCAAGGTGGACAACGTCGACCATGTGCTCGTGGTGCGCCGTACCGGCCAGGAGGTCGCCTGGACCGAGGGCCGCGACGTGTGGTGGCACGAGATCGTCGAGCGGCAGTCGGCCGAGCACACGCCGGAGCCGTTCGGCGCCGAGCACCCGCTGTTCATCCTGTACACGTCCGGTACGACGGGCAAGCCGAAGGGCATCCTGCACACCTCCGGCGGCTACCTCACCCAGACCGCGTACACCCACCACGCCGTCTTCGACCTCAAGCCGGAGACCGACGTCTACTGGTGCACGGCCGACGTCGGCTGGGTGACCGGGCACTCGTACATCGTCTACGGTCCGCTGGCCAATGGCGCCACGCAGGTCATGTACGAGGGCACGCCGGACACCCCGCACCAGGGCCGCTTCTGGGAGATCATCCAGAAGTACGGGGTGACGATCCTGTACACGGCGCCCACGGCGATCCGTACGTTCATGAAGTGGGGCGACGACATCCCCGCGAAGTTCGACCTGTCCAGCCTGCGCGTGCTGGGCTCGGTGGGTGAGCCGATCAACCCCGAGGCCTGGATCTGGTACCGCAAGAACATCGGCGCCGACCGGACGCCGATCGTGGACACCTGGTGGCAGACCGAGACCGGCGCGATGATGATCTCGCCGCTGCCGGGTGTCACCGCCACCAAGCCGGGGTCCGCCCAGACACCGCTGCCCGGTATCTCCGCGACCGTCGTGGACGACGAGGCGAACGAGGTCCCGGACGGCGGCGGCGGTTACCTCGTGCTGACCGAGCCGTGGCCGTCCATGCTGCGCACGATCTGGGGTGACGACCAGCGCTTCCTCGACACGTACTGGTCCCGCTTCGAGGGCAAGTACTTCGCCGGCGACGGCGCGAAGAAGGACGACGACGGCGACATCTGGCTGCTGGGCCGCGTGGACGACGTCATGCTCGTCTCCGGGCACAACATCTCCACCACCGAGGTCGAGTCCGCGCTCGTCTCGCACCCGTCGGTCGCAGAGGCGGCCGTCGTCGGCGCCGCGGACGAGACGACGGGCCAGGCGATCGTCGCCTTCGTGATCCTGCGCGGCACGGCGAACGCCGAGGACGAGAGCCTCGTCGCCGATCTGCGCAACCACGTCGGCGCCACCCTCGGCCCGATCGCCAAGCCGAAGCGGATCCTGCCGGTGGCGGAGCTGCCGAAGACCCGCTCCGGCAAGATCATGCGGCGCCTGCTGCGGGACGTCGCGGAGAACCGCCAGCTCGGCGATGTGACGACGCTGACGGACTCGACGGTCATGGACCTCATCCAGGCGAAGCTCCCGGCAGCGCCCAGCGAGGACTGACGTTTCCCCAGCTCCCAGGGGCGCCCGGCGCGAGAACGCGCCGGGCGCCCCTTTTAGGTAAACTAAGCAAAACTGCGTGACCCTCAAGGTGTGCCGGGAAGTCTGGTCGGCAAGCAGCACTCCCCTGCCCACCGACCGGAGGTCTTCCCGTGACCGCGCCCCGCACCACCGCCCCCCGCAAGGTCCTCGGACGTCTGTCCCTGCCCGAGCGCACCTTCGTCGCGAACGCGCTGCGCACCGAGACCGTCGGCGGTGTACTGCTGCTCATAGCCGCGATCACTGCTCTGATCTGGGCGAACATACCCGCGCTGCACCACAGCTACGAGAGCGTCAGCCACTTCCACTTCGGCCCCGGAACCCTCGGATTGCATCTGTCGGTCGAGCACTGGGCCGCCGACGGGCTCCTCGCGGTGTTCTTCTTCGTCGCCGGCATCGAGCTCAAGCGTGAACTGGTCGCCGGTGATCTCCGCGACCCCAGGGCGGCCGCGCTGCCGGTCGTCGCGGCCCTGTGCGGGATGGCCGTACCGGCGCTCGTCTACACGCTCACCAATCTGAGCAGCGGCGGCTCGCTCCAGGGCTGGGCCGTCCCCACCGCCACCGACATCGCGTTCGCGCTGGCCGTGCTCGCCGTCATCGGTACGTCGCTGCCGAGCGCCCTGCGGGCCTTCCTGCTCACCCTCGCGGTCGTGGACGACCTCTTCGCCATCCTGATCATCGCGGTCTTCTTCACGAGCACCATCGACTTCGCCGCGCTGGGCGGCGCCGTCGTGGGCCTCGTCGTCTTCTGGCTGCTGCTGAGGAAGGGCGTGCGCGGGTGGTACGTGTACGTCCCGCTGGCGCTCGTCATCTGGGCGCTGATGTACAACAGCGGCGTCCATGCGACGATCGCGGGCGTGGCGATGGGCCTGATGCTGCGCTGCCACCGCCACGAGGGCGAGGCCCGCTCGCCGGGCGAGCACATCGAGCATCTCGTACGGCCCCTGTCGGCGGGCCTCGCCGTCCCCCTCTTCGCCCTGTTCAGCGCCGGTGTCGCCATCTCGGGCGGCGCGCTCGGCGACGTGTTCACCAAGCCGGAGACGCTGGGTGTCGTCCTCGGGCTGGTCGTCGGCAAGGCGCTCGGGATCTTCGGCGGTACCTGGCTGACGGCCCGTTTCACCCGGGCCTCGCTCAGCGAGGACCTCGCCTGGGCCGACGTGTTCGCGGTGGCGACGCTGGCCGGTATCGGCTTCACCGTGTCGCTGCTGATCGGCGAACTCGCCTTCGACGGGAACGCCGTACTGACGGACGAGGTCAAGGCCGCCGTACTGACGGGCTCCCTCATCGCGGCAGGCCTGGCGACAGTGCTGCTGAAGATACGGAACGCCAAGTACCGCAAGCTCTGCGAGGCCGAGGAGCGCGACGAGGACCTCGACGGCATCCCGGACATCTACGAGGAGGACGACCCGGCGTACCACCTGCGGATGGCTGCGATCTACGAGAACAAGGCCGCCGAGCACCGCCGCACCGCCGAACGGAAGGCCGCCGAACGACGCGCGCTTGCCGAAGTGCCGGGCAGGGCAGGCGACGATGACGACCGTCCGGCATGATCTGACGAGACGGTACAAAAAGAGAGTGAGGGAGAACGCGATGAGCGCACCCGACGGCAGCCCGGTCGGCGCCGAACGCAGCATCGGCCAGCTGTTCGCCTCGGCGACGACCGAGATGTCGGCGCTGGTGCATGACGAGATCGCCCTGGCCAAGGCGCAGCTCAAGCAGGACGTCAAGCGCGGCGCGACGAGCGGCGGCGCGTTCACGGTGGCGGCCCTGGTACTCGTGTTCTCCCTGCCGATGCTCAACTTCGCGCTGGCGTACGGCATCCGGACCTGGAGCGGCTGGAACCTCGCCGTCTGCTTCCTGCTGTCCTTCGCGGCGAACGTGCTGGTCGCCGTCTTCCTCGCGCTGCTCGGCGTGGTCTTCGCGAAGAAGGCGAAGAAGGGCAAGGGCCCGCA
Source organism: Streptomyces longisporus (assembly GCF_039532765.1). Classification (NCBI taxonomy): domain Bacteria; kingdom Bacillati; phylum Actinomycetota; class Actinomycetes; order Kitasatosporales; family Streptomycetaceae; genus Streptomyces; species Streptomyces longisporus. The sequence continues at coordinate 41,202 of NZ_BAAASG010000025.1, forward strand.
GAAGGTCGCGGCGTCGATGAAGGAGACGGCGGGGGTCCTGCAGAAGGCCAAGCCGCACCCGCGGCCGGAGCAGCCCGAGACCCCGGCGCTCGAGGACCGGGCCCCCGCGGCCATCGAGGCTGTGGCACGCTCGTCCTCATGACGGGCTCCTCCCCCGCTGCGGGGCAATCACCTTCGGCGCAACCCACCTCGGTCGTACGGCCGGACGTCCTGCCCGACGGGACAAAGGTGACCCATCGGGACGTGGCCGCCAACGGCGCCCGCTTCCACATCGCCGAAACCGGCGACGGGCCGCTGGTGTTGCTGCTGCACGGCTTCCCGCAGTTCTGGTGGACCTGGCGGCACCAGCTGACCGCGCTGGCCGACGCGGGCTTCAGGGCCGTCGCCATGGATCTGCGCGGTGTCGGCGGCAGCGACCGCACCCCGCGCGGCTACGACCCCGCGAACCTCGCCCTCGACATCACCGGCGTGATCCGCTCCCTGGGCGAACCGGACGCCGCGCTGGTCGGCCACGACCTGGGCGGATATCTGGCGTGGACGGCGGCCGTGATGCGCCCGAAGCTGGTCCGCCGGCTCGCGGTCGCTTCGATGCCGCACCCGAGGCGCTGGCGCTCCGCGATGCTCTCGGACGTCAAGCAGACCCGCGCCGGCTCCTACATCTGGGGGTTCCAGCGCCCCTGGATCCCCGAGCGGCAGCTCACCGCGGACGACGGCGCGCTCGTCGCCGAGCTGGTCCGGGAGTGGTCCGGGCCGAACCTGCCGGACGAGGAAGCGGTGGACACGTACCGCCGCGCGATGTGCATCCCGTCGACGGCGCACTGCTCGGTCGAACCGTACCGCTGGATGGTCCGCTCCATGGCCCGCCCGGACGGCATCCAGTTCAACCGCCGTATGAAGCGCCCCCTGCGGGTGCCGACCCTCCATCTGCACGGCTCACTCGACCCGGTGATGCGCACCCGCAGCGCGGCCGGATCCGGCGAGTACGTCGAAGCGCCGTACCGCTGGCGGCTGTTCGACGGCCTCGGGCACTTCCCGCACGAGGAGGATCCGGTCGCTTTCTCAACAGAACTGGTCAATTGGCTGAAAGACCCCGAGCCCGATCGGTGACCGAGCCGATGCGCCCGGTATCCGGACCTGAACATGTGTCCTACGAACAGCCAATTGCCCGGCGCATAGGCCAATTGGGGGCGCAGGGGGCGGTTATCGACCTTGGGGCGGGGGCAGACGTCGGGGTATGGGCTGGACGCACGACTACAGTGACGCAGCACGCAATCGCCGCTCGGCCAGTGGCCTGAGCCCCCACCAGCGAGGCGGTGCACCGCAGATGGCGGGCACGGACCTCAGGGTGGGCATTCCGCGCATTCTGCGCCGCCGGGCCCGCTGGGTCTCGGTACGCCTGCGCCATCCCCGGGGCTGACCCGCCCCACCTCCCCACACCGGCGGCTCACAGCGCGCAGCTGTCGCTGTCCACCTGCTGGTTCGCGGTACGCCCCTTGGTGATGTCCTCCTGGATCTCGTCCGCGGTGAGGGCGTACCCCGTCTCGGCGTCGTCGAGGGACTTCGCGAACACCACGCCGTACACATTGCCCTTGGGCGTGAGCAGCGGGCCGCCGGAGTTTCCCTGGCGGACGGTCGTGTACAGCGAGTAGACGTCCCGGCGGACGGTGCCGCGGTGGTAGATGTCCGGGCCGTTGGCCGGGAGGCGCCCACGCACGCGTGCGGCCCGGACGTCGTACGACCCGTTCTCCGGGAAGCCCGCGATGATCGCGCCGTCGCCGCTGCGGGCGTCCGTGGTCGTGAACTTCAGGGCGGGCGCCCTGAGATCGGGTACGTCCAGTACGGCGATGTCGCGGTGCCAGTCGTAGAGGACGACCGTCGCGTCGTACTTCCTGCCCTCGCCGCCTATCTGGACGGTGGGCTCGTCGACGCCCCCGACCACGTGCGCGTTGGTCATGACGCGGCGGTCGGCGAAGACGAAGCCGCTGCCCTCCAGGACCTTGCCGCAGCTCTGCGCGGTGCCCATGACCTTGACGACGGAGCGCTTCGCGCGCGTGACGACGGGGCTGTTCGCGAGGGCCGGGTCGGGGGGACGGACATCGTTGATCGGCTCGTTCGAGAACGGGCTGAAGACCTGCGGGAAGCCGTTCTGCGCGAGGACCGAGGAGAAGTCCGCGAACCAGGTGTCGGCCTGGTCGGGCAGGGCACGGGCGACACCGAGGAGCACCTTGGAGCCGCGGACCTCCTTGCCGAGGGTCGGCAGCGTCGTGCCGGCCAGGGCCGAGCCGATCAGCCAGGCCACCAGGAGCATCGCCACGACGTTGACCAGGGCGCCGCCGGTCGCATCCAGGGCGCGGGCCGGGGACCAGGTGATGTGGCGGCGCAGCTTGTTGCCGAGATGGGTGGTCAGGGCCTGGCCGACGGAGGCGCAGACGATGACGACGACCACCGCGACGACGGCGGCCGTCGTGCTCACCTCGGCGTTGTCGGTCAGTGCGTCCCAGATGACGGGCAGGACGTAGACGGCGACGAGCCCGCCGCCCAGAAAGCCGATCACCGACAGGATTCCGACGACGAACCCCTGGCGGTAACCCACGATCGCGAACCACACGGCGGCGACCAGCAACAGGATGTCCAGCACGTTCACCGGTTCGAGCCTCGCCTCATCACTCTGCGGTCACCTCAGGTCGGCCGGGGGCCGGCCCGCCGCGCAGCGGCGACCGATCACAGTGTCCCCCGGGAAGACACAGCACGGCAGACACCCTGTCATGACCGCCAGTCGAGCGGGACCTGCTTGTCCCGGTCCCAGGGCCGCTCCCAGCCCGCGTAGTGGAACAGACGGTCGATGATTCCGGCCGTGAAGCCCCAGACCAGGGCCGATTCGACCAGAAATGCCGGACCTCGGTGGCCGCTGGGGTGGACGGTGGTGGCCCGGTTGGCCGGGTCCGTGAGATCCGCCACGGGGACGGTGAACACCCGGGCCGTCTCGTTCGGATCGACGACCCCGACCGGGCTCGGCTCGCGCCACCAGCCCATCACGGGGGTCACCACGAAGCCGCTGACCGGGATGTACAGCCTGGGCAGCACACCGAAGAGCTGCACACCGGAGGGGTCGAGCCCGGTCTCCTCCTCGGCCTCGCGGAGAGCGGCCCGCAGCGGCCCGTCGGCCTTCGGGTCGCCGTCCTCGGGGTCGAGTGCGCCGCCGGGGAAGGACGGCTGCCCGGCGTGCGACCGGAGCGAACTCGCCCGCTCCATCAGCAGCAGCTCAGGGCCGCGCTCGCCCTCGCCGAACAGGATCAGTACGGCGGACTGCCGCCCCGCCCCGTTCTCCGGCGGCAGGAAGCGGCTCAGCTGCTGCGGCTGCAGCGTCTCCACGGCCCGCACCACCGGGTCCAGCCACTCGGGCAGCCCCTCCTTGCTGAGCACCACCGGAGCACCCTGCGCGTTACTCAGATTTGCCTCGCAATGTCCCCGCCGGTCACGCTGGCCGGCCTGCTTTTCTGCTGGGGGCCCGGGGGCCGCCCCCCGGGAAAATGCAGCACTCGCGCGCGTCATCGCCACCCCCGTCCTGCCGAGTCCAACGCCCCGAAGGCCCGAGATCGTTCCTGGACCCGGGGCTTTGCCGTGCCGCCCGTCATCCGGCCCCCAGCGGCGGCGCCGGCTTGCCGCCCGCGTCCAGGTACGACTGCGGGGGCTTGAGGCGCTGGCCGGGGAAGCCGCCCTTCTCGTACTTGAGCAGCTTCTTCGCCTTCTCCGGGTCCGTCTCCCCCTCGCCGTACGCCGGGCAGAGCGGAGCGATGGGGCAGGCGCCGCAGGCGGGCTTGCGGGCGTGGCAGATGCGCCGGCCGTGGAAGATCACGTGGTGCGAGAGCATCGTCCAGTCGCTCTTGGGGAAGAGCCCGCCGACGGCGGCCTCGATCTTGTCGGGGTCGGTCTCGTCCGTCCACTGCCAGCGCCGCACCAGCCGCTGGAAGTGCGTGTCCACGGTGATGCCGGGCCGCCCGAAGGCGTTCCCGAGTACGACGAAGGCGGTCTTGCGGCCGACCCCGGGCAGCTTGACCAGGTCTTCCAGACGGCCGGGAACCTCACCGCCGAACTGCTCCGCCAGCGCCTTCGACAGCCCCATGACCGACTTGGTCTTGGCCCGGAAGAAGCCGGTCGGGCGAAGGATCTCCTCGACCTCCTCGGGGTTCGCGGCGGCCAGGTCCTCCGGCGTCGGGTACTTGGCGAACAGCGCGGGCGTCGTCTGGTTGACCCGGAGGTCGGTGGTCTGGGCGGACAGGACGGTGGCGACCAGGAGCTGGAAGGGGTTCTCGAAGTCCAGCTCCGGGTGGGCGTACGGATACACCTCGGCGAGTTCGCGGTCGATACGGCGGGCACGGCGGACCAGGGCCGTGCGCGACTCGTTCTTCGGCGGCCTGGCGGCGGCCTTCGCGGGAGGAGCGCCCTCGACTGCGGCAGACGCCTTCTTGGGCGCCACGGCAACTTTCTTGACGGCCGCCGTCTTTTTCACGGCCGCTTTTTTCGCCACGGCCTTCTTCGCGGCGGCCTTCTTCACCGGAGCGCTTTTCGTCACCTTTGCCGGTTTCTTTCCGCCACCGGAGTTCTGTTCGCCCACAGCGGAATCACGACGTACAACCACCCGCCCAGCCCCCTTGGCCTGTGCTCTCACCGGCGATTTGGACACCCGGCCAGCCTAAAGCCCGGCACCGACATCCGCCCCGGACCCGGGAGATCGGCCCCCAATTGGACCCCTGCCGCTTACCTCGGGACAGGTGTGCGGCATCCTTGTGACAGATCACACTGTTTGGACCGTCCGGCAAAATGGGGAACACGGTCCCCTGGTACCAAGGGGGAGCAAGATCCCCTGAGCAGGTCGACAAGGAGAGAACTCGTGGACGACGTTCTGCGGCGGAACCCGCTCTTCGCGGCGCTCGACGACGAGCAGGCCGCGGAGCTCCGCGCCTCCATGAGTGAGGTCACCCTCGCGCGCGGTGACTCGCTCTTCCACGAGGGCGACCCCGGTGACCGGCTTTACGTCGTCACCGAGGGCAAGGTGAAGCTCCACCGCACCTCCCCCGACGGCCGCGAGAACATGCTCGCCGTCGTCGGCCCCAGCGAGCTGATCGGCGAGCTGTCGCTCTTCGACCCGGGTCCGCGCACCGCCACGGCCACCGCCCTGACCGAGGTCAAGCTCCTCGGTCTCGGCCACGGCGATCTGCAGCCCTGGCTGAGCGCCCGCCCCGAGGTGGCCGGCGCCCTGCTGCGCGCCGTCGCCCGCCGGCTGCGCAAGACCAACGACGCGATGTCCGACCTGGTTTTCTCCGACGTCCCCGGCCGTGTCGCCCGCGCCCTGCTGGACCTCTCGCGCCGCTTCGGCGTGCAGTCCGAGGAGGGCATCCACGTCGTTCACGACCTGACGCAGGAGGAGCTGGCCCAGCTGGTCGGTGCCTCGCGCGAGACGGTCAACAAGGCGCTGGCCGACTTCGCGCAGCGTGGGTGGCTGCGCCTGGAGGCACGGGCCGTGATCCTGCTCGACGTCGAGCGGCTGGCGAAGCGGTCCCGCTGACGCTTGGTCCCGGCGGTGTTGGGGGCTCCGCCCCCGGACCCCCGATCGGCCTGAACGGCCTCGTCCTCAATCGCCAGACAGGCTGATTCGGTGGCCCCATGGCGCAAAAGTGCACTAGATGAGGCCGTGCTCCTCCAGATAGTCCAGCTGCGCCCGCACCGACAGTTCCGCCGCCGGCCACAGGGAGCGGTCCACGTCCGCGTACACGTGCGCGACGACCTCGGGCGGTGTGCGGTAGCCGTCCTCGACCGCCGTCTCGACCTGCGCGAGGCGGTGGGCGCGGTGGGCGAGATAGAACTCGACGGCTCCCTGGGCGTCCTCCAGGACGGGGCCGTGGCCCGGCAGGACCGTGTGGACGCCGTCGTCGACCGTCAGCGACCGCAGCCGCCGCAGCGAGTCCAGATAGTCGCCCAGGCGGCCGTCGGGGTGCGCCACGACGGTGGTGCCGCGGCCCAGGACGGTGTCGCCCGTCAGGACGGCCCGGTCGGCCGGAAGATGGAAGCAGAGGGAGTCCGAGGTGTGACCGGGGGTCGGCACGACCCTCAGCTCCAGACCGCCGACCGTGACGACGTCCCCGGCGCCGAGCCCCTCGTCGCCCAGCCGCAGCGCCGGATCCAGGGCCCGCACCTTCGTGCCGGTCAGCCCGGCGAAGCGGACGGCGCCCTCCGCGTGGTCCGGGTGGCCGTGGGTCAGCAGGGTCAGCGCGATGCGCTTGCCGGCCTTCTCGGCGGTGTCCACGACGTTGCGCAGGTGACCCTCGTCCAGGGGACCGGGGTCGACGACGACGGCCAGGTCGGAGTCGGGCTCGGAGACGATCCAGGTGTTCGTGCCGTCGAGGGTCATCGCCGAGGGATTGGGCGCCAGGACGTTGACGGCCCGGGCGGTGGCGGGGCCGGTGAGCACCCCGCCCCGCGGCTGGCCGGGAAGGGCTGCTGCGTCGGTCATGCGGTGTTCTCTTCCGTCGGCGTCGTCGGTCCGTCGATTGGTCGGTCGGAGGCCGGCGCAGCGCTGGGCAGTACCCGGCCCTGAAGGGCTGCTGCGTACTTCATGCGGAGGCTCCACCGGCAGGTTGGTCGGTAGGACGGTCGGTCGGGATGTGCTTGGTGAACTCGTCGTGGCCCGGCCAGGACAGCACGATCTCGCCGTCCTTCAGCCGGGCCTCGGCGAGCACCGGCGTGAGGTCGCGGGCGGGGGCCGCGGCGAGCGCGTCGGCGGCCGTGGCACAGGAGGCCAGCTGGCGCAGGGTCGCGATGGTGGGCGGCATCATCGTCAGCTCGCCCTTGTCGTACGAGGCTGCCGCCTCCCCGGGGCGGATCCACACCGTGCGGTCGGCCTCCGTGGAGGCGTTGCGGGTGCGCTGGCCGTGCGGGAGGGCGGCCACGAAGAACCAGGTGTCGTAGCGCCGGGATTCGAACTTCGGGGTGATCCAGCGGGTCCAGGCGCCGAGCAGATCCGAGCGCAGGACCAGGCCGCGGCGGTCGAGGAACTCGGCGAAGGAGTACGCGCGGGCGGCCACGGCCGCACGGTCGGCCTCCCAGTCCTCACCCGTGGTGTCACCGACCACGGAGTCCGCGGACGGCCCGGCGAGCAGGACGCCCGCCTCCTCGTACGTCTCGCGCACGGCCGCGCAGACGATCGCCTGGGCCGCCCGTTCGTCGACGCCGAGCCGCTCGGCCCACCACGCGCGCGTGGGGCCCGCCCAGCGGACGTGCTGCTCGTCGTCGCGGGGGTCGACGCCACCGCCCGGATATGCGTACGCGCCTCCGGCGAAGGCCATGGAGGCGCGTCTGCGCAGCATGTGCACCACGGGACCGCGGTCGGTGTCCTTCAGGAGCATGACGGTGGCCGCGCGCTTCGGGACGACCGGGGTGAGCGTGCCGTCCGCGAGCCCGCGGATGCGTTCCGGCCAGTCCTGCGGAAACCACTGCCCATTCGCCATGGGCGGAGGCTATCCCGTGGTGCGCGAATGTTCGAGAGGTCCCCGAGGTCAGAGCGCCGCTACGGGACGAGCTCGACCTGGATCTCGACCTCCACCGGTGCGTCCAGCGGCAGCACCGCCACACCGACCGCACTGCGCGCGTGCACGCCCTTGTCGCCGAGCACCTCGCCGAGCAGTTCGCTCGCGCCGTTGACCACACCGGGCTGACCCGTGAAGTCCGAGGCCGAGGCGACGAAGCCCACGACCTTCACCACGCGCGCGATGCGGTCCAGGTCACCGGTGACGGACTTCACGGCCGCCAGGGCGTTCAGCCCGCAGATGCGGGCGAGCTCCTTGGCCTCCTCCGGCGTGACCTCCGCGCCGACCTTGCCGGTGACGGGCAGCTTGCCCTCCACCATCGGGAGCTGTCCGGACGTGTACACGTAGGAGCCGGACTGCACGGCCGGCTGGTAGGCGGCCAGCGGCGGTACGACCTCGGGCAGGGTCAGGCCGAGCTCGGCCAGCTTCGCCTCTACGGCGCTCATGCCTTCTCCCGCTTCAGGTAGGCCACCAGCTGCTCGGGGTTGTTCGGCCCGGGCACGACCTGGACGAGCTCCCAGCCGTCCTCGCCCCAGGTGTCCAGAATCTGCTTCGTTGCGTGGACGAGCAGTGGCACAGTCGCGTATTCCCACTTGGTCATGTGGCCGACTTTAGCCGCTGCCCGCCCGCCGCCCGCTGCCGCGTTGTCCACAGGCTGTCGCGTGCTCGGCACACAGACTGGTTAGGCTCGAAGACGTGAGCAGGCTCCAGGTCGTCAGCGGCAAGGGCGGGACCGGAAAGACCACGGTCGCCGCCGCTCTCGCGCTGGCCCTCGCGACCGAGGGGAAGCGGACGCTTCTCGTCGAGGTCGAGGGGCGCCAGGGCATCGCGCAGCTCTTCGAGACGGAAGCGCTGCCCTACGAGGAGCGGAAGATCGCCGTCGCTCCAGGGGGCGGGGAGGTGTACGCCCTCGCCATCGACCCCGAACTGGCCCTTTTGGACTACCTCCAGATGTTCTACAAGCTGGGGGGCGCCGGCAGAGCCCTGAAGAAGCTCGGCGCGATCGACTTCGCCACCACCATCGCGCCGGGCCTCAGGGATGTGCTCCTGACCGGCAAGGCGTGCGAGGCGGTGCGGCGCAAGGACAAGGCCGGGCGGTTCGCGTACGACTACGTCGTCATGGACGCGCCGCCCACCGGCCGCATCACCCGCTTCCTGAACGTGAACGACGAGGTGGCGGGCCTCGCCAAGATCGGCCCGATACACAATCAGGCGCAGGCAGTGATGCGGGTGCTGAAGTCGCCGGAGACCGCCGTGCACCTGGTGACGCTGCTGGAGGAGATGCCCGTCCAGGAGACCGCGGACGGGATCGCCGAACTGCGCGCCGCGAAGCTGCCGGTGGGCCGGATCATCGTGAACATGGTGCGGCCCGAGGTGTTGGACGCGGAGGATCTGGAACTCGTACGCAGCGTGCCGCGTTCTTCTGTTGCCAGGTCGCTGTCGGCGGCAGGACTCGGCGGCGCGCGCCGCGGTGGGAACGCGGAGAAGCTGGTGGACCCACTGCTGCAGCAGGCCGACGAGTACGCCGAGCGGTATGCGCTGGAGCACGAACAGCGGGCGGTGCTGGCCGAGCAGGGCCTGCCGCTGCACGAACTGCCGCTGCTCGCCGAGGGCATGGACCTGGCGGGGCTGTACGAGCTGGCCCGCGGGCTGCGGGAGCAGGGCCTGTCATGAGCCGGGGCACACGGAGCACGAGCCGTCAGCAGCTGAAGCAGAAGCAGGGGATGTCATGAGTCCGGAGCCGGCCCACACACAGGACACCGCCCGCCACCATCTGACCCCCGCGCGTGTGCTCGACGTCGACCCGCTGCTCGACGATCCCGAGACACGGATCGTGGTGTGCTGCGGCTCGGGCGGGGTGGGAAAGACCACGACCGCGGCCGCTCTCGGCCTCAGGGCCGCCGAGCGCGGGCGCAAGGTGGTCGTCCTGACCATCGATCCGGCGCGCCGGCTCGCCCAGTCCATGGGCATCGACTCGCTGGACAACACCCCGCGCCGGGTGAAGGGCGTCGACGGCGACGGTGAGCTGCACGCCATGATGCTCGACATGAAGCGCACCTTCGACGAGATCGTCGAGGCGCACGCGGACGGCGAGCGGGCCGCTGCCATCCTGAACAACCCGTTCTACCAGTCGCTCTCCGCGGGCTTCGCGGGCACGCAGGAGTACATGGCGATGGAGAAGCTCGGGCAGCTGCGCGCGCGGGACGAGTGGGACCTGATCGTCGTCGACACCCCGCCGTCCCGCTCGGCGCTCGACTTCCTGGACGCGCCCAAGCGGCTCGGCTCGTTCCTCGACGGCCGGCTGATCCGGCTGCTCACCGCCCCGGCCAAGCTCGGCGGGCGGGCCGGCATGAAGTTCCTGAACGTCGGCATGTCGATGATGACCGGCACCCTCGGCAAGCTCCTCGGCGGGCAACTCCTCAAGGACGTCCAGACGTTCGTCGCCGCGATGGACACGACCTTCGGCGGGTTCCGCACACGTGCGGACGCGACGTACCGGCTGCTGCAGGCGCCCGGGACGGCGTTCCTCGTGGTGGCGGCGCCGGAGCGGGATGCGCTGCGGGAGGCCGCGTACTTCGTGGAGCGGCTGGCCGCCGAGGACATGCCGCTGGCCGGTCTGGTACTCAACCGGGTGCATGGCAGCGGCGCCGCCCGGCTGTCGGCCGAGCGTGCGCTCGCCGCCGCGGAAAATCTTGTGGAGCCCCGCATTGTCGATCAGGACGGCGGGAAAGCTGGACTTCGTAACTCTCCCGACACGTACGACAGTTCAGGCTCCCCCGCTTCCGAATCCCCTGCTGGCGGGGCCGCCGAGCCTCCCGCGTCCGAGAACCACTCCCCCGGTCCGGATCAGGAGGACGAGGGCGCCCAGGGCGTCGAGCGGCTCACCGCAGGCCTGCTCCGGCTGCACGCCGAACGTATGCAGCTGCTCTCCCGCGAGCAGCGCACGCGTGACCGCTTCACCGCGCTCCACCCCGAGGTGGCGGTGGCCGAAGTGGCCGCGCTGCCCGGCGATGTGCACGACCTCGCAGGGCTCAGGGACATCGGGGACCGGCTCGCGGCCAACCGGCCGGAGCTGCCCGAGGCTGCCGTCGACTGAGCCGAGGGGTGCCCTCAGCTCACCGCCGCGTAGTTCTCGTACACCTCGTCGTCGTCGAGCGGCAGGATCCCCACGCCGCGTTCGTACTCCAGACGCGCCGTCTCAAGGAGCCGACGCCAGGAGGTGACGGTGGGTCGCCTGCGCAGCAGTGCGCGGCGCTCCCGCTCCGTCATGCCTCCCCACACGCCGAACTCGACACGGTTGTCGAGCGCGTCGGCCAGGCATTCCGTGCGTACCGGACATCCGGTGCACACTGCCTTGGCCCTGTTCTGCGCTGCTCCCTGAACGAACAGTTCATCCGGATCGGTAGTGCGGCAGGCGGCCTGCGCACTCCAGTCGGTTACCCAGCCCATACCGGCGCCGTCCTCTCCCGAATCGAGGCTCCCCCACGGCGGCAGCGGCATATTCACCGCCGCCAGTTGAGGACGTTACGGAAGGTGGGCACAGCGCAACACCCCCTTCGGGCCCAATCTTGAATGGCCCGAACGGACTATGCGTAAGCGGCAGATCACCCGGGGGAGTGAGCTGGTGACATACGTGACCTTCCCGACAAAACGGGACAGTTCAGTTGAGTCACAACGGACGCCAGGTGACACACAAGGCGGATTCGGACACGCCCCCATCAAAAAAGTTGGGGAACCTCCGGAACGATTCGGGGTCGCCGGACGTATTGATACGTGGCCCTACTGCTGTGACAGTTGAGAGCAGCTTAGGCCAAGGCATATACGCGTGTCCGGCGAATGAGAACGTAGGCTGCCCTCATGCCAAAGAAGCGCTCGGGCGGTGGCCTGTCCCCAACGCAGCAGGCCGCCAAGTTCCTCGGTGTCAGTGTGCTCGCGGGGGCCGTCATGGCCGGTATCGCGCTGCCCGCCTTCGGCGCGCTGGGACTTGCCGCCAAGGGTTCGGTGGAGAGTTTCGACGAGCTGCCCGCCACCCTCAAGACCCCGCCCCTGAGCCAGCGCACCACGATCCTCGACGCCGACGGCGGCCAGATCGCCACGGTCTACTCGCGCGACCGCACGGTGGTCCCCCTCAAGGACATGTCCCCGTACATGCAGAAGGCGATCGTCGCGATCGAGGACTCGCGCTTCTACCAGCACGGCGCGGTCGACCTGAAGGGCATCCTGCGCGCGCTGAACAAGAACGTGCAGAGCAGCGGGGTGGCCCAGGGCGCCTCCACGCTCACCCAGCAGCTCGTGAAGAACGTCGCCATCGAGGAGGCAGGCGACGACCCGACGAAGGTCGCGCAGGCCACCCAGCAGACACTCGGCCGCAAGATAAGGGAGCTGAAGTACGCGATCCAGCTCGAGGAGGAGCTCGGCAAGAAGAAGATCCTCGAGAACTACCTGAACATCACGTTCTTCGGCGAGCAGGCCTACGGCGTCGAGGCCGCGTCCCAGCGCTACTTCTCCAAGCACGCCAAGGACCTGAACGTGCAGGAGGCCGCCCTGCTGGCCGGCATCGTCCAGTCGCCCAGCCGGTACGACCCGGTCAACGACTCGACGGAGGCCACCAGGCGCCGCAACGTCGTCCTACAGCGCATGGCCGACATGGGTGACATCTCGCAGGCGGAGGCCGACAGGGCCAAGAAGACGCCGCTGGGCCTCAACCCGAGCCAGCCGAAGAACGGCTGCATCACCGCGGTCAAGGGCGCCGGCTTCTTCTGCGACTACGTGCGCGAGGTGTTCCTCACCAACCCGATGTTCGGCAAGACCAAGGAAGCCCGGGCGAAGGTCTGGAACCAGGGCGGTCTGACGATCCGTACGACGCTCGACCCGCAGGCCCAGACCTCGGTGCAGTCGTCCATCAAGGACCACGTCTACAAGACCGACGACGTGGCCACCGCGGCCACCCTCGTGGAGCCCGGCACCGGCAAGATCCTCGCCATGGGCCAGTCCCGTCCGTACGGCTTCGGCAAGCACGAGACGCAGATCGACCTGTCGGTGAACCAGGACATGGGCGGCGGCGCCGGCTACCAGCCCGGTTCGACGTTCAAGCCGATCGTGGCCGCGGCCGCCATAGAGGGCGGCACGCCGGCGACACAGTCGTACCCCTCGCCCTACGAGATGGACTATCCGAGCCCGGTGTCGATCTGCAACGGCCGGCAGTGGCGTGACGATCCGAACAATCCGAGCAAGGTGGCGAACGAGAACAAGTCGGAGCACGGCCCGTACAGCATGAAGCAGGCGACCGCGAAGTCGGTCAACACCTACTACGTGCAGCTGATCAGCGACATCGGCATCTGCCCGGTCACCGAGATGGCCAAGAAGATGGGCGTGGAGCGCGCGGACGGCGGCAAGCTGCAGCAGGCCCCCTCGATCGCGCTCGGCACCCAGGAGATGTCGCCGCTGACGATGGCGAACGCGTACGCCACCTTCGCCTCGCGCGGCATGTACTGCACGCCGGTCGCCATCGAATCCATCAGCCAGCGGATCGGCGACAGGACGAAGTCGCTCCAGGTGCCCAAGACGACCTGCACGCGCGCGATGTCGCAGAAGACCGCCGACACCGTGACGACGCTGCTCAAGGGCGTGGTCGAGGACGGCACGGGTCAGCAGGCGGGTCTCAGCGACCGCCCGAGCGCCGGTAAGACGGGTACCACGGACAACCGCTACGCGGCCTGGTTCGTGGGCTTCACGCCGAACATGGCCGGCGCGGTGTGGGTCGGCGACCCGACCCACAAGCGCCAGATGAAGCAGATCACCATCGGCGGCGTCTACCACGACCTCGTCTACGGCGCCGACACGCCGGGCCCGATCTGGAAGGACGCCATGACGGGCGCCCTGGACGGCAAGCCCGTCGAGAACTTCAACCTCGTCGACATCCCCGACGGCAACAAGGGCAAGGGCAACGACGACGGCCACAACGGTGACAACCGCGGCAACGCAGCCGGCGGCCTCATCGGCGGCCTGACCACCGGCGGCACGGACGGGGGCACGAACGGGGGCACCACCTTCCCGACGCCCACCTTCTCCTTCCCGGACAACCTGTTCCAGGGCACGAGCAACGGCAACGGGAACGGGGGGCGGCGCGGCTGACGCCACGCTCCGGAAACGGCCGACGGCCCCTGTCCCACCGACTCACCGGGACGGGGGCCGTCCGGTTCAGCCGCAGCGGTCCCAGCTGCTGGAGTCGTAGGCGACGGTCCGGTCGTTGTAGATAGGTCCGGTCGTTGCAGATGATCGACCCTTCCGAGAAGGTCAGCGTCGCGCCGATCACGGCCGCCCGCCACACCGGCAACGGAGTTGGGCAACAGGCAGGGACCCGCACCGTGGGCGGCGGCCCTCGGTGCGGCTCTGCTCACGCGCCAGGGAGTCTCAGCCGGCCAGCAGCTTCTTCACCGCCGCCGCGACCCGGCCGCCCTCGGCCAGGCCCGCGACCTTCGGGTTCACGATCTTCATGACGGCACCCATGGCACGCGGACCCTCGGCACCGGCGGCCTTGGCCTCGCCCACGGCCTGGGCGACGATCTCGTCCAGCTCCTCGTCGCTGAGCTGCTTGGGCAGGTACTCGGCGAGCACCTCACCCTCCGCCTTCTCCCGCTCGGCGCTCTCGGCGCGACCACCCTGCGCGAAGGCATCGGCCGCCTCCCGGCGCTTCTTCGCCTCCTTGGTGATCACCTTCAGCACCTCGTCGTCGGAGAGCTCGCGCTTCTCCTTGCCCGCGACCTCCTCCTTGGTGATCGCGGCGAGCGTCAGCCGGAGCGTCGAGGAGCGGAGCTCGTTGCGCTCCTTGATCGCGGCGTTGAGGTCTTCCTGCAGCTTCGACTTGAGCGTGGTGGTCATGGATTTGATTGTCGCAGGTGCGGAACGTCCGACGCCCGTCCATTTAAAGGGCGGTGAGACCCGGGCCGGCAAGGGGCAGCGCGGCTCAGGAGGTCCTGCGGGTCTGACACGATGGATGTATGCGCGCTCGATACGGAGTACCTCTGGGGATCGCGGCGGCCGGTGCCGCCGGTGTGGTGTACGCGGCGGGATTCGAGGCCCGCTCCTTCCGGCTGCGACGGGTGACCGTTCCCGTCCTGCCCGCCGGCATGCGTCCCCTGAGAATCCTCCAGGTCTCCGACATCCACATGGTCGGCGGCCAGCGCAAGAAGCAGCGCTGGCTGCGGTCGCTGGCCGGGCTGCGCCCCGACCTCGTGATCAACACGGGCGACAATCTCTCCGACCCGGAGGGCGTACCCGAGGTCCTGGACGCCCTCGGCCCCCTGATGGACTTCCCGGGCGCGTACGTCTTCGGCTCCAACGACTACTACGGCCCCAGGCCCCGCAACCCCGCCCGCTACCTGCTGGAGAAGGTCCAGGGCCGGCACGGCCTGAACGGAAACCCTCCGGTGGTCGGCGCGATCCACAACCCGTGGGAGGACCTGCGGGACGGCTTCGACGCGGCGGGCTGGCTGAATCTCACGAACACCCGCGGCACCCTGAAGATCGAGGGCGTCACCCTGGAGCTGACGGGCCTGGACGACCCGCACATCAAGCGCGACCGCTACCCGCAGGTCTCCGGCGGCCCGTCGGCCGGCGCGGACTTCTCGATGGGCGTCGTGCACGCCCCGTACCTGCGGGTGCTGGACGCCTTCACGGCGGACGACTATCCCCTGATCCTGGCCGGCCACACCCACGGCGGCCAGCTCTGCATCCCCTTCTACGGCGCCCTGGTCACCAACTGCGACCTGGACCCGGCGCGAGTGAAGGGCCTGTCCCGGCACACGGCGGAAGGCCGTACGTCGTATCTGCACGTCTCGGCGGGCTGCGGCACCAACCGTTACACGCCGGTACGGTTCGCATGCCCGCCGGAGGCCACTCTGCTCACGCTGGCGCCCAAGGCGTAACCCGGTCGCCTCACCCACATCGCCGCGTATGCCCCCTTTGCCTAGCTTGGGGGCATGACCGCCCCCATACCCAGGGACATACCGGACCTCCCGGCGCTGCCCGGTGGGTCCCTGTTCGCGCCCTCCTACGTCCCCGCCTCCGCGGTGCTGGCGCCCGTGCACCGCCCTCTCGCCGCCGTGTACCGCCTGCTGGTCGCCCTGGCGGCAGCGGCGGCCGTGACGATCGAACTGCTCCTCGGCAGCCCGGTCCACGTCCTGAGCTACTTCGCCATCCAGAGCAACATCCTGCTGGCCCTGGTCTTCACGCTCGCAGCCCGCCGCGCCTGGACGGCCCGCCGCCCGCTCCCCTCCGCCCTGACGGGTGCGACGCTGCTGTACATCACCATCACGGGGCTGGTGTACCACCTGCTGCTCAAAGGGGCCTCGCCCCCGTTCTCCATGACGGGCGGCACCGCACCCCGGGGCGGCTTGCAGTGGATCAGCAACCAGATCCTGCACACGGCCGTCCCCGCCGCCGCGCTGCTGGACTGGCTGCTCCTGACGGCCCGCGGCCGCCTCCACCTCCGCCAGGCGCCGACGTGGCTGCTCTACCCCCTGGCCTACCTGGCGTTCTCCCTCGGCCGGGGCGAACTGATCATTCCCGGCACGCCGGGCCGCTATCTCTACCCGTTCCTGGACGTCGGCCTGCACGGCTACAAGAGCGTCCTCGGCAACGCCCTCCTCCTCGGCCTCGCCTTCTACGGCCTCGCCGTCCTCATGGTCGCCCTCGACCACATCCGCCCGAACCCCGTCCGCCGCCGCGCGAAAACCGGATTTCGTCTCCAGCCACCAGTGGGCTAAAGTAAACGACGTCGCCGCGACAAGCAGGACATGCGACGACATCGGGGTGTAGCGCAGCTTGGCAGCGCGCTTCGTTCGGGACGAAGAGGTCGTGGGTTCAAATCCCGCCACCCCGACAGTGAAGTATCAGGTCAGGGGCCTGATCCAGTGAATGGATCAGGCCCCTGACGGGTTTCTTGTGGCGGTCGAGGGCACACTGTCCGTCGCCCGGATCACCGCCGATCTCGCAGTCTTCCCGGGTGGCCGCTCATGTAGTCGAGGACATCACGCAGGGCGCCGGGTTTACTGCGGCAGGAGCCGGCGTCGCCGACGATGATCGGGCCGTGGCGGGCGCGGGAGAGTGCGACGTTGATGCGGCGCCAGTAGGGCTGGCTCCGTTTCAGGGGACGCCCATCGGAGCGGCGAGGCATCTGCCACCAACTGCGGCCCTACTACTCCTGCCCCGGGAACCAAGTGCACCGGGTGCTGACGCTGACGATGCCCTCCGATACGGTCCCGGGCTATGGCGGATGGCGGCGGTGTGCCGGAGAAAGTGGCGTGGGTCCTCGTTCGGGACGACCAGGTGTTGGTGACGCGCAGTCACGGCAGAGATCTCTTCTACCTCCCGGGCGGTCATCGTGAGCCGGGCGAGTCCGATCGCGAAACCCTGGTGCGGGAGATCGACGAAGAACTGCAGGCGGTGATCGATCCCAGTTCCATGGTGCACTTCGGCACTTTCGAGATCGGCGAGGGCCATCCGGAGCACGGCGCTTTCCGGATGATCTGTTACACCGCCGATCACCGCGGCGAGCTGACCCCGTCGAGAGAGATCGCCGAGAAGGCGTGGTTCGGCTACGCCGATCGTGACCGGGTCTCGGCCGTCGACGGGATGGTCTTCGACGCGCTTCTCGACGCCGGGCGGCTCGCCTGATCTCGCGACCGCCGGACTGAGCGAAGCACAGCGACCTCGGCCTGCACCCCGCACCCCGCCGACCGACTGTCACATCGAGCAGCTGAACGCACGCTGGTCGGCGTGCGTGGCAAAGTCCGGCCAGCAGGCCGAGGAACCGATAAAGGCGGCCGAGGAACTCGGATTCACCGACGCCAAGCTCGGCGGACCCGAGGCGGCCGCGGCGGCCACGGTGGACGTGGCCTGCAAGGTGAAGACCGAGGAGCACGCCGAGACCTTGAACCTGGCCCGGCAGCAACTGCGTGACAGGCTGCGGCTCGCCGCATCCCCTGACGTCCTGGCGAGCGGTCGCCAGGCTACGGCTGTGTCCTGGCGAGCAGTCGCCGGGCTACGGCTGTGTCCTGCCGCGTCGGTGCCAGGCTACGGCTGTGTCCTGCCGCGTCGGTGGCGGACTACGGCTGTGTCCTGCCGCGTCGGTGCCAGGCTACGGCTGTGTCCTGGCGAGCGGTCGCCGGGCTACGGCTGTGTCCTGGCGAGCGGTCGCCGGGCTACGGCTGTGTCCTGCCGCGTCGGTGGCGGGCGACGGCGAACCCCGCGAGTGCCAGTACGGCGACGCCGCCGCCGGAGGCGGTGGCAGCCACCGTGGCCGCGGACGATCCGGACGCATGGGGGCAGTACGAGCCGCCTCCGGCGACGGTGATGGTCGTATGCCTCTGCTTGGCGGTGAGCCCCTTGCGGTGGGCGGCGATGTCGACGGAGTAGCTGCCCGGCTCGATTCCGCAGCGGAGCCTGCCTTCGCCCTGGCCGTAGCTGTTCTTCTGCAGGGTGACCTTCACAGGGTGGCGGAACGCCGGGGAGGTCACCGTGAAGCTGCCGTTCTCGTCGGCGGCCAGCGACGTCAGGTCGACTCCTGAGGTGACCTCGACGGGCGCTCCCGGCCTCAGCGGCCCGTCGGGGGTGCTGACGGCGAGGCCCGGGTCCTCGGCTGCGTGGGCGCCGGGTGCGGCCGCTAGACCGAGGGCGGCTGCGGTGCACAGGATGCCGACTACACGCAGATGCATCCGGGTACCTCGCCTTCCTGAAAGGTGATCAGCCGGCCTTCGGCGGGACGAGCATGTGTTCGCTGCCGAGGGTCGTCGTGGTGTCGGTGAAGAGACTCGTCTCGCCGTCGGACCAGCGCACGAGCAGGTCGTCGGGTTCGCCGGGTGTGTAGGCGCCGGCGGTCATGACGGCGGCGTGGGTCCACAGTGTGTTGGACGACTTCAGCTGGATCTCCGTTCCCACGCCGGAGGCGGAGGAGTCGCGGTAGAGGCTCAGTTCGCCGTCGGACCAGCGCACCAGGACGTCCCAGTTGGCGCCTCCGGTGAAGTTTCCGGCGGCGAGCAGGGTGGCGTGGCGCCAGGTGTCGTTGGGCGGCTGCAGCCGGCGTTCGTTGAGGAATCCGCGGCTGTCGACGTCGGTGTAGAGGGTGGTCTCGCCGTCGGTCCAGCGGACCATGACGTCGTCGGGCGACGGGTTGGCGCTGTAGCGTCCGGCGGTGATCTGGACGGCGCTCTTCCAGGTGCTGCTGGGCTTGGCCAGCTGGGTCTCCCCGGCGAAGCCGCCTTTGCCGTCCCCGGTGTACAGGGTGACTTCGCCGTCCGACCAGACCACCATGAGGTCGGAGGCGTCGTTGTCGTCGAAGTCCCCGCCGGCGATGGTTTTGGCGTGGGTCCAGGTCGAGGACTTCGCGATCTGGTGTTCGCCGGAGAAGCCGCCGTTGCCGTCTCCGGTGTAGAGGGTGACTTCGCCGTCCGACCAGACGACGATCATGTCGGTCCTGCCGTCGCCGGTGTAGTCGCCGGAGGCGGTCTTCATGGCCTGCTGCCATCGGCCCCCGCCGGTCGGGTACATGCTGTAGCCGCGCGGGTACTGGGTCGGAGTGGTGTTGTTCTGCGCGGCTGAGTAGATCTCGAGGGCCCGCTGGTCGAAGGTCGTGGAGAACGAGATGCGGTCGCTGTTGTTCTCCAGGCCGCCGCCGTAGTAGCCGCCGAGGTTGCCGATGACGGTTCCGCTGCCGGTGCTCTTGTTCAGGCCGGTGATCCAGGGGCTTCCGGAGGTGCCCCCGTAGAAGCCTCCGCAGTCCATGCGCATCTGGTGGTAGCCGGGCAGCTGGCGGGTGGTGACACCGGCGCACATGAAGGGCCGGTTCTGCGGGTTGTGGCTGCCGGGGTAGCCGATGACGGTGACGTTCTGCTTGTACTGGCCGTTCACCTGGCCGAGTCGGAGCGCCGCGCCGACGGCCTTCTGCACGCTCTGTCCTCGCCCGTTGGCGGCGACCACGGCGAAGGCGTAGTCGAAGTCGGAGTAGGCGTCGCGGGTGGGGTGGCCTGCGGCCTGGTACCAGCGCGCGTCACGGACCCAGCTCTGCACCGCGAAGCGACCGTAGGGGGCGGGGTTGTTCGCGCTGCCGTCGTAGCGGGGCACGAACATGCCCTTGGAGCCGCCGGAGCAGTGCGCGGCGGTCAGGATGACGTCGCCCTGCGGGCTGTCGACGACGCTCGCGGAACAGAAACGTCCCGTCAGCTGGTCGGTGGCCGGGTCCCTCACGTAGTGGAAGAAGGTGCCGACCGTGGGGACACCGGCGAAGTAGACGCCGTTCTTCGGCGCGGCCGCACCCTGCACGAGGGATTCGGCTTTCCCTCCGGCCGGGGCCTCGCCGCGCGGGCTGTCCGGGGTGGCCCGGGCCATCCGCTCGGGGGTCCAGAACTTCTCGGCCTCCGCACTCGTCCATGCCTTTCCCCGGCCCGCGTCGGGCCCGGGCGACGCGGCCGGCGCCGTCCCGGGCGCGGCGTCGGGGCGGGCGGAGGCGGGAGACGCCGCCGCGAGGAGGAGAACGGAGACCGCTATCGCGGCACAGGTTCCGAACGTGTCACGAAGGGGGGGTATTCGCACGGTTTCCTTGTCTGTCAGCACACGTGCGGGTCTGTCAGCACACGTGTGGCGAGAAGCGGCCGGTCTCAGCTCGTGAAGATGAAGTACTTCCACGTCCCGTAGGTCGTCGAGTTCACGTTGTCGCCCGACGCCGTGTCGATGTAGGACGAGCGGATGCGGAAGCGGACGCCCGTCGGCGGGGTGCCGCTGAGTTCGAGGGTGTCCCGGCCGTCCGAGCCGAGGACGAGGTACGCGCTGTGCGTGGCGCGCCAGGCGCCCTGGTAGTAACCCTGCACCTCGACCCGGTACTTGCGGTTCGGGTACGGCGTCATCGTCGTGTCGAAGACGGGTTCCTTGGACTTGTGGAAGTAGCGGTACGTCTGGTTCCACGCCGTCTGGGTCTTGTAGTAGCCGCTGAGCGCGGTCGAGACCCGGACCCGAGCGCCCACCGTGCTCGTGACCGTCGCGGGCGCGGAGCGGGTGTCGCCCGTGAACTTGGCGGTCAGCTTGGTGTCGCGGGTCAGGTAGAGGCTCACGGACAGGTTCCCGAAGGAGTCGACCGCGCCGGACTCGACCAGCTTGTTGGGCTTGTCACCGCCGTACGGGTCGGCGTAGATCTCGACGGTCCGGTTCTTGTACGTCGTCCCCAGGTGCGCCGTGAACTTGACCTGGGTGTTGTACGAGTAGACCTTGCCGTTGTCGTCCAGGGTCAGGGCGGTCGTCGTCTTCGTGACGTCCACCGTGCTGGTGGCGGTGGCGCTCGCGTGGTAGTCGTCGCCCGCGTAGCCGACCGTGTAGGTGACCTGGCCGCCGGCCGGCGGGGTGTCGGCGAAGGAGTACGAGCCGTCGGCGCCGACCGTCGCCGCGCCGAGCAGCTTCCCGGACGGGGATTCGTCGTCCGTGCGGCGGACGGAGACCGTCGTGCCGGGCGGGAAGGACACGTCCGAGGTCAGCTTGCCCGTGACTGTCAGCGGCTTGGCGCGGGGCGCGGTGGCCGGGGCGGTGGCCGTCAGGGTGGCGGCGGCCTTCAGCGGGTCGTCGTAGATCCGCAGCGAGTAGGTGTTGTTGCTGTCGTACGACACCGCGAACAGCTTGCTCTCGTCCGGTGCCCAGGCCAGGCCGCTGCCGGCCAGCTCGTCCGAGGCGGTGCCGCCGGTGGAGCTGGGGAGGTCGTACTCCCGGGTGGGCGTCGAGGCGCCCGCCTTGAAGAGGTGGACGTCGGAGCCGTAGACGGAGTCGGTGCCCGCGGCCACATCACCGTTCGGCGCGATGTCCACGGCGTCGGGGTAGTTGGTGGTCTCGTACTTGCCGTCCGCCGTCAGGTCGGAGAGCTTGTAGACGGCCTGGTAGTACGGCGACCCGCTGGCCGTGACGACGTCCTTGCCGTCCGGTGTGACCGCGAGGTCGCGCAGGTTGCCGCCGCCGGTGCTGCCCGGGTCGAAGGCGTACGCGGTACGGCTCGCGGTGCCCGACGAGACGTCGTACACGGCGAGTTCGACCGGGCTCTGGCCAGGTGCGCCCGCCACCACAGTGCCCGGAGCGCCGGGCGAGGCGTCCAGGATCGGCGCCTGGTAGAAGGTGTTCCCGTCCTGGTTCAGGGCCACGACCGGGTCGGTGCCGCTCAGATCGAGCGAGCCGATGTTGCCGTTGGCCGCGCCGCCGTAGCCGAACCAGAGCTTGCCGCCCGTGTAGGCCACGTACTCGGGGTCGGTGCCGTCACCCGTCGGGTAGGTGTGGGTCTCAGTGGCGGTAGCCGTGTCGATGGCCACGATGGCGTTCGCGCCGGCGACGGCCGCGTACAGGGTGCCGGAGTCGGCGGAGAGCTCCAGGCCGCGGACGCCGGGCAGCGATTCGACCGTGCCGACGACGGTGCCGCTGTAGTCGGTCGCGACGACCTTGCCGCTCTTCGGGTCGCTGATGAACACCCGCTGGTGTACGCCGTCCACGACGACGTCACCGGTCGAGGTGACCGGCAGGACGGTGCTGGAGTCGGCCAGCGCGGGTGCGGCCGAGGTGAGAGCCAGCGCGGTCGAGCCGAAAAGGACCGCGAGTGCGCTCGCGGCGGTCAGAGTGCGGGTGCGCACGGTGGTTTCGAACCCCCCGGAACGAAAAAAAGAGCCCCTGCGGAACTGGGGAAGTGAGCGGAGCGTAGGTCACGTCGGTGACGGCTGATGCAAGAGAGGGTCAATGATGATCAAAATAGTCCCCGAAAGTGATCGACATGACAGCGAATCAGCCACACGGTGATCAAAAGCACTCCGCGCCGTTCGGCTCCGGTCCCTCCCCTCGTGGGGACCGGTGTCGAACGGCGCGGATCTCTGAGGCTCGGGCGATGGGTCCGGCGCCGCCGTCCCGTGGCTTCCGCAAAAGCCTGGCGGAGAAGGTTCGGCGCCGTGCGCTGTCGTCCTGAGCGCTGAGCTGATGGCCTGCACGGACGGTGCCCGACGGGTTCGCCCTTGCGTCGTGATCCTGCCATTTGTGGCTTCGCGTGAGGAGATTCCGGTGCCGGTCCGGAGGCTTTCGCCGCAGGTCAGCCGTATAAAGTGAGTTTTCCGGTCCGGATGTCCAAGCGCGGGGGGAGTAAGGGGTGGAGGCCTTGGGTTCCGACTCAGGGGCACGTACTGCCTTCGCGGAGCGGCTCGCTCTGCTCTACAAGGAGGCGGGCAACCCTCCTCTCGCGCGGGTGGCCGAGGCGGTCGTCCAGCTTCAGCGGGTGGACGAGCGGGGGCGGCCCGTACGGGTCTCCGCCCAGCGGATCAGCGACTGGCGGCGGGCCAAGAACGTGCCGGCCCAGTTCGCCGCGCTCACCGCGGTGCTGCACGTCCTGATCCCGCAGGCCCGGCGGGCGCGTCCGACGCCGGTCTCCGCCGGTCTGTACGACCTGGGGCAGTGGCAGCGGCTGTGGGAGCGTGCCCTGGCCGACCCCGCCGGTGACCGTCCCGCCGCGACAGCCGAAGTGGATGAGCGGCCTCCGGTGGAGGATCCGGCAGTCCCCAGTGTGTGCCCGTACCGGGGGCTGGCCTCCTACCGGCAGGAGGACGCCAGGTGGTTCTTCGGCCGGGAGCGCAGCACCAACGCCCTGGTCGACCAGTTGCAGACGGCGGAGAAGACCGGTGGTCTGGTCATGCTCGTCGGTGCCTCTGGGGCGGGGAAGTCGTCCCTGCTCAACGCCGGGCTGGTGCCCGCCGCGCAGAACGGCGCACTGGGCGGCGACGACAGCCGGCCGAGGA
Source organism: Streptomyces longisporus (assembly GCF_039532765.1). NCBI lineage: Bacteria > Bacillati > Actinomycetota > Actinomycetes > Kitasatosporales > Streptomycetaceae > Streptomyces > Streptomyces longisporus. The sequence goes on from NZ_BAAASG010000025.1 coordinate 64,585, forward strand.
CGGTCGTACAGCTCGTGCCGGGAGCAGATCCCGTCGGGGAGCTGACCCGGTGCATCCCGGAACTCGGCCCCGTCATGTCCGAAGCGGACGGCTCCGGGGCAGCGGAACCCGGCACTCCGGCGTTCGCGCGCGCCGTCCGGGCTGCCGTCGCCGAGTGGGCCCGGCGCGAGGCGCCCTCCGGTGAGCGGCCGGTCCTCATCGTGGACCAGTTCGAGGAGGCCTTCACTCTCTGCGCCGACGAGGCGGGCAGGCACGCGTTCGTGCAGCTCCTGCACGCCGCGTGCTCGTCCGCGGGAGCGGAAGACCCGGCCGCCCTGCTCGTGGTCCTCGGGATCCGCGCCGACTTCTACGAGCAGTGCCTGCGCTATCCCGAACTGGCCGACGCGCTGCAGCACCGGCACATGGTGCTCGGGCCGCTGAGCACCGCCGAGCTGCGCGAGGCGGTGACCGGGCCGGCCAAGGCGGTGGGCCTCGAACTCGAACCGGGGCTCGCGGAGCTGATCGTCCGGGAGGTGAGCGCCGACGGGCCGCGCGGGGCGCACGACGCCGGGGTGCTGCCACTGCTCTCCCATGCGCTGCTCGCCACCTGGCAGCGGCGGAAGGCGGGGCGGCTGACGCTGGCCGGTTACCGGGCGGCGGGCGGCATCCAGGGCGCGGTGGCCGCGACCGCCGAGCGGGCCTGGTCGAGCCTGGACCCGCCCGCCCGTACGGCCGCGCGACTGCTGCTGCTGCGGCTGGTCCGGCTCGGCGAGGACACCCAGGCCACCCGCCGTCGGGGGACCCGGCGGCAGCTGGCGCAGGAGTCGACGGACCCCGGCAAGACGGAGGAGTCGCTGGAGGCGCTGGTCCGCGCCCGGCTGGTGACGCTCGACGCGGAGACCGTGGAGATCACCCACGAGGCGCTGCTGACCGCCTGGCCGCGGCTGCGCGACTGGATCGACGAGGGCCGCAACGACCATCTGCTGCGCCAGCAGCTGGAGGAGGACGGCAGGGCCTGGGAGGGCTCGGACCGCGACTCCTCGCTGCTGTACCGCGGTTCGCGGCTGGCCCAGGCCCGCACCTGGGCGAAGACCGCCGGCGACACCTTCCTCACCCGCAGCGCGGTGGAGTTCCTGGCCGCTTCGGTACGGCTGCGCAAGCGCACCCTGGTGATGCGGCGCGGGGCGGTGGCCGCGCTGGTCGTCATGTCGGTGCTGGCGGTCGGCGCGGCGGTCATGGCCTGGCAGCAGCGCAATGACGCGGTGTTCGAGCAGGTGGTCGCGGAGGCCGACCGTGTCCAGTACACCGACCCCTCGCTCTCCGCCCAGCTGGACCTGGTCGCCCACGATCTGCGGCCGGACGACGCGGGCACCAACAACCGGCTGGTCTCGATCGTGAACGCGCCGCTGGCCACGCCGCTCCTCGGCCACACCGGCGCCGTCTACCTCACCTCCTTCAGCCCCGACGGCAAGGTCCTCGCCACCGCCAGCTACGACCGCACGGTCCGGCTGTGGGACGTCAGCGACCGCTCGCACCCGAAGCCACTGGGCAAGCCGCTCACCGGCAACACCAGCTGGGTGAGCACCGCCCTCTTCAGCCCGGACGGGAAGCTGCTGGCCAGCGCCGGCGACGACGGCACCGTCCGGCTGTGGGACGTCCGGGATCCGGCGCACCCCAGACCGCTCGGCACGCCCCCGGCCGCCGACACCGGCACGATCTATCTGCTCGCCTTCAGCCCCGACGGCCGCACGCTCGCCGCTGCCGGCGAGGACCACACCGTACGGCTGTGGGACATGACCGACCCGGGCCGGCCCACGGCGCTCGGTGCCCTGACCGGGCACTCCGCCGCCGTGCGGTCCGTGGCCTTCAGCCCCGACGGCCGGCTGCTGGCAGCAGGCGGCGACGACGACACGATCATGCTCTGGGACATGTCCGATCCGCACCGTCCCAAGCCCGTCGACAGGGTGCTGAAGGGCCACACGGACACCGTGCACTCGGTGGCCTTCAGCCCCGACGGCCACACCCTCGCCAGCGGCAGCGCGGACGACACCATCCGGCTCTGGGACGTCACCGACCCGCACAATGCCACCGAGCTCGGCTCGCCGCTCGCCGGCCACACCGGTCCCGTGTGGTCGGTGGCCTTCAGCCCGAAGGGCGGCATGCTCGCGGCCGGCAGCGCGGACAGCACGGCGAGCCTGTGGAACGTCAGGGATCCGGCTTCCCCCTCCCAGGTCGGCGAGCCGCTCGCGGGCGGCAGCGGCGAGATGTACGCCGTGGGCTTCAGTCCCGACGGCCGCACCCTCGCCACTGGCAGCGGCGACAGCAAGGTCCGCCTGTGGTCCGTGCCGACCTCGGACATGATCGGCGCCTTCGGAGCGTTCCGACCGGACGGGCGGGTGCTCGCCATGGCCGCGCGCGACGGGCGGATCCGGCTGTGGAACGTGAAGGTCCCCGGCCGGCCCGTGGCGATGGGCAAACCGTTCATGCCCGCGGACGGGGGCCAGCGCCAGCTGGCCTTCTCCCCCGACGGCCGCACGCTCGCCGTACTGAGCGGCCGCAAGCAGCTGTACCTGTGGAACGTGACCGACCCGGCCCGGCCGGTCCCCTACGGGGCACCCCTTGCCATGCGGACCCGCTTCACAGGCACCCACGCCCTGGCCTTCAGCCCGGACGGACGCATCCTGGCGAGCCCTTACGACGACCGCACCATCCAGCTGTGGAACGTCGCCGACCCGTCCCGTGCCGGCAGGTTCGGCCCACCGCTCACCGGTCACAAGGGCTTCATCAACAGCCTCGTCTTCAGTCCGGACGGCCACACCCTCGCCAGCGGCAGCGCGGACGCCACGATCCGCTTCTGGAACGTCACCGACCCCCGCCGTGTCTCCGCCCTCGGCACACCCCTCACGGGGCACGACGGACCGGTCAACGTCCTCGTCTACAGCCCGGACGGCTCCACGCTGGTCAGCGGCAGCGACGACGACACGGTCCGGCTGTGGAAGGTCACCGACCCCCGCGAGGCGACCGAGGTCGGCGACCCCTTGACCGGACACACCGAAGCGGTCATGTCGCTCACCCTCAGCCAGGACGGCCGCACCCTGGCCAGCGGCGGCAACGACAACACCGTCCGCCTCTGGAACGTGGCGAACCCCTCGGATGCCGCCCCCATCGGGCAGTCCATGAGCCCCAACGCCAAGACCGGCAACTTCCTCTCGTTCAGCCCCAGGAGCCATCTGCTGGGGGTGTCGAGCGGCGCCGACACCGTGCGGCTGTGGAACCTGGACACGGACGACGCGATCCGGCACATCTGCTCGGCCACACAGGGCGTGCTGACACCGGAGAAATGGCACGAATATCTGCCACGGCTCTCGTACAAGCCTCCGTGCGGCCCGTAGTCCGATCCGTGGAAGTGCTGGTGGCAGCCCTGGTCAACGGGGCCGACCCAGTGATCTGGGCCACATCCCCGCGACGCGGCAGAACAGCCGACTCCCGTCGGGCCCGCGGCCTTGTTACGCTTGGCCACAGCCCGATCGCTGGTGCATCCCCCGTCGCCAGCGGTCGGGCATTCTCATGCCCTCCCGGCACTCAGCCACTGGGCGACCTTGCGCACCGTGGTCTCGTCGAGCCGCTCGACGAGGGCCTGTACGGCTGCATGGTCGTCCGGTGCGAGGTCGTAGAGCCCCGCCTTACCCAGCCCGGCCATGAGCACCTGCTGCCTTCGGCCGCTCATCCGGTCCGTCAGCGTCCTCGGCTCCTCGGGGCCGGCGGACGGCGGCTTTGGCGTCGTGGCGTTCGTGGTCGCGGTCGACACGTCGAAGCGTTGCCACCCACCGTCCTTCGGACCCCACAGGTCGACCGCGAAGTCACCGCCGCGCGCCCGCACGGTGTGGGCCATCTCGCCGAGCGCGTACTGCACGGGAGCGCGCTGCGAGGCCTCGGCGCACACCCCCCAGGAGGCCGAGGAGGGCCGGTAGAACTGCGCGACCCAGCGGGGAGCCCCGGTCGGCTGCGGACTGGCGGGACGTGTCGTGGTCTCCACTGCGCTCACCCCTTCGTTCACCCGTTTCCCTCGCCTGCTGTCAGGCTGCACAGCAGGCGACGGTAACTGACGACCCGTCAGATATCCAGAGTGAGTTGTCCAGGGTCAGTTGTTCCACGACTCGTCGTACGGATCCTTCGGCGTCGGCACCGGTGTCGCCGCCGTGACGCGGAAGTACGGTATGGGGCCGTTGTTGACGGGGTCCTTGGTCTGCTGGGCGGTATAGGTCCCGGTCACCTGGAGCCACTTGTCCGGCTGCAGGACCGGCGGGATGGTGCCGGTCAGGGCGATCTTCACCGGCTGGGCGTCCGCGGCACAGCAGTTGAGGGCCATGCGCACCAGGTAGGGGGCGCCGGTGCGGTCGAGAGCGACGAAGCCGGTGATCCTGATCGGGCGGCCCGCTATGTGCCGACCGCGGTCGTAGACGGCGCGGGTCGCGTAGTCGACCACGTTGAGGTCGAGCGGGCCGGAGGCGGGCAGCTTGTCGAAGCCGTACGGCTGCTGCAGGGCCGTACCCGTGCGCATCGCGCTGTAGGAGCCGAGGGCGGGCGGGGCGACCAGGATCAGGGCGAGGAGGGGGAGGACGAGGAGCCAGGAGATGCGGGGTTCGCGGTGGACATGACCCTCTCCATGGTCATGGGCCTCGCCGCCGTGCTCGTGGGTTTCGCCGCTCTTGCGGCTGCGCCACTCGTACCAGACCGTCGCCAGCGCCGTCACGATCAGTATCGCGCCCGAGGCCAGCAGCAGCGGTTGCAGTCCGGCCTTGACGTAGCGCAGGTAGAGGTTGGTGAAACCGGCGTGCAGCAGGGCCGCGCCGGTCAGGAACAAGACCGCCGCCTGGGCTTGCCGGTTCACAGGAGCACCGCCCCGGTCAGGACCGCGCCGGCGATCGCGAGGGCGAAGGTGGCGGGGGCGAAGCGCAGGGCGAAGCCGCGGCCGAAGGTGCCGGCCTGCATCGCGAACAGCTTGAGGTCGATCATGGGGCCCACCACCAGGAACGTCAGCTTGGCCGTCAGCGAGAACTGGGTCAGCGATGCCGCCACGAACGCGTCCGCCTCCGAGCAGATCGACAGCAGGACCGCGAGGACGGCGAGCGCGAGGATCGCCACCAGGGGGTTCTCGGCGGCCGTGCGCAGCCAGCTCGCCGGGGCCACGGCCTTGAGCGTCGCGGCGGCCATCGCGCCCAGCACCAGGAAACCGCCCGCGTGCATCACGTCGTGCCGGACCGAGTTCCAGAAGGCGGCGCCTTTGCTCGGGCCTTCGTAGTGGGAGCGTTCCGGTGTGCGCAGCCAGTCCGTGCGGCCGAGGCGCTGCCACAGCCAGCCCATCACGCACGACACGAGCAGACTGGCGACGAAACGGCCCACGACCATCTCGGGGTTGCGGGGGAAGGCCACCGCGGTCGCCGTCAGCACGATCGGGTTGATCGCCGGGGCGGACAGGAGGAAGGCGAGGGCCGCCGCGGGGGTCACACCCCGGCGCACCAACGCTCCGGCCACCGGCACCGACGCGCACTCGCAGCCCGGTAGCATCGCGCCCGCCATCCCGGCGACCGGCACCGCGAGGGCGGGCCGACTGGGCAGGGCACGCGCGAAGAACGCCGGCGGCACGAACACCGCGATCGCCGCCGAGAGCAGCACCCCGAGCACCAGGAAGGGCAGCGCCTGCACGAGCACGGCCACGAACACCGTCATCCAGCTCTGCATGACGGGTGCGGAGAGCGCTCCGCGGATGGGGCCCTGGAGCAGCACCAGCAGGAGCAGCAGCATCGTCAGGACGAGCGGGGACTTCGACTCGGACGGTTTCGACTCGGAAGGTTTCGACTCGGACGGTTTCGGGTCGGACGGTTTCGGGTCGGGTGGCCTCGTGGCGGGAAGGCCGGCGACCGGCTCATGGCTGTCCGCCCCCGTGGGGGCTGGTTTGGTGATGGCCACGGGCGTGGTACCTCCGGTGGTGCGTGAGGGCGCTGGTTTCCCTCCCCATCCATACGGCGGGGAAGGGGCGTTCGTTCAGTGACTGTTCGGTGACTGCGCTCGGTTGCTGCTGGAACCACCTCTCCCGGTGAGGCACTCTTCTCCCTCGTGGGGAGCGTTCCGAATCAAGGTGTGGCGAGTGGTGACGTGTCGGCGCACATGGTGGTGTGCGGTGACGACGGACTGGCGCATCGGCTGGCCGCCGAACTGCGGGGTGTGTACGGCGAACAGGTCACGCTCGTCGTGCCGCCCGCCGACCGCGGGGTGCGACCGCCGGTGGTCGGGCGCGCGCGGGCGACCACGGCGGCACTCTTCGACCGGATGGTCAACGCGGCCGTCAGCCGGGCCAACGGCGCCGCCGCCGAACCCGTCGCGAACGCCCAGGTCGTGGAGGCCGCCGAGGCGACCGAGGAGGTGCTCGGCGCGGCGGGCGTGGAGCGGGCCGCCGCGCTGGCGCTCGTGTACGACGACGACGAGACCAACATCCGTGCCGCCCTCACCGCCCGCCGGCTCAACCCCCGGCTGCGGCTCGTCCTCAGGCTCTACAACCGCCGGCTCGGCCAGCACATCGAGGAACTCCTCGACCAGGCGGCCGCGTTGGCGACCGGCGACGGCGGCTCCGCAGGCAGTGACACCTCCACCACCGTGCTCTCCGACGCCGATACGGCCGCGCCCGCGCTGGCCGCCACCGCCGTCGCCGGCACCAGCAAGGTCGTACAGACCGACGGGCTGCTGCTGCGGGCGGTGGAACGGACGCCGCTCGCGGGGCAGTTGGCCCGGCCGGGGCTGGCCACGCTGGCGCTGCTGTCCACGGACGGCGCCGACAGCGGCGCCGAGCAGGGGCCGGAGCTGCTGCCCGACGCGGCGGCGGTCCGCGCCGCGACCGGCCGCGGGACCGTCGTACTGGAGCAGGTGTCGTACGCCGGGCCCCAACTGCCCCCGGCCCGCGGGGCTGTGGCGTTCTCCTCGCTGTTCTCGCGGCGGCTGCGGTGGTCGCTGGCGGGCATGGTGGGGTGCGTGGTCGCGCTCGCGGTGGCGTTGTGGCTGGTGACGGGGGTGCATCCGCTGAGCGCGTTCTATCTGACGCTGCTCGATCTCTTCGCCATCGACAACCCCGCCATCGGGGAGCCCGTCGGGCGGCAGATCCTTCAGCTTCTGTCCGGGCTGACGGGGTTGCTGCTGCTGCCGGTGCTGCTGGCGGCGGTGCTGGAGGCGCTGGGCACCTTCCGGACGGCGTCCGCGCTGCGGAAGCCGCCGCGGGGGCTGGGTGGGCATGTGGTCCTCCTCGGGCTCGGCAAGATCGGTACGCGGGTGCTGACCAGGCTGCGGGAGCTGAACATCCCCGTGGTGTGCGTCGAGTCCGACCCGGATGCCCGGGGGCTGGCCACGGCGCGGCGGCTGCGGGTTCCTGTGGTGCTCGGGGACGTCACCCAGGAGGGCGTTCTGGAGGCCGCCAAGATCCACCGTGCGCATGCGCTGCTGGCGGTGACCAGTGCGGACACGACGAATCTCGAGGCCGCGCTGTATGCACGGTCCGTGCGGCCCGATCTGCGGGTCGTGCTGCGGCTGTACGACGACGACTTCGCGACCGCCGTGTACCGCACGCTGCGGGCTGCTCATCCGCGTGCCTCCACACGGAGTCGCAGTGTGTCCCATCTGGCGGCGCCCGCTTTTGCCGGGGCGATGATGGGGCGGCAGATTCTGGGGGCGATTCCGGTGGAGCGGCGGGTGCTGCTGTTTGCCGCGATGGATGTGGCCGGGCATCCGCAGCTGGAGGGGAAGACGGTGGCGGAGGCGTTTCGGGCGGGGGCCTGGCGGGTGTTGGCGCTGGATACGAGGGTCTTGGACGGAGGGGCGGCCGCCGGGGAGGGGTATGAGGACGTGCGGGCGGTTTCGGGGTCGGGGCTGGTGTGGGATCTGCCGGACGGGCGGGTGCTGAAGGGGTCGGACCGGGTGGTGCTGGCGGCTACTCGGCGGGGGTTGGCGGAGCTGTTGGGGCGGCGGCCGCGGGAGCGAGCGGGGGCTTGAGCGGGACCCGGCGGCGGGGCTGGGTTCGCTGGCCGGCGCGGGACCCGGCGGCGGGGCTGGGTTCGCTGGCCGGCGCGGGGGCTGGGGCGGGGTGGGTTCGCTGGCCGGCGCCGGCCGGGTGCCGCTGCGCCCACCCGTGCCGCCCTAGCGGCACGACTGCCCGCAGCTACGTCAGCGGGAGCGGCGCCGCGACGGCAACCACTGCCCGCAGGCCACGGCGGGACGACCGGCCGCACGCCACAGCAGCACGACCGGCCGCGCGCCACGCAACACCACTGCCCTCAGGCCACGGCGGCGCGACCGGCCGCAGGCCACGGCGGGACGAGTGGCCGCAGGCCACGCCAACACGAACGCCCGCAAGCCACGGCCACACGACGGGCCGCAGGCCACAGCAGCACGACCGGCCGCGCGCCACGCAACACCACTGCCCTCAGGCCACGGCGGCGCGACCGGCCGCAGGCTGCGGCGGGACGAGTGGCCGCAGGCCACGCCAACACGAACGCCCGCAAGCCACGGCCACACGACCGGCCGCAGGCCACAGCAGCACGACCGGCCGCGCGCCACGCAACACCACTGCCCTCAGGCCACGGCGGCGCGACCGGCCGCAGGCTGCGGCGGGGTGAACGCCAGCAGCCACGGTGGCGCGATTGTCCTCGCTACGCCAAGTGGCGTTCCGCGAATTCCAGTTCCAGGCGGACCTGCTTGATTCTCTCGTCCACCACCAGGGAACCGTGGCCCGCGTCGTAGCGGTAGACCTCGTGGGTCGCGCCGCGGGCTTCGAGGCGTTTGACGTAGTTCTCGATCTGGCGGATGGGGCAGCGGGGGTCGTTGACGCCGGCCGAGATGTAGACCGGGGCTCTGACCTGGTCGACGTAGGTCAGGGGGGACGAGGCCTCGAAGCGTTCGGGGACCTCCTCAGGGGTGCCGCCGAGGAGGGTGCGGTCCATGGCCTTCAGGGCCTCCATCTCGTCGTGGTACGCCGTGACGTAGTCGGCGACCGGGACCGCCGCGATGCCGAGCGTCCAGGCGCTCGGCTGGGTGCCGAGGCCGAGGAGGGTGAGGTAGCCGCCCCAGGAGCCGCCGGTGAGGATGAGGCGGTCGGGGTCGGCGAGGCCGGAGTCGACCGCCCAGGCGCGGACCGCCTCGATGTCCTCCAGTTCGATGAGGCCGACGCGGTGCTTGAGGGCGTCGGTCCAGGCGCGGCCGTAGCCGGTGGAGCCGCGGTAGTTGACGCGGATCACCGCGTACTCGTGGTCGACCCAGGCCGCCGGGCCCGCCGCGAAGGCGTCGCTGTCGTGCCAGGTGGGGCCGCCGTGGATGTCGAAGACCGTGGGCAGGGGGCCGACGACGCCCTGCGGCTTCTGGACCAGGGCGTGGATACGGCCGCCGGGGCCGTCCACCCACACGTCCTCCACCGGCACCGAGCCCGGGGACTTCATGCCCGGCGGGTCGAGGACGACCGCGCCCGTGGTCGAGCGGACCGCCGACGGTTCGGCGGCCGAGGACCAGAGGTACTCCACGCTGCCGTCGGGGCGGGCCGTCGCACCGGAGACCGTGCCGGGCGGGGTGGGGATCTGCGTCAGGGCGCGGCTCGCCAGGTCGTACCGGAACAGTTCGCTGCGGGCCTCGAAGCTGTGCACGATGAGCAGGCCGGTGCCGTCCGGGTACCACTCGGCGCTCACGTCGCCGGGCAGCTCCAGGGCCAGGTCGGTCTCCTCGCCCGTCGCCACGTCCCACACCAGGGGCTCCCAGCGGCCGCGGCGCTGGTGGCCGATGAGCAGCCGGGCGTCGCCCTCGACGGGGGCGAAGCCCAGCACCTCCAGGCCCAGCTCGGCCGTGCCCCCCTTGGTGTCGTCGAGCTCGGCGACCGCCGTGCCGTCGGGGCGCAGGACACGCAGGGCGGAGTGCATGGCGTCGCCATGCTCCGTGTGCTCGATGGCGATCAGCGAACCGTCGTGGGAGAGGTCGCCGACGCCCGCCGACTCGCGGTGGCGGTAGATCTCCACCGGGTCCTCGCCGGTGCGCGCGAGATGGATCGTCGTACCGTCCTCGTCCGTGGAGCGGCCGACGATCGCCGTGCGGCCGTCCCGGGCGAGGGCCAGCCCCGCCGGGTAGGAGGCCTCCAGGCCGGGCGCCGCCAGCTCGTTCTCACCGCCGTCGAAGGGCTGTCTGCGCCAGACGCCGAACTCGTCGCCGTCCTTGTCGTCGAACCACCAGATCCATGCGCCGTCGGGCGAGAGCAGGCCCTCCGTCGTGCCGTTCGGACGGTCCGTGACCTGGCGTTGTCCGCCCGTGGCCCGGTCCCAGGCGTACAGCTCGTACGTCCCCGTCGCATTCGACACGAACAGGGAGCGCTCCGGTGCGTCCTCCGCCCAGTCGGGCAGCGACACCCGCGGCGCCCGAAAGCGCTTCTCCCAGTCCGGCATGTCCTCGTTCCGCTCCGGCGCGGCGGAGGCGTTGCTCTCAGTCATGGCCCCATAGTGCCTGCCCCCACAGACAATCCGCTGGCGAGGCCCCCAGCCTGTGGATAACTTCTACCGGGCATTTACCGAACGCACGTCCAAGCAGGTCAGAAAGCTCGGCTCATGTCCTCCCGCAGCCCTTGCCCCACCCCCGCCGACTGGCGCGAGAGCAATCGCGCCAACTGGGACGAGAGAGTGCCGCTGCACACCGCAGGCAGCTACTACGGCCTCGACGGATTCCGGGCCGGCAAGGACCCGCTGCGTGCGTTCGAGCTGGCCGAGGTCGGCGACGTGACCGGCAAGTCGCTGCTGCATCTGCAGTGCCACCTCGGCACCGACACCCTGTCCTGGGCCCGGCACGGCGCCGCCCGCGTCGTAGGCCTGGACTTCTCCGAACCGGCCGTGGCGGTCGCCCGCGGTCTCGCCGCCGACCTCGGCCTCGGCCCCGAGCGGGCGGAGTTCGTCACGTCCGACGTGTACGACGCGGCCTGCGCGCTGCCGGATTCCACGTACGAAATCGTCTAGCACCGGCACCGGCACCGGTGCGCCGTGCCGGCTGCCCGACATCCGGCGCTGGGTCGAGACGGCCGCGGGGCTCGTGGCGCCCGGCGGGTTCCTCTATCTCGCCGAGTTCCATCCGCTGACCGACGTCCTCGAAACGACGAGACCGGCTCGCGGGTCGTGCGGGACTACTTCGACCGCGGGCCGCAGGTCCAAGACCTCCCCGGCACATATGCGGCGGAGAGCACCGCCACCGTCCACAACCGGACCGTGGAGTGGACGCACCCGCTCGGCGAGGTCGTCTCCGCGCTCGTGGCGGCGGGGCTGCGCATCGAGTTCCTGCACGAGCACGACGTCTCGCTGTTCCGGCGGTTCGAGGCCTTCGAGCAGCGGGACGGGTACTTCCGGCTTCCGGCGGACCGGCCGCGGATTCCGCTGATGTACCCGCTGCGGGCGGCCAGGGGCTGATTGTCCGAACCCCGCGGCCGAGGCCGGCGCGGCCGCCCCGTACCGTTGACAGCGTGTACCGGTTTCTGCTGACGCCCCGTTGGTGGGGGATCAACGTCTTCGTGCTGCTCGCCATTCCCTTCTGCATCTTCATGGGGTCGTGGCAGCTGAGCCGGTTCGAGGACCGGGTGCAGGCCCATCGGGACGCGACCGAGCAGGTCACGACGGACCGGCACGAGGCGGCGCGGCCGCTGCGGGAGCTGTTGCCGGTGAACAAGGCGACGTCCGGCCGGCAGGTCACCGCGACCGGGCGGTACGGCAAGCAGCTGCTCGTGCCCGACCGGCAGCTCGACGGCAAGCGCGGTTTCTACGTGCTGACGCTGCTGCGCACCGACGGCGGAAAGGCGCTGCCCGTGGTGCGGGGCTGGCTGCCGGGTGCCGCCGACGCGGCGAAGGCGCCCGCCGCGCCCGCCGGTGAGGTCACCGTCACCGGTGCGCTGCAGGCGTCCGAGACGCCCGGGGACAACGGGGTGAGCGCTCAGGGTGGGCTGCCGGCCGGGCAGACCGCGGCGATCAGTTCGGCCTCGCTGGTGAATCTTGTGCCGTACGACGTGTATGACGCGTGGGTCACGTTGGACAAGGCCGACGGCGGGATGACTGCCGTGCCGGCGACGGCGCCTGCGGACTCCGGGCTCGACCTGAAGGCGTTCCAGAACCTTGGTTACACCGGGGAGTGGTTTGTCTTCGCCGGGTTTGTGGTCTTCATGTGGTTCCGGTTGCTGCGGCGTGAGGCGGAGTTCGCGCGGGATGCGGAGATGGGGCTGGTGGCCGAGGAAGAGGGCGTTGCCGCCTGAGCCCGGTTTCGGCTGCACCGGCGCTGCGGCCTCGGGGGCGGTGTCACTTGCCCGCGCTCGCGGGGTGCCGCCTGCGCCCACCCGTGCCGCCCTAAGCGGCACGACTGCCCGCAGGCTAGAGCGGGGCGGCGCAACTGCCCCGGCAGGCTAGGGCTGAGTGGCACGACTGCCCGGCAGGCTACGGCGAAGTGGCACGACTGCACCGCAGGCTAGGGCTGAGTGGCACGACTGCCCCAGCAGGCTACGGCGGAGTGGCACGACTGCCCGGCAGGCTAGGGCGGGGTGGCGCGACTGCCCGCAGGCTAGGGCTGAGTGGCACGACTGCCCGGCAGGCTACGGCGGGGCGGCGGGCTGTCCCCTGCAAGCTACGGCGGGGGCGCGACTGCCCGCAGGCTAAGGCGGAGCGGCACCACTACCCCAGCATGCTACGGCTGGGGGCACGACTGCCCGGCAGGCTACGGCGAAGTGGCACCACTGCCCCGGCCAGGCCACGGCGGGGCGCGGGCTGTCCCCTGCAAGCTACGGCCGGCAGGCTACGGCGAAGTGGCACGACTGCCCGGCAGGCTAAGGCGGAGCGGCAGCACTACCCCAGCAGGCTAAGGCGAAGTGGCACCACTGCCCCGGCAGGCTACGGCGGGGCGGCGGGCTGTCCCCTGCAAGCTACGGCGGGGGGCACGACTGTCCGCAGGCTACGGCGGAGCGGCACCACTACCCCAGCAGGCTAAGGCTGGGGGCACGACTGCCCGCCGGCTACGGCGAAGTGGCACCACTACCCCAGCAGGCTAAGGCTGGGGCGCGGGCTGTCCCCTGCAAGCTATGGCCGGGGGCACGACTGCCCGCAGGCTAAGGCGGAGCGGCGCGACTGCCCTGGCAGGCTACGGCGAAGGCTCTATGCCCCCGGCAGCACCCCTGTGTAGATGACCGTCCCCGCGCACGCGTTGGACACGGTCGCCGAGATCGTTGGGGAGCCGGCTGCCGTGGTGTGGGAGACGACCACGCTGCCCTGGGCTGTGCCGTCCGCCGTCATCATTTGGGTGGTGACGCCGCTGTCCGTGCCGGTGGAGGTGGTGCCGGAGGAGGTGCCGGCGTCGGGGGTCGGGGTGGGACTGGGGCTGGGGCTGGAGCCGCCGTCGGTGGACCCGCCCGTGGTGGGACAGGTCGCCGAGGGGATCCAGGCGAACTTCACCTCGTAGGCCGCACCCGGCTGCAACTGCAGCCCGGTGATCTCGGTCGACGGTTCGGGCAGGCCGGCCGCGGCGTCCCCCAGCACATGCCGTGCCGTGGAGATCTTGGTGGCGTCCGCGGCGCCCTGCGCGAGCGCGCTCACGGTGCCGACGCCGCCGACGGTACAGGCGGAGGTGGAGACGTTGACGACGCGGAAGGTGCCGTAGACCGCGCCCTGGGCGTCCGGCGCGGCGACGGACTCGGTGGGCGAGCCGAACTGGTCGGACCTGCACACGGGGGCACCGGAGGCGCTGGTGGCCGAGGGGTCGGTGCCGGCGCCGCCCGTGCCCGTACCGGTTCCCTTGCTCTTGCCGTCGCCCTTCGGGTCACCCTTGCCCTTGCCCGGGGACTTGCCCGAGTTGCCGCCGGCAGTGCTCTCACTGCCGTCCGTGTTTTTTCCCTGGCTCGCTCCGCCCTGTGCCTGCGAGGCCTGGCCGGCCACGGACGGGTTGACGTCGGAGCCGGTGGAGTTGGAGACGTGCACCAGGGCCGGGACGGCGGTGCCGATGAACAGCGCGGCGGCCGCCATGCCGACGACGGCCTGTCGCTTGCGGGCGCGCCGTGCGGGTACGGCGCGCCGCAGGTGGTCCAGTGTGCCGTCGCGCGGTTCGACCGTCTGCACCGCCTGGTGCAGCATCCTGCGCAGAGCCAGCTCGTCCGAGTCGAGCCCGTCCTCGGGGCTCTGGTCGTCGGGGCCGTGGTTCACAGTTCCGTTCCCAGCGTGCGATTGCCTGTGTTCTTGCTCTTGCGTTGCCGTCGGCTCGTGCCATGCGTAGGGCTCATGGCGGTCATGGGAACCACGTCCCTCGCCGTCCTTGTTCATGCCGGTGCCTCCATCGCGAGGCGGAGGGCCGCGATACCGCGGGAGCCGTACGCCTTCACGGAGCCCAGCGATATCCCGAGCGTCTCGGCGACCTGCGCCTCGGTCATGTCCGCGAAATAGCGCAGCACCAGGACCTCGCGCTGGCGGCGCTGCAGCCCCTTCATCGCCTTGATCAGGGAGTCGCGCTCCAGCTGGTCGTACGCCCCCTCCTCGGCGCTCGCCATGTCCGGCATCGGCTTGGACAGGAGCTTGAGGCCCAGGATGCGGCGCCGCAAGGCGGAGCGGGAGAGATTGACGACCGTCTGACGCAGATAGGCGAGCGTCTTCTCGGGGTCGCGGACCCTTTTGCGTGCCGAGTGCACGCGGATGAAGGCCTCCTGGACGACGTCCTCGCAGGAGGCGGTGTCGTCGAGCAGGAGGGCGGCGAGACCGAGCAGCGAACGGTAGTGCGCGCGGTAGGTCTCGGTGAGGTGATCGACCGTCGTACCGGCGGCCGCGGTGTCCTCGGCGTAGTCGGCGCCGTCACGCTGATTCGGTATGCGGGCGGGCCGCGCTGCGGGCATGGGCGCGATCACCGGCATGCCGCCGGGCGCGCCGGGCATGCGGGGTCGGCCGCGAGTCGCGGCAGGGAAGTCGAGAACCTGAGCCACGCCAGTTGGACACGTTTCCCCCCGTGAGGGTTGTACGTGCCGGGCGTCACTTTTGCGTCATGTGCCGCAGCCGGCCGTCTGGTGTCAGGCAGCGCAACTGACCGTGCGTCAAACGCCCTCATGCCTACCCGCTCTTCCCCTATATCCCGAATGTCCGAGGCGTCCCCACGCCTCACCGCGCATCCCCGCGCCCCCGAAGGGCGTTCGCAAAGACGCTCCCCGCCCTTCGCGCGGTTGCGGAGGGCGGGGAGGGAAATCTTCGGATGCCGCAGGGGTCCGGGGCAAGTGGTACGGACCTTCGCCCGACCCCGTGCCGCCCACAGATCCTATAAACGAAACAGGCCACGGCCAGGGCTTTTCCGGTGGTAACCCCTTGCTTCGGGATGTGTTGCACGCAACACGGCATGTCATGGGAGCGCGACCATCGTGACGCCCCGTCACCTGAACTCGGTCGCCACCAGCTCCGCGATCTGTGCCGTGTTGAGGGCCGCGCCCTTGCGGAGGTTGTCACCGCAAACGAAGAGTTCGAGCGCCGTGGGGTCGTCGAGCGCGCGCCGCACCCGGCCCACCCAGGTCGGGTCGGTGCCCACGACATCGGCGGGCGTGGGGAACTCGCCGGCCGCCGGATCGTCGAAGAGGACGACGCCGGGGGCGGTCGCGAGGATCTCCCGGGCGCCGTCGACGGTGACCTCGCCCTGGAAGCGGGCGTGGACCGTGAGGGAGTGCGTGGTGACCACCGGCACCCGTACGCAGGTCACGGCGACGGGCAGCCGGGGCAGGCCGAGGATCTTGCGGGACTCGTCCCGCACCTTCATCTCCTCCGAGGACCAGCCGTCCTCGCGCAACGACCCGGCCCACGGCACGACGTTCAGTGCCACCGGCTCCGGGAACGGCCCGGTGTTGTCGCCGACGGCCCGCCGCACATCACCGGGGCTGGTCCCCAACTCCGTACCGGCGACCAGGGACAGCTGCTGCCGCAGGGTCTCCACCCCGGCCCGGCCCGCACCGCTGACCGCCTGGTACGAGGAGACCACCAGCTCGCGCAGCCCGAACTCGGCGTGCAGCGCGCCCAGGGCCACGATCATGGACAGGGTCGTGCAGTTGGGGTTGGCGATGATCCCGCGGGGCCGGCGGCGGGCGCAGTGCGGATTGACCTCCGGGACCACCAGCGGCACCTCGGGATCCATCCGGAAGGCACCCGAGTTGTCCACCACCACCGCGCCCTTGGCCGCGGCGATCGGCGCCCAGTGCGCGGACACCTCGTCGGGTACGTCGAACATGGCGACGTCCACCCCGTCGAAGGCCTCCTCGGTCAGGGCGACCACCTCGACCTCCTGACCGCGCACGGCCAGCTTGCGGCCGGCCGAGCGCGGTGAGGCGATCAGACGGATCTCGCCCCAGATGTCCGCGTGCTGGGACAGGATCTGGAGCATGACCGTGCCGACGGCTCCGGTCGCCCCCACGACCGCGAGCGTCGGGCGCTGGGACGCCGACATCAGCGTCCGGTGCCTCCGTAGACGACCGCCTCGGCGGTGTCGGAGTCCAGGCCGAAGGCGGAGTGCACGGCGCGCACGGCCTCCGGCACGTCGTCGGCGCGGGTGACGACCGAGATGCGGATCTCGGAGGTCGAGATCAGCTCGATGTTGACGCCCGCGTCGGACAGCGCCTCGAAGAAGGACGCCGTGACACCCGGGTTGGTCTTCATACCGGCGCCGACGAGGGAGATCTTGCCGATCTGGTCGTCGTAGCGCAGCGAGTCGAAGCCGATGGCCGTCTTCGCCCGCTCCAGGGCGTCGATGGCCTTGCGGCCCTCGGTCTTGGGGAGGGTGAAGGAGATGTCCGTCAGCCCGGTGGAGGCGGCGGACACGTTCTGCACGACCATGTCGATGTTGATCTCGGCGTCGGCGATGGCGCGGAAGATCGAGGCGGCCTCGCCCGGCTTGTCCGGGACGCCGACGACCGTGACCTTGGCCTCCGAGGTGTCGTGCGCGACACCGGAGATGATGGCCTGCTCCACCTTCTTGTCCCCTTGCTCGATCGGCTCACTGCTGACCCACGTGCCCTGCAGCCCGCTGAAGCTGGAGCGGACGTGGATCGGGATGTTGTAGCGGCGGGCGTACTCCACACAGCGGTGGAGCAGCACCTTGGAGCCGGATGCGGCGAGCTCCAGCATGTCCTCGAAGGCGATCCAGTCGATCTTCTTCGCCTTCTTCACCACGCGCGGGTCGGCGGTGAACACGCCGTCGACGTCGGTGTAGATCTCGCACACCTCGGCGTCGAGTGCGGCGGCCAGCGCGACGGCCGTCGTGTCGGAACCACCGCGGCCGAGCGTGGTGATGTCCTTCTTGTCCTGGCTGACGCCCTGGAAGCCGGCGACGATGGCGATGTTGCCCTCGTCGAGGGCCGTGCGGATACGGCCGGGCGTGACGTCGATGATCCGGGCTTTGTTGTGGACGGAGTCGGTGATGACGCCTGCCTGGCTGCCGGTGAACGACTGGGCCTCGTGGCCCAGGTTTTTGATCGCCATGGCCAGCAGTGCCATGGAGATCCGCTCTCCGGCGGTCAGCAGCATGTCGAACTCACGCCCGGCCGGCATCGGAGATACCTGCTCGGCGAGATCGATCAGCTCGTCCGTCGTGTCGCCCATCGCGGAAACGACGACGACCACCTGGTGGCCGTTCTTCTTCGCTTCCACGATTCGCTTGGCGACGCGCTTGATGCCCTCGGCATCGGCTACGGAGGAGCCTCCGTACTTCTGCACGACAAGGCCCACGTGCGCTCCTCGCTCGTCCCGTATGTGTCGGCTCATTTTACCGAGCGCCCGGTCATGGCCTCCGTGAAACCACATGGTGAGACCCGGCGCTCCAGCCCAGCCCCTGCCCACCTGGCACATGAACAGTCCGCAAAGTGGTTCAGGTCACCCGTTGACGCTCTGAGTAGCCGACCGATAACTTCGCGTCGTCGTCGCCACACCAGGAGCACAAGGCTCCATCGGGACTAGCGACGCGAAGGATTCTCCTTCCTTGACGACTGCGACCGTTTCCGAGATCCAGCACGTCACACCGGCCGACCTCTTCCTGGTCCGCCCCTTCACCCCGCACTGCGAGGTCATCCGCACCGCCGCCGACCACGCCGTCATCGGCGTCTCCCCCGGCAACAGCTACTTCTCCGCACAACGCATACACGACCTGGCCCGCTGGGGCCTCGCCCTCTTCGCACGCGTGGACTTCGTCTACACCGATCTGCACGTGGCCGAGATGTACGAGGCCTCCGGCTATACGGCCGACGACGCGCGCCGCAAGGCGGTGAAGAACCTGCGGGGCGTACGCGCCAAGGTCCTCGCCGCCGTCGAGGCCGCCGACCCCGGCGGCACCCGGCTCAGGGCCCACGCCATGTCCGACCTGCGCGACAACCCGGCGTACCGGGAGATCCACGAGGACCTGCGCACCCGGCTGTCCGGCGACGAGGAGTTCCGTACGACCTGCGAGAAACTCGTCGACTCCTTCCTGTCGACCAAGGCAGGGGAGGTGACCGCGCGGCAGCGGGAAGTGTGCATGGAGTACGTCACCGCGGAGGCGCCCCTCTTCCTGGACACCCCCGCCATCCTGGGCGTGCCCTCCTCCCTCAACTGCTACCACCAGCTCCTGCCGATGGCCGAGCTGCTCTATTCGCCCGGCGCGGGGCTGCGTGCCTCCCGCAACCAGGGCCACGCCATCGTCACGCCGGCCGAGGGAGCCACCGATGCCCGCTGAGACCATGCCCACCGAGGAACTCATCGACTTCCCGTTCTCCTGGCGGGGCGACCAACTCCCGGCCGAGGTCGAGGAGTTGCGGGCATCGACCCCGGTACGGCGGGTGCGCACCATCGCGGGTGACGAGGCCTGGCTGGTGTCCTCGTACGACCTGTGCAAGCAGGTCCTGGAGGACCCGCGGTTCAGCCTGAAGGACACCTCGGCCCCGGGCGTGCCCCGCCAGTACGCGCTGACGATCCCGCCCGAGGTCGTCAACAACATGGGGAACATCACCGGCGCCGGACTGCGCAAGGCCGTACTCAAGGCCCTCAATCCGAAGAGCCCCGGGCTGGTGGAGTGGCTGCGGTCGTACGCCGACGAGCTCGTCGAGGGCCTGGTCCGCGAGGGCGCTCCCGTGGACCTGCGGGGCGGCTTCGCCGATCCGTACTCGGCGGGCATGCACTGCCGGATCCTCGGCATCCCGCAGGCGGACGCGCCCGCTCTGATGCGGAGCCTGGACATCGCGTTCATGAACTCGGCCTGTCCCGTCACGGGCGCCCGGCTCAACTGGGACCGCGACATCGCGTACATGACCGAGCGGCTGGACGACCCGGCGACCACGGGTCTGATGGCCGAGCTCGCCGCCCTGCGCACCGACCCCGACTACGCCCACCTCACCGACGAGATGCTCGCGACGGTCGGCGTGACGATGTTCGGCGCGGGCGTCATCTCGACGTCCGGCTTCCTGACCATGGCCCTGGTGTCGCTGATCCAGCACCCCGAGCTGCAGGAGGAGCTGGTCGCGGACCCCGGGAAGATCCCCGCGGCCGTCGACGAGCTGCTGCGCATCAACCTCTCCATCGGCGACGGGCTGCCGCGGCTGGCGACCGAGGACGTCCTGCTCGGGGACGTGCGGGTGGCGGCCGGTGAGCTGGTCCTCGTGCTGGTCGAGGGCGCGAACTTCGACCCGTCCGCCTTCCCCGACCCGCACACCGTCGACCTGACCCGCGCCAACGCCACGGCCCACCTCTCCTTCGGCGGCGGCAGCCACTACTGCCCCGCCACCGCCCTCGGCCGCAAGCACGCCGAGATCGCACTGGAGCGGCTCCTGGAGCGGATGCCCCGGCTGCGCCTCGCGGTGCCGATCGAGCAGCTGGTGTGGCGGACCGGGTTCATGAAGCGGATCCCGGAACGGCTGCCCGCCATGTGGTGATCCACCCGGACTCGGCGACCGATCGTCTTTAAATTTCAAGCATTAGGGTTCGCCTGTGCGCGTACTTCTGGTGGAAGACGATGAGCCGGTCGCCGAGTCCCTTCGCCGCGGGCTCGTCCGCTACGGCTTCGAGGTCGAGTGGGTCACCACGGGCGGCGCCGCGCTGCGCCACCAGGGCCCGTACGACGTCGTACTCCTCGACCTCGGTCTGCCCGACACCGACGGCCTGGACGTGTGCAAGGCGCTGCGCGAGCGCGGTGACGTACCGATCATCGTGATCAGCGCACGCAGCGACGAGACGGACCGGGTGGTGGGCCTGGAGCTCGGCGCGGACGACTACGTGTCCAAGCCGTTCGGGGTCCGGGAGGTCATCGCGAGGATAAGGGCGGTGCTGCGACGCGTGCAGGCCCGTGCGCCGGAGGCGGCCGCGGGCGGCCCGGACCGGTACGGGTCCCGGCTGACGATCGACCGCAAGGCTGCCCGGGTGCATGTGGACGGCGCGGAGGTCGCCCTCGCGCCCAAGGAGTACGACCTGCTGGCCTTCCTCACCGAGGAGCCGGGCGCGCTGATGTCCCGGGAGCAGATCATGGAAGCGGTCTGGGACGCGAACTGGTTCGGGCCGACCAAGACGCTGGACGTCCATGTGGCGGCGCTGCGGCGGAAGTTCAGCGGGGTCGTCGCCATCGAGGCGGTGCGCGGGGTCGGCTTCCGGCTGGAGATCGTCAAGGACCCCGGGGCGTCATGAACCGCCGGCTCATCCGCAGTTACATCCTGCTCGTCGCCGTCGCCATCCTGCTGTTCACCGTGCCGGTGGCGTTCACGCTCACCAAGCAGCTGCGGGACGACACCGAGCTGTCCGTCCTGCGCGAGGCCAGGACGATGGCGCTGCTGCTCGGCGGCAACGACCGGATCTCGTGCGACGCCCTGGAGAAGGTGGCCAGGGCGTACAGCGACGAGACCCCCGGCGACGTCCAGGTGACCCCTACCGGCAGTTGCTCCCCGAACCTCCCCAGGCCGACCGCGAACGCGGCGCTGACCCGGGCCGTGGAGCAGAACCGGTCCACGACCGACTGGGGCTCCGACGTCATCTGGGGCAAGCGGCTCGAGGTCACCGTGCCCGCTCAGGGGCGGGCGGCCGTGCGGATCGTGTACTCGACCTCCCACCTCACCCACAGGCTATGGACGATCTGGGGCTTCCGGGCGGGGCTCGCGGTGGCGGTGCTCGCCGTCGCGGCGCTGATCGGCGCGGTCGCCGCCCGCCGGATCACCGCCCCGCTGCGCGAACTCAACGACATGGCCAGCAAGTTCAGCGACGGCGACCTCACCGCCCGCTCCCCGGTGACGGGCCCGCCGGAGACCCAGACCCTCGCCCGCACCCTGAACCAGGGCGCGGAGCGACTGGACACGCTGGTCGCCTCGCAGCGCATCTTCGTGGCGGACGCCTCGCACCAGCTCCGTACGCCGCTGACGGCCTTGCGGCTGTCGCTGGACAACATCGCGGACGGGGTGGACGACGAGTTCGTACGGGAGGACGTGGAGCAGGCGACCGCCGAGGTGGTCCGGATGAGCCGGCTGGTCAACGGACTGCTGGTGCTCGCACGGGCCGAGGCGAAGGTGACGGCCGCCGAGCCGCTGTCCCTCGGGGAGATCGTGGCCGAACGGCTGTCGGTGTGGAGACCGGCCGCCGACGAGCGCGGAGTCACCATCGCGCTCGGGGGGAGTGGTGTCGACGGCCGGCCGTCTGTGCTGGCCAGTCCCGGTCATCTGGACCAGGTACTGGACAACGTGCTCTCGAATGCGCTGGAGGTCTCACCGGACGGCGCCACGATCACCGTCCGGATCGAGGAGAAGGGCGAGGAAGTGGTGCTCTCCGTCCTCGACCAGGGCCCCGGCATGACCGACGCGGAGAAGTCCCGCGCCTTCGACCGCTTCTGGCGCGGCCAGGGCCTGACCGGGCGCTCCGGTTCGGGCCTCGGCCTCGCCGTCGTCAAGCAGTTGGTGACCGACGACGGCGGGACCGTGACCCTGCGGGACGCTCCCGGAGGCGGGCTGGAGGTACGGATCAGCCTTCGGGCATCGCCGAGGAGTGGTGGTTGACGATCTTCCACTTGCCGTGGATCTTCTCGTAGGCGTAGGTGTAGCGGGCCTCGACCACCCTCTTCTTGCCGGTGGCCTTGTCGGTGAGTGTGAACTCGTAGATGCCGGTGTCGATCGCGGTGTTCCTGTCGAGGACGTCGACGATCGTCTGGACCTTCTTGCCGACCGGCTTGCTCTGCAGGAACTTGTCGAAGTAGTCGACGATCTCGGCGTGGTTGGTGCGGACCTTGTTGGAGACGGTGGGCAGGAGCACCGCGTCCTTCGCGTACAGGCTCGCGACCTTCTCCGAGTCACCGGTCTGCAGCGCCTTGTTCCAGGTGTCGAACAGGCCGGCGATCTGTGCCCTGGTCGGCTCGGTGTGCTTGACGGCGGGCTTGGGCCCGGCGGTGGCAGCGACGGTACCGATCGTGCCGAGGGCGACGACGGCGGTGGCGGTGACGATGGCTGCGCGCTTGGCTGTGGAACGACGGGTCATCGCTGTCTCCGGTTTCGTGCGGTTCTTGTTCTTGGGCCTCCCTGCTGGGGAAGTGACTCCAGATTCGCTTTTCACCGGTTAGGGGCCGTGCAGCCGTCGTACAGCGCAGGTCCAAGACCCCTCCAACTCACGGGGAGTGACGACTTGACCACGACGGACGTCCTGCTGGCGGGCATCGTGCTGCTCGGGTCCTGTGTGCAGTGGCTGACCGGTATGGGGTTCGCGCTGGTCGCGGTGCCCGCGCTCGTGCTGCTGCTCGGGCCCGCCGAGGGCGTCGTGCTCGCCAACTGCGCGGCGGGCGCCATCAGTGTCGTGGGGCTGGCCGGCGGCTGGCGTCGGGTGCGGCCGGGCGCGATGGTGCCGCTGTGCGCGGCGGCCGCCTGCACGGTGCCTGCCGGGGTCTGGCTGACCCGTCAACTCCCCGAGCCCGCACTCCTGTTGGTGATGGGCGGGCTGGTGACGACAGCCGTCCTCCTGGTGATGCGGGGCGCCCGAGTGCCCGCCCTGCGCGGCACGAAGGGAGCCGTCGCGGCGGGCGCGGTGGGCGGTTTCATGAACTCGGCCGCGGGCGTGGGCGGCCCGCCCGTCTCCTTGTACGCCGTCAACGCGGGCTGGACGGTACGGGAGTTCGTACCGAACGCGCAGTTCTACGGAGTGATGGTGAACGCGTTCTCGGTGGCGGCGAACGGGGTGCCGCAGCTGAGCGGGGCCCGCTGGGGATGGGTCGTCGCCGCGATGGCGGTGGGCGCGCTGATCGGCCGGGCACTCGCCGAGCGGATACCGGAGAAACGGGCCCGCCTGCTGGTGCTGTCGCTGGCTCTGACAGGCGGGGTCACTGCGGTGGGGAAGGGGCTGTGGGGGCTGCCGTGAGCCGGCCGCCCCCGCCGCCTACATGCCGGGCTGCATCCCGAGCGGCCCCCCGATCTCCTCCTGCATCACCTTGCCGGCTTCGAACTCCAGGGTCTCGTCGCCCATCGGGGTCTGGTCCGTGTCCAGGCCGTCCAGTTCCTCCAGGGGCTGGTTCAGGCGGACATGGGCCACCACCGACTGCAGGGCACGCAGGGTGGCCGAGGCCGTCGAGCCCCAGTTGGAGAAGTAGGAGAACTGCCACCACCACAGGGCCTCCGTGGTGCGGCCCGCGCGGTAGTGGGCCATGCCGTGGCGGAGGTCGGTGATGACGTCGGTCAGGTCGTCGGAGATACGGGCCGGGACCGGGGCCTTGCGCGGCTCGTAGGGGTCGAAGACCTCGGAGTAGACGTCGATCGGGTCCAGGAGGCGGGCGAAGTTCTCGCGGAGTTCGTCCACGTCGGCGTCCGGGCCGGTGTCCGGCTCGTAGCGCTCGTCGGGGACGATGTCCTCGTGCGCGCCGAGGCGGCCGCCGGCCAGCAGCAGCTGGGACACCTCCAGGAGGAGGAAGGGCACGGCGGAGTCGGGTTCGTCACCCTTCGCCACCTCCGTCACCGCCACCAGGAAGCTCTCCACCTGGTCCGCGATCTGGACCGCGAAGTCGTCCGGGTCCTGCGTCGCGTCATGCAGCGTGGCGTCAGACATCTAGGAGTCGTCTCCCCTCGAAGGCGCGGCCGAGGGTCACCTCGTCCGCGTATTCCAGGTCTCCGCCCACCGGGAGGCCGCTGGCCAGGCGGGTGACCTTGAGGCCCATGGGCTTGATCATGCGGGCGAGGTACGTCGCCGTGGCCTCGCCCTCCAGGTTCGGGTCCGTGGCAAGGATCAGTTCCGTGACCGTCCCGTCGGCCAACCGCGCGAGAAGTTCCCGTATCCGCAGGTCGTCGGGGCCCACGCCCTCGATGGGGCTGATCGCCCCGCCCAGGACGTGGTAACGGCCGCGGAACTCGCGGGTCCGCTCGATCGCGACCACGTCCTTCGGCTCCTCCACCACACAGATGACGGAGGGGTCGCGGCGGCTGTCGCGGCAGATGTTGCACAGCTCTTCCTGTGCGACATTGCCGCAGGTCGCGCAGAAGCGGACCTTCGCCTTGACCTCCATCAGGGCCTGCGCGAGGCGCCGTACGTCCGTCGGTTCCGCCTGCAGGATGTGGAAGGCGATCCGCTGGGCGCTCTTGGGACCGACGCCGGGCAACCGCCCCAGCTCGTCGATCAGGTCCTGCACCACGCCTTCGTACACGGACTGCCGTCCTTCCCGGGGTTCCTTGCAAGTACGTACGGTAGTTGGCGGACGCCTCTCTTAGAAAGGCAGGCCCGGGATACCGCTGCCGCCGCCCAGGCCCTGGGCCAGCGGACCCAGCTTCTGCTGCTGGAGGTTCTGGGCGTTCTCGTTGGCCGCCTGGACCGCCGCGACGATCAGGTCCGCGAGGGTCTCGGTGTCTTCGGGGTCCACCGCCTTCGGGTCGATCTTCAGCGCGCGCAGCTCGCCGGAGCCGGTGACGGTGGCCTTCACCAGGCCGCCGCCCGCCTGCCCGTCGACCTCCGTCTGCGCCAGCTCCTCCTGCGCCCGCTGCAGGTCCTGCTGCATCTTCTGGGCCTGCTGGAGCAGCTGCTGCATATTGGGCTGGCCACCACCGGGAATCACGATCAGCTCCTGGTTTCGTACGGCTGTATGGGCGAGGTTTTCCCGCCTGGCACGAGCCTACGTGGTCCAGCCAGGCATCGCCCCAGCACTCTTTCGAGTGAGGTGTTGCCGAGTCCTATACCTGATCAAGACCCACTTACGAGCGGAATAGAGGTGAATTCGGGGGCTGAGCCACCCATTGGGCGGTAGGAAGGTCGGGCACATCAGGATCGGGTGTCACGCAACGTGTTCGGTCGTGGTCAGCCTCGTGATCAGTCTCGTGATCAGTAGGGAGTGCCGTGTGGGTCAGCCGGAGATGCAGCCCGAGGGGCCGGCTCAGGACGGGTGGGGCGAGGGTGCGGCCGGGCTGCGGCCGGGCGATCTGATCGGGCGCTCGTTCCCGCTCGGCGACTGGGGCGAGCCGGCCGAGCGGCTGCACGAGCTGTATCTGTGGGTCGAGCGCGGGGCGCTGCAGACGGCGGCCTGGTATCTCGCGGACCGGGTGTGGAAGCGGCGGGGGGCGCGGGCGCTGCGCACGGGGGCGGCGCTGGGTGCGGTGACCGGGGCCGCGCTGCCGCTGCTGGATCTGACCGGGGTGATCGCCGGGATGGCCGCCTGGGGGTATCTGGCACTGCTGTTCGCGGTGGCGTGCGTGGCCGTGGACCGGTTCTTCGGTGTGACCTCGGGCTGGATAAGGGATGTGGCGACCGCGCAGGCCGTGCAGCGACGGCTGCAGGTGCTGCAGTTCGACTGGGCCTCGGAGAGTGTGCGGGAGGTGCTGGGCCCCGCGGAGGGCACGGCGAGCGAGGCCGTCGAGCGGTGCCTTGCGGTGCTGCGGCGCTTCTCGGAGGACGTGACGGAGCTGGTGCGCGCGGAGACGGCCGACTGGATGGTGGAGTTCCGGACCGGCGGCTCGGCTCCGATGGGGATCCAGTCCGCGCCGACCGGGGCGGCGCGGACGGAGATGGGCAGTGCGCCGGGGCGCTTCCCGCTGCCGCCGGGGGCGGGCTCACGCCCGAACATGCCGCGCCAGCGGCCGCCCGAGCCGAGGTGATCCCACCCCGGCCCGGTCACGACTGCGGGCTCGGAAACGCCACCGGGCTTCTGTCGCCCGCCGGGCGCTGCCGCGCCGGCTGCCGTCGCGGCCGACGCCGACACCCGTTTCATCGTCATGGACACGCCACTACGGCACAAGCGCGCCCGCCGGCCCGTCACCCGGCTCACTGCCTGGTGTACTTCAGCTTCTCCCCGTTGCTGGTGTTCTCGCGCTGCAGGCTGCCGTCCGGCAGCAGGCTGAGCTCGGTGGCGTCGCCCGGCTTGCAGTAGCCGGGGTCGCCGGACGTCACGGTGGACGGGCCGATCTCCAGGGGGCCGCTGCTGCCGGGTGCCGCGGTCAGATCGGCCTGGAACACGCAGTGGTAGGTGCCGCTGCTGGTGGGGCCGTCGGCGACCAGGGAGAGGACCGTGTCGCCCACCTTGCCCTGCTGGATGGTGAGTTCGCGGGTGTTCTGGCCGTCGGCGTTGGTGATGGTGGCCGTCCAGGTGCCCAGATAGCCGGTGGGGATCGCGCCGTCGGAGGGCGCGGAGGTGCTGGGCTCCGCGGTCGTCGGGCTCGTCCGGCTCGGCTCGGGATTCGAGGGTGCGCTGCTGGTCGGGGCCGGGCTCGGCTTGTTGTCGCCCTTGTCGCCGCCGTTCATCAGGGCGTAGACCGAGCCGCCGGCGCCGAGCGCGACGACCAGGGCGACCGCGATCAGCGCCACCGTGGAACGGCCGCTCCGGCGGGGCGGCTCCTGCGGGGCGGGCGGGACCGGGCCGGCGTAGGACGGGCCGTAGGGCGGGGTTGAGCCGAGACCGCCGGACTGTTGCGGGTAGCCGTAGGCGCCGGGCTGCTGCGGCGGGTAGCCGTAGGCCTGCTGCTGGGGGTGCTGCTGCGGATAGCCGTAGGCCGGGGGTGTCTGCGCGTGGGCGGGCGGGGGTGTCGGCGGGGCCTGGCCCGCGACCATGGTGGGGAGGTGGTTCAGCGGGACGGCGCCGCCCGGCTGACCGGGCGGGGGCGGTCCGGCGGGGGTGCCCGCTTCCGGTGCCAAGTCGTCGGCGGCGGGGGCGTGCTCGGGCGGGGCCTCGGGTGCCGCCTTGCGCAGCGAGGGCCCGGCGGGCGCCGCCGCGCCCTCCGCCCCCTCCTCAGGGTCCTCCGCGTCCAGCAACTGCACGGCGTGACGGCCGAGTTGGGCGACGAGCGCGCTCGGCAGCCAGGGGTCGCGGGAGCGGCCGCCCAGCACGGTGTCCTCGGCGCCCGTGCGCTCCAGCACCTGGTCCAGCGTCGGCCGCGCGCCCGGCTCCTTCTTCAGGCAGCCCCGTACGAGGTCGGCGATGCCCTCGGGCACCCCCTCCAGGTCGGGTTCCTCCTGGGCGATGCGGAACATCAGGGCGTGCACCCCGCTGTTGGCGCTGCCGAAGGGAAGGTGGCCGGTGGCGGCGTAGGCCAGCACGGAGCCCAGGCAGAAGACGTCGCAGGCGGGCGTGATCCGGTCGCCGCGCACCTGCTCGGGGGCCATGAAGCCGGGCGACCCGACGAGCGCGCCGGTCCGCGTCAGACCGCCGTCCGTGACGGTCTCCAGCGCCCGCGCGATCCCGAAGTCGATGACCCGCGGCCCGTCGATGGTGACGAGCACATTGGACGGCTTCAGATCCCGGTGGATGATCCCGGCGGCGTGGATGTCCTGCAGCGCGTGCGCGAGCCCGGCCGCGAGGATGTTCACCGAGCGCTCGGGCAGCGCCCCGTGGTCGTGCCCCACGACCTGCTGCAGGCTGGGCCCGGCGACGTACCCCGTGGCCACCCACGGCACCGCGGCCTCCGTGTCGGCGTCAAGGACGGGCGCCGTCCAGTGCCCGCCGACCTGCCGAGCGGACTGCACCTCCTGCCGGAACCGCGCCCGGAACTCCTCCTGCGCGGCCAGCTCCTTGCGCACCAGCTTCACGGCGACGGTACGGCCGCGGTCCGAGCGGGCGAGATACACATGCCCCATGCCCCCGGCACCCAGCCGGGCCAGCAGCCGGTACGCCCCGATCCGCTGCGGGTCCCCCGCTCCGAGCTTCTCCATGGCCGCGCCGCCTTCCCCCCGTATGTGCAACAGACCGAGAATAGTGCGGTCGCGGGGGTAGTCGCCCGGAGCGGTGTCTACGGTTCCGTAACGCCGCGGGCGGCACTCCGCCAAGCCCCCCCCAGGCCCGACAACCTGTCGCGGAAACCCCCACATGCCAGACAGGAAGCCGATACCGAGCGGGCACCGCGGGCTCCTATGCTCGCCGCCATGACCCCTCAGCCAGACCCCCGGGCCGGCGCCGCCGTGAAGGCCGCGGACCGTGCTCATGTGTTCCACTCCTGGTCCGCGCAGGAGCTCATCGACCCGCTCGCCGTCGCCGGTGCGCAGGGGTCGTACTTCTGGGACTACGACGGCAAGCGGTACCTGGACTTCACCAGCGGGCTCGTCTACACCAACATCGGCTACCAGCACCCCAAGGTCGTCGCCGCGATCCAGGAGCAGGCCGCACACCTGACGACGTTCGCGCCCGCCTTCGCGATCGAGGCCCGCTCGGAGGCGGCCCGGCTGATCGCCGAGCGGACACCGGGCGACCTAGACAAGATCTTCTTCACCAACGGCGGCGCGGACGCCGTCGAGCACGCGGTACGGATGGCGCGGCTGCACACCGGCCGGCCGAAGGTCCTGTCCGCCTACCGCTCCTACCACGGCGGCACCCAGCAGGCGATCAACCTCACCGGGGACCCACGCCGCTGGGCCTCCGACGGCGCTGCCGCCGGTGTCGTGCACTTCTGGGCGCCGTACCTCTACCGCTCCCGCTTCTACGCCGAGACCGAGGAGCAGGAGTGCGCGCGGGCGCTGGAGCACCTCGAGACCACGATCGCCCTCGAGGGGCCGGCCACCGTCGCCGCGATCATCCTGGAGACCATTCCGGGCACCGCCGGGATCATGGTGCCGCCGCCCGGCTATCTCGCCGGTGTGCGGGAGATCTGCGACAGGTACGGCATCGTGTTCATCCTGGACGAGGTCATGGCCGGTTTCGGGCGGACCGGTGAGTGGTTCGCGGCCGACCTGTTCGGTGTGGTGCCCGACCTCATGACCTTCGCCAAGGGTGTGAACAGCGGTTATGTGCCGCTCGGCGGTGTCGCGATCTCCGGCGCGATCGCCAAGACCTTCGCCAAGCGGGCCTACCCGGGTGGTCTGACGTACTCGGGGCACCCGCTGGCCTGCGCCGCCGCCGTCGCGACGATCAACGTCATGGCGCAGGAGGGCGTCGTCGAGAACGCCGGGCACCTGGGTGAGACCGTCCTCGGACCCGCGCTGCGGGAGCTCGCCGAGCGGCACCCGAGCGTCGGCGAGGTGCGCGGTGTCGGCATGTTCTGGGCGCTGGACCTGGTGAAGAACCGGGAGACGCGCGAGCCGCTGGTGCCGTACAACGCGACCGGCGAGGCGAACGCGGCGATGGCCGCCTTCGGCGCCGCCGCGAAGAAGCACGGCATCTGGCCCTTCATCAACATGAACCGCACCCATGTGGTGCCGCCGTGCAACGTGAGCGAGGCCGAGCTGAAGGAGGGCCTCGCGGCGCTGGACTCGGCGCTGTCCGTGGCCGACGAGTACACGCGGTAGCGATCTGCGGCCGCTCAGGTGCCCCACCGGACCCCCACAGCTACGCGGATAAACAGCGGGAGGCCGAACGCGTAAGGTGGCGTGCTCGTAGATAGGTACGTGCACGCCACCCGAACGCGACGAGGAGACGCCCGACACATGCCCGGCAGCAGCGGCAACGGCTCCGTGACCCGCAGCACCCTGCGGCAGCAGATCGCCGACGCGCTACGCGACGAGGTCCTCGCGGGACGGCTCCAGCCGGGTCAGGAGTTCACGGTGAAGGAGATCGCCGAGCAGTACGGGGTCTCCGCGACGCCCGTGCGCGAGGCGCTCGTCGACCTGTCCGCGCAGGGCCTCCTCGACGCCGACCAGCACCGCGGCTTCCATGTCCACGAGTACTCGGTCGCCGACTACCGCGGCATCATCGAGGCCCGCAGCCTGGTCACCGACGGCATGTTCATCGCCCTGGACCGGGACCAGGACCGTTTCCCGCCGCACGACGAGCCCCGTGCCGTCGCCGCCCTGGCCGGGGTCCGGCGGCGCGGCGAGGAGGCGCAGCGGGCCTCGCTGGCCGGTGACCTCACCGTGCTGATCGGCTACGACCTGCGCTTCTGGCACGAGCTCGGCACCCTCTTCGGCAACCCCTATCTGGCCGACTTCCTGCACCGGCTGCGCGTCCAGTCCTGGGTGTGCGCGGTACAGCATCTGCGCCGGCTGTCCGATCTGCGCGGCGCCCTGTGGTCCGGCCACACCGACCTGGTCGACGCCCTGGCCAAGCGGGACACCAGGACGGCACGGGCGATCGTCGCCTCGTACAACGAGCACTCGCTGGCCCTCATCGAGCGGCTGGCGGACGAGTGAGCAAGCCGGCCAGGGCCACGCCTGCCTGGGCCGTGGACCTCACCGTCGTCATCCCCGCCTTCAACGAGGAGCAGCGCCTCGGCCCCACCCTCGACGCCGTCACCCGCTATCTGCGCGACAACGAGGGCCGCTGGGGCGAGTGGGAGGTCGTCGTCGCCGACGACGGGTCCACGGACAGCACCCGGGACGTCGTCACGGGCCTGGAGGAGCCCCGCGTCCGGCTCGTCACCAGCCCCCGCCACCGCGGCAAGGGCAACGCCCTGCGTCTGGGCGTCGCCGCCTCCCGCGGGCGGCGCGTGCTGGTCACGGACGCCGATCTCGCGGCCCCGATCGAGGAGCTGGAGCAGCTCGACAAGGCGCTCGGCGAGGGGAACGCGGCGGCGATCGGCTCCCGTTCCGTGCCCGGCGCGACGATCGGCGACCGTCAGCACCCGGTGCGCGAACTGCTGGGCCGTGCCGGGAACTTACTCATACGCCGCACCACCGTGCCGGGCATACGGGACACCCAGTGCGGCTTCAAGCTCTTCGAGGGCGAGAAGGCCCGCGAGGCCTTCGCCGCCTCCCGGATCCACGGGTGGGGCATCGACGTCGAGGTCCTGCGGCACTTCCACCGCGCCGACTGGCAGGTCGCCGAGGTCCCCGTCCACTGGTCCCACCGGCCCGGCTCGAAACTGCGCCACCTCGACTACGTCCGCGTCCTCGCCGAACTCGCCCGGCTGCGCGCCCGCTCCCTGCGCCCCGCCGACCTCTTCGCCGCGCTCCTCTTCCTGCTCATGGCGATGGCCCTGTACTCGGGCCGTCTGTTCGACCCGGACCACCGCTACCTCCCCGACTCCCTCCAGGACCAGAACCAGTGGGAGTGGTTCTTCGACGTCACCGCCCACAACCTGGCCCATCTGCGCAATCCGCTCTTCTCCGACCTGCAGGGCTTCCCCGACGGCGTGAACCTCATGGCCAACACGGTCATGCTCGGCCTCACCGTCCCCCTCGCCCCGCTCACGCTCCTCGCGGGACCGGCGGTCTCCCTCAGCGTCGTGATGACCCTGGGCCTCGCCGCCACCGCAGCCGCCTGGTACCGGCTGATCGTGAAACGGGTCGTACGGCGGCGGACCGCGGCCTTCGTAGGCGCCTCGCTGGCCGCCTTCGCGCCGCCCATGGTCAGCCACGCCAACGCGCACCCCAACTTCGTGGTGCTGTTCATGATCCCGCTGATCATCGACCGGGCCCTGCGCCTGTGCACGGGCGCCCGGGTGGTGCGGGACGGGGTGGTCCTGGGCCTGATGACGGCGTACCAGGTCTTCCTCGGCGAGGAGCCCCTGCTGCTCGCGGCGATCGGCCTGGTGCTGTTCGCGGGCGCCTACGGCGTGGTCCGCAGGGATGTGGCCGGGCAGGCCTGGCGGCCGCTGCTGCGGGGCCTGGCGATCGCGGCCGCGGTCTGTCTTCCCCTCGTCGCGTACCCGCTGGTCTGGCAGTTCACCGGCCCGCAGAGCTACGCGCACATGCCGCACGGCGACAACTCGGGCAACAGCCCCCTCGCACTGCTCTCCTTCGCCGAACGCTCCCTGATCGCGGGCAACGCCCAGCGCGCGAACGCCCTCTCGCCCAACCCCACCGAGCAGAACGCCTTCTACGGCTGGCCGCTGGTCCTGCTCGCCTTCGCGATCGTCGTACGGCTGTGGGAGCAGGCCCTGGTCAAGGCGCTGGCGGTCACCGCGGTCGGCGCGGCGCTGCTCTCGCTCGGCCCCGAGTTCCGCATCCCGATGACGGACAAGGTCTACCCGGGCCCCTGGGCGCTCCTCGCCAGGCTGCCGCTGTTCGAGTCGGTCATCGAGGGCCGGGTCGCGATGATCTGCGCCCCCGCGCTCGGCATGCTGCTCGCCCTCGCCCTGGACCGGCTGACGGCGACCCGCGCCCCGGGCACCCAGTACCTCGGCCTGCTCGGCATCTGGCTCGCCCTGCTCCCGCTGGTCCCGGCCCCGCTGAAGACGGTCGAACGCCCCGCGACGCCCGCCTTCTTCACCGCCGGGGCATGGCGGCCGTACGTCCACAAGGGCGAGTCCCTCGTCACCGTGCCGCTGCCCGACGCCGGCGACGCTCAGGCGCTGCACTGGCAGCAGCAGGCCGGCCTCGGCTTCAAGCTGCCCGGCGGCTACTTCAACGGCCCCTACGGCGCCGACCGCATCGGCATCTACGGCGCCTCCCCCCGCTACACCTCCGACCTGCTGAGTGACATCGGCGACACGGGCGTGGTCCCGAGGCTCGACGCGACCTGGCGGGCGCAGGCCCGGCGCGACTTCGCGTACTGGAAGGCAGGGGCCCTGGTGGTGGCCCCAGGACCACACGAGGAGGCCCTGCGCAGGGCCGTCGCGGAACTTGTGGGCCGGGACGGGAAGTGGGTGGCCGGGGTGTGGGTATGGGACCTGCACTAGGCGCTCCGCTGGGTGCGCCGCGATGGGCCGTCGGTTGTCTGCGGCTTCGTCGTGGCTGGTCGCGCAGTTCCCCGCGCCCCTTCAGGGCGCGGACGCAGCCGTACCGATTACCCTGCCTTGACCGACTTGCCGTGTGAGGAGCCTTCTTTGGCCTGTGACCTGTGGCTGGTACCGCTCGTCGACGTGTTGTGCCACACTCCCGACAATCCGTTCGCCGAGGAACTCGCGCAGTACAACAACGTGCTCACCGCCGCCGGACTGCCGCCGGTGCCGGTGTACCAGTACATGCCGGGCCTGTCCGGCGAGGTCGCCCCGGTGGCCGGCTTCGACTACGACGCGCTGCACTTCCTTCGCCGGGTCTACCTGCTCCAGGTGTGCGGGCTGCCGGTCACCCCGGTCGACGAACTGGGCGGGGACTACGAGCAGTTGCTGGAGATGTTCGAGGCGACGGCCCAGCAGTCGCACCTCGTCTGGCACTACGACCACGCGGGCGCCTACGTCCCCGTGGACTTCCCCCAGCCCCTGTCGAACGACGAACTCCTCGCCGGCGGCGGCCCGCTGGGCTCCGCCCAGGCCCTGCTGCGCGAACTGGAGTACGTGGCGCCCTCGATCGGCATAGATCCGGCCAACCCTCCGGCGCCGCCCGAGCCACCGCGCGCCCCGACGGAGCTGGAGGAGCCCGCCGTCCCCGCGCCGTACGACCCCAGCCCCTTCGCCCGCGAACGCCATGTGTGGCTGGGCCTGCACGCGGCGGCGACGCGGAGCCTGGCGCAGGGGTCGATGATCGTCTTCAGCTAGTGCACCTGGGAGATGCCCTTCTCGACGTCTTCCAGGTTCATCAACGGGGTGTAATCGATCCTGGCGCCCAGGTTGAGGAAGAACGGCTCGCTGATGACGGGCATCTGGGAGACGTCCTGCAGGTCGAAGACCAGGAAGGCGGTGCGTTCGCCCTCGTCGGCGGTGAAGTAGGCAGCTTCCGGCTTGATCTGCTCCACCGACGACTGGATCAGTTTCGCGAGGGTGCCGTTCCGGATGGCCTCGTTCGACTTCTCCGTGTCGAAGTGCGCCCTGAGCAGTACACGCATAGCTCTCACCTTCTTCTGGTCGACGCACACGTGTACAGCTCCACCGTATGCCCGACTTGCGCATCATGCCCTGTTATGCACGGCGGGTGCTCTCCTGTACTCCCCGGGGAGCAGAAGGGCTGCATCCCCGCGTGCGACGCGGCCTGCGGCCGGTGCGCGCAGGCTGGGGGCACGACGAGAGGGGACGGCGATGATCCTGGTGACCGGGGCGACGGGCCATGTGGGCGGCGAGCTGGTACGAAGGCTGACGGCCGCCGGCCACCCGGTACGGGCGATGACCCGCCGCCCGGCCGTGGCACGGCTGTCGGCAGGCGTCGAGGCGGTGTACGGCGACGCGGACGACCCGGCGAGCCTGGACGCGGCGTTCGCGGGGGCGAGCGGGGCCTTCCTGATGTCGGCGCAGGGCGTCGGCACGGCCCCCGGCCCGACCCACGACCTCGCCCTCGCCGAGGCGGCGGCAAGGGCGGGGGTCCGACGCGTAGTGAAGCTGTCCGTCCTGGACGCGGGAGCGGGCTCCGACGTGATCGCCCGCTGGCACGCCGAGGCGGAGGCCGCGGTGACGGACCCGTCCCGGGACTGGGCATGGACCCTGCTCCGCCCCGGCCGCTTCATGTCGAACGCCCTGCAGTGGGCCGGCCAACTCCGCGCGGGCGACGAGGTGACCGTCCCCTTCGCCGACCGCCCGGCGGCGAGCATCGACCCGGCGGACCTGGCGGAGGTGGCGGCCCTCGCCCTGACCCCGAACGAGTCCGACGAACACGCGGCGGCGGCCTACGAACTGAGCGGCCCTCAATCCCTGACCCCCACCCAGGAACTGTCGATCCTCGCCGACGTCCTCGACCGTGACCTGCACATCCGCCCCCTTCCCGACGAGGCGGCCCGCGCAGGCATGTCCGCCTACGGCTTCCCCCCGGAAGTCGTAGACGCGATCATGCAGCGCACGCGGGAGAGCGACCGGGGCGCGGAGGTCCTGCCGACGCTGGAGAAGCTGCTCGGCCGACCGGCACGGACGTTCGCTGAGTGGGCGCGGGCGCATGCGGGAGCGTTCTCGGGATGAGGCCGCACAAGGGGGCGCCCGGCGAACGGGCGCCCCCTGAGCCACGGTCCGGGAAGACCTAGGAGAACACCGCCGTCCCGTCCTGCGTCAGCCTCCAGTTGGTGACCGCGAAGTCCTTCGGGTCCAGCGTGCCCTTGGACGTCACGTAGTCGATCATCAGCTGGCGGATCTCGTTGGTCGAGCTGTAGGCGATCTCGGCGGTGGCGATGTGCGGGTAGCCGGAGCCGCCGTTCGCGCGGTAGTTGTTGACCGCGACGACGAAGACCTGGTCGTCGGCGACCGGGGCGCCGTTGTACGTGAGGTTCTTGATCCGCGAACCCTCCGCCTGCGCGATGTCGATGTCGTACGAGACGCCGGCGGCCGTGTCGTACATGTAGTCCCAGAAGTTGTTGGCGTTGGTCAGCGTCGCGGTGTCGACCTTCGTTCCCGCCGGGACCTGGTGGTAGTACTTCGCCGCGTACTCCAGGTAGTCCTTCAGCTGGGCGCCCGTGAGCTTCTTGCCGTACAGCGTGTTGTCGTAGATGTAGAGCCCGGCGATGTCCTTGATGGTCACGCTCCCGGCCGGGATGTCCGCGGTGCGGCTGAACGGCGCGGCGACCGAGATCAGGGGCAGCGCGGCATCGCTCGCCGACAGGCCCGCCTTCACCGACTGCATCTGGACCTCGTGGATGAAGTCCATGATGGGGACGTCCTTCCAGCAGGAGTCCGCCGCCGAGAGGTCCTGGGTGCAGGTGCCCACGGCCGTGTTGACGTACTTGACGACGAGGTCGTGGTCGGCCTTGAGGAGCTTGGTGATCTCCGGGTCCTCCTCGACGTCCTTCGGGTTGAGGGTCTGGGCCGTCTTCTTCGTCACCTTCCACTGCCCGTGGTGCAGTTCGAGCTCGAAGTCGAAGACGGTGAGGCGGTAGCCCCAGCAGTACGGCTCGGAGAGCAGGACGTCCTCGCCGGTCTCCTCGTTCTTGACGGTGTACGAGGACACCTCGACGTGCGTGTGGCCGACCAGGATCGCGTCGATGCCGGGGACCTGCTCGGCGACGAGGTTGGAGGCGTTCTCGACGTACGGCAGCGCGTCGCCGTAGGAGGTCGACCCGTCGAGCCCGGAGTGGTCGGTCAGGAAGACGACGTCACACCCCAGCGCACGCAGCCGCGGCACGTACTTCTTCGCCTGCTCGACCAGCCCCGGGAAGACCATCTTCCCGCTGACGTTGTCCTTGTCCCACAGCGCGATACCGGGGTTGGTCAGGCCGAGGATGCCGACCTTGATGTCGGGGGCGCCGGGGACGCAGATGCGCTTGACGGTGTACGGGTGGAAGGCCGGCCGCAGGGTCTTCGCGTCGAGGGCGTTCGCGCCGAGCAGCGGGAAGTGACACTGCTTCTCGAATTTGCGCAGGGTCTCGATGCCGTAGTTGAACTCGTGGTTGCCGAGGGCGGCGGCGTCGTAGCGCATGTGGTTCATGGCGACGGCCATGGGGTGCTTGGGCCCCTTCTTGCCGTCCTTGCCGGTGATCGGGTCGACCCGCGCGAAGTAGTACGCGAGCGAGGTCCCCTGGATGATGTCACCGGCGTCGACGAGCAGGACGTGCTCCTCACCCTTGGCCGCACGCTGCTGCTTGATGAGCGTGGCGACGCGGGCGACACCGACGGAGTTGCCGGCCTTGTCGCTGTAGGCGGCGTCCTTGTAGTAGTCCCAGTCGAAGACATGGCTGTGCAGGTCGGTGGTGCCCAGGATGGAGAAGGTCCAGGTCTTGGGTGCCTTGGGGGTCTTCCCCGGCGTCGTCCGGTCGGCGGCCTGGGCCGCAGGCGCCGCCGCCGTTCCCGCGACGGCCACGGCCGCACCGGTCACGGCCGACTTCTTCACGAACTCCCGGCGGTTCAGCGGATTGACGGGCATATGGGGTCTCCTGGGCTGGGGTGACTCGGGCTACGGAGGAGTCGTGCGGGGACTGCGCGGGCACTACACGCGTAGATCGTGGTCGGCCGTTGCCCCGGCGGAAACCAGGAAAAGACCATGTC
Source organism: Streptomyces longisporus (assembly GCF_039532765.1). Taxonomy (NCBI): domain Bacteria; kingdom Bacillati; phylum Actinomycetota; class Actinomycetes; order Kitasatosporales; family Streptomycetaceae; genus Streptomyces; species Streptomyces longisporus. Next base: position 101,696 of record NZ_BAAASG010000025.1, read on the forward strand.
CAGGTCAAGGATGGGCATGACATGACAACGCCCCGGCGCGGCCGAAGCCGCACCGGGGCGTTGAAAAGGCGCTTGAACAGCCCTGTGGGAAACGCTAGATGAACGAGTTGATCTCGATCGTCTCGTCCCGGCCCGGGCCCACGCCGATCGCGGAGATCGGTGCGCCCGACATCTCCTCGAGCGCCTTGACGTAGTTCTGGGCGTTCTTCGGCAGGTCGGAGAAGGACTTCGCCTTGGTGATGTCCTCGGACCAGCCGGGCAGGGTCTCGTAGACCGGCTTAGCGTGGTGGAAGTCCGACTGCGAGTACGGGAGTTCCTCGACGCGCTTGCCGTCGACCTCGTACGCCACGCAGACCGGGATCTCCTCCCAGCCGGTCAGGACGTCCAGCTTGGTGAGGAAGAAGTCGGTCAGGCCGTTCACGCGGGTGGCGTAGCGGGCGATGACGGCGTCGAACCAGCCGCAGCGGCGGTCGCGGCCGGTCGTCACGCCCCGCTCGCCGCCGATGCGGCGCAGCGCCTCGCCGTCCTCGTCGAAGAGCTCGGTCGGGAAGGGGCCGGAGCCGACGCGGGTCGTGTAGGCCTTGAGGATGCCGATGACCCGGCTGATCTTCGTCGGGCCCACACCGGCGCCGGTGCAGGCACCGCCCGCGGTGGGGTTGGACGAGGTCACGAACGGATACGTGCCGTGGTCGATGTCGAGCAGCGTGCCCTGGCCGCCCTCGAACAGGACCACCTTGTCCTGCTCCAGCGCCTGGTTGAGGACGAGAACCGTGTCGGCGACGTACGGGGCGAGCTTGTCGGCGTAGCCCAGCAGCTCCTCGACCACCTGGTCGATGGCGATCGCGCGGCGGTTGTAGAGCTTGGTGAGGATCTGGTTCTTGACGTCGAGGGCCGCCTCCACCTTCTGGGTGAGGATGGACTCGTCGTAGAGATCCTGTACCCGGATGCCCACGCGGTTGATCTTGTCCGCGTAGGTCGGGCCGATACCGCGTCCGGTGGTCCCGATCTTTCGCTTTCCGAGGAAGCGCTCGGTCACCTTGTCCACCGTCACGTTGTACGGCGTGATGATGTGAGCGTTACCGCTGATCAGGAGCTTGGACGTGTCGACGCCGCGCTCGTTCAGCCCGTTCAGCTCGGAGAACAGGACCGACGGGTCGACGACGACACCGTTGCCGATGACCGGGGTGCACCCCGGGGACAGGATTCCGGAAGGGAGCAGGTGGAGGGCGTACTTCTGATCGCCCACGACTACCGTGTGGCCGGCGTTGTTGCCGCCCTGGTAGCGCACCACGTAGTCGACGGATCCGCCTAGCAGGTCCGTCGCCTTTCCCTTGCCTTCGTCACCCCACTGAGCACCGAGCAGCACAAGTGCGGGCACGCGCGTACACCCCTTCCGGGCGGGGCATGTCCAAGGTCAGGGGCGTACGCGTAAGGTTCACCGCCGCGTGCACCGCGGCCGTCGTTGGCCGCAAACCGTCGGACCGGATGCCCCGGAATAGACGAAGCCCCTGGCGCAATAGCGCAAGGGGCTCTTGCACAAAGATGCTACCCGAGGAAGCGAGGCAGGACCGAGGTGGTGACTTCCGCGACTTCCGATCAGCTGTTGGTGGTCATCGATCCGGTCGCCCGGCGGACGGACGGGGAGTCGGTACGCATCGCAAAAGACGTGCTCAGCGCGGGTGCGCACGCCAAGGTGTGTCTGCCGGAGGGGCCGGAGGAGTTCGCCCGGGCACTGGCCCGCCGGGGATCGCGGCGGCCGGTGGTGGTGGGCGACGACCGTGCTCTGGTCCGGGCGGTGTCCGTTTTGCACCGGCGGCGGGAGCTGGCCGGATGTGCCCTGTCGATGGTGCCGGTGGGCAGCCTGCTGTCGGTGGCCCGTTCCCTGGGGGTGCCCACGGGGGCGGTCGCGGCGGCGCGGGCGGTCCTGGACGGGGCCGAGCGGCGCCTGGACCTGCTGGTGGACGACAGCGACGGGGTGGTGCTTGGCGCGCTGCACATCCCTCCGGTGACCGGGCACGCCCCGTCGGTGGAGGCGGGCCGCCCCTGGCTGCGCACGGCCCAGTCCCTCGTACGCACCCTGGTCCCCGCCCGCGAGACGACCGTTCCGGCACCCCGGGCCGCCCGTCTGCGGGTGGAGGTCGACGGCGTCACCGTGCTGGACCTGGACCAGCCGGTGGAGGCGGTGTCGGTGACGCCGGGTGACTCGGGGGTGGCCGAGGTCGAGGTACGGCCCCTGTCGGTGGGCGCGGAGGCCTCGCCGGTACGGGCCCAGGGGCGCACCGTGAGCGTGTCGGGGGCGGACTTCCGCTACCGGGCGGACGCGGGCGTGTGGGGGCCGGTACGGAGGCGGACCTGGACGGTGCGGGAAGGTGCGCTGGGGCTGGTGCTGCCCGGGGCGTGAGCCGGAAAACCACGGGCGAGCGGAGCGAGGTCGAGGGGTGGGCGGAGATGGTGCGGGGGCTGGTGGGGGAGCTTCGGGGGGGTGATGGCGGGCTGAGTGCGTCAGGTCCCGGGCTGGTCGTCGGCTCCCCCCTGGGGGACCCGGAAACCGGTGGTGTCAAGCGTGCAGTCGAAGGGCTTGGGGATGTGGAGTGCCTCGCCGAACGGCTGGGTGCAGTGTGCCTCGTACCCCGAAGCCGAAGGCGCCCAGTACACGGTCGACTGCTGCTCCTGCATGTCCAGGAGCAGGTAGATCGGCACACCAGCCCGCCCATAGACCGCGACCTTGTCGGTCAAGTCGTCGGTGCGAGTCGCCCGAGAGGTCAATTCTGCGACGAACACCAAGGCTTCACCGTCCAGGTGATTACTCACCGTCTCGAACGCCTGCTGGTGGGCTGCGTGGATATCCGGCCCGTACGCACTTTCGTCGCCGGGGAAGACGTACAGGAATGGGCCGATACTGAGGCGATGGTCGAGAGGAAGGCCAGGCCGCAGCTGATCGCAGACCTGCTCCATCACGCGGTGGTAGTACCCCTTCGACCACGGCGACACGACGATTTTCCCCCTGTAGATCTCCGCCTTGAAGCCGTCACGCAGGTTCAGCTCGTCGAGGACGTCCAGCAGTTCCTCGAAGCTCTCGGGCTCGATGCCGCTTATCGCCAGTCGCTCAGTCATCATCGTCATGATGCGCCCTCCCGCAGATGCAGACCATCCGCAACTCACGTAGCTGATCGCTTACGCGCTCGTGATCGGATTCATCTTTCAGCTCCACCCCGGTGACCTGCAGCTCCCGCCCCCTCCCCATCAACCCCGCCAACTTCCCCGCCGCCACTTCGTACGACAGCCCCGACGGCGGCCTGATGTTGCTCAGGCAGTTGCGGTCGGCGTCCGTGGTCACGCCCGGTGCCGGCCGGTACGTCAGATACGCCCCCAGGGAGTCCGCCGCCGACATGCCCGGCCGCTCCCCGAGCAGGACCACGACCATCGTCGCGCCCATCGCGGACGCGATGTCGTCACCGAGGGCCACCCTGGCCTGTTCCGCCAGCACCACCGGTGCGATGCTCCACCCCGGCAGCCGCGCCACCGTCTCCCGCAGCACCGCCGCCGCGTGCTCGTGCACCGCCCGGCTGGACAGCCCGTCCGCCACCACGAACACCACGTCCCAGTCGCCGGCCGGGAGATGGGCGCGGTCCGTCGCATCCAACCGCCGCCCCAGATCGGGCCGTTGCAGATACGTCAGCCGGTCACGCGCCGCACTCCGCACCCTTACCGTCGGCATCCCGCCCAGCCCCGCCGCGACCACCTCCGGCTCGAACGGCGAGTGCACCGCGTCCCGTGCCGCCGCGTGCGCGGTCTGGAGTTCGAGGCGGTGACGGGTCGGCAGCGCCGAGCCCGCGCGGCCCAGTCCGATACGGGCCTGGGTGTGCCGGCGCATGGCGACCCACAAGTCACCCAGCGGTACAGCGATGTGCGTGTCCGTCATGCCGCCAGTTCCCTTCCGATCGCCGTCAGCGGATGGGACGCCACCTCGCGGATCCCGCCCCGCTCGTCCAGCAGCCCGCTCGACTCCAGCCAGGCCTCGAACTCCGGTGCGGGGCGCAGTCCGAGGACCTCGCGGAGGTACAACGCGTCGTGGTACGAGGCCGACTGGTAATTGAGCATGATGTCGTCGCCGCCCGGCGTGCAGATCACGAAGGAGGCGCCCGCGACGCCGAGCATCGTCAGCATGGTCGCCACGTCGTCGTCATCGGCGTCCGCGTGGTTCGTGTAGCAGATGTCCAGGCCCATGGGCAGGCCGAGCAGCTTGCCGCAGAAGTGGTCCTCCAGGGCCGCGCGGAGGATCTGCCGGCCGTCGTACAGGTACTCCGGTCCGATGAAGCCCACCACCGTGTTCACCAGCAGCGGGTCGTAGCGGCGCGCCACCGCGTACGCCCGCGCCTCCACCGTCTGCTGGTCCACCCCGTGGTGCGCGTCCGCCGACAGCGCGCTGCCCTGGCCGGTCTCGAAGTACATGACGTTGCGGCCGACCGTCCCGCGGTCCAGGGCGAGCGCCGCCTCGTACGCCTCGTCGAGCAGGCCCAGCGTCACGCCGAAGGACGCGTTCGCGGCCTGCGTGCCCGCGACGGACTGGAAGACCAGGTCCACCGGGGCGCCCCGCTCCATCAGGTCCACGCTCGTGGTGACATGGCACAGGACGCAGGACTGGGTGGGGATCGCGTACCGGCCGATCACTCCGTCCAGCAGCTCCAGCAGGTCCCGTACCGCCTTCGGGCTGTCCGTCGCCGGGTTGATGCCGATCACCGCGTCGCCGGAGCCCAGCAGCAGCCCGTCGAGCAGCGCCGCCGCCACGCCCGCCGGGTCGTCGGTCGGATGGTTCGGCTGCAGGCGCGTCGCGAGCCGCCCCGGCAGCCCGATCGTCGAGCGGAAGGCCGTGACCACCCGCACCTTCCGGGCCACGGCCACCAGGTCCGCGTTCCCCATCAGCTTGGACACCGCCGCGACCATCTCCGGCGTCAGCCCGGGGGCCAGCGCCGTCAGCGCCTGGCCGTCCGCCGCCAGCAGCCACTCCCGCAGCTCTCCGACCGTCAGCCCGGCCACCGGCGCGAAGGCGGCCGCGTCATGCGTGTCGAGGATCAGCCGGGTCACGTCGTCGCTCTCGTACGGGATCACCGGCTCGGTCAGGAAGGTCGCCAGCGGCACCTCCGCGAGGGCCCAGCGCGCGGCCACCCGCTCCCGGGCGCTGCCGGCGGCGAGCCCGGCGAGACGGTCGCCGGAGCGCTCGGGGCTCGCGGCGGCGAGCAGGCGCGCGAGGGAGTCGAAGCGGTGGCGCTCGCCGCCGAGGGTGGCCGTGTAGGTGCTCATGACGGCGACCGTACGAGGACGTTGTTGCCGCCAGATTTCTAAAGGTCTGGTTGACAAACATTTAACGCCCCGACACCCTTGACCGACTCATTCGGGCTACAGAGTTCCGGTCCAGTACAGCAACGGACCACCAGGAGAGGGGCCACCCGATGGCAGTGGATGAGGGCGTCGCCCCGGCGACGAAGACGGACGGCGACGGCACGGTTCACCGGCTCAAGCCCAACGCCGTGGGCCTGCTGGGGGTGGTCTTCATGGCCGTCGCCACCGCGGCCCCGATCACCGCGATGACGGGCAACGTGCCCTTCATGGTCTCGGCGGGCAACGGCATCGGAGCCCCGGCGAGCTATCTCGTCGCAATGGTCGTACTGGCAATCTTTTCCGTCGGTTTCACGTCGATGGCGAAGCACATCACCTCCACCGGCGCCTTCTACGGCTTCATCTCCTACGGTCTCGGCCGCACCGTCGGTCTCGCCTCCGGGCTCCTCGCGACCTTCGCGTACGTCGTGTTCGAGCCGGCCCTGATCGGCATCTTCTCGACCTTCGCCACCACAACCCTCAAGGATCAGACGGGCCTTGACATCCCGTGGTGGGCGTTCGCGATCCTGATGCTCGCCGTCAACGCGATGGGCACCTGGTTCGGCGTCTCGGTCGCCGAGAAGCTGCTCGTCGTGCTCCTGGCGACGGAGGTGACGGTCCTCGCGGCCATGGCGATCTCGGTCGCCCTGCACGGCGGCGGCCCGCACGGCTTCACCTTCGGCCCGGTCAACCCGGTCAACGCCTTCAAGGGCACATCGGCGGGCCTCGGTCTCTTCTTCGCCTTCTGGTCCTGGGTCGGCTTCGAGTCGACGGCGATGTACGGCGAGGAGTCCCGCGACCCTAAGAAGATCATCCCCAAGGCGACGATGATCTCGGTCCTGGGCGTCGGCGTCTTCTACGTCTTCGTGTCCTGGATGGCCATCATCGGCAACGGCGAGGCGGAGGCCGTGAAGGCGGCCTCGTCCGCGAACCCCCTCGCGCTCTTCTTCAACCCCACCGAGCACTACGTCGGCCACTGGGCCGTCGACGTCATGCAGTGGCTGATGATCACCGGCTCGCTCGCCTGCGGCATGGCCTTCCACAACTGCGCCGCCCGCTACATGTACGCGCTCGGCCGCGAGGGCGTCCTGCCGTCGCTGAAGAACACCATCGGCCGCACCCACGCCCGGCACGGCTCCCCGCACATAGCGGGCCTGGTGCAGACGGTGGTCTCCGCCGTCCTGATCGGCGCGTTCTGGGTCGCGGGCAAGGACCCGTACAACGCCCTCTACGTGCTGCTGGCCATCCTCGGCACGATGGCGATCCTGATCGTGCAGGCGGTCTGCTCCTTCGCGGTCCTCGTCTACTTCCGCAAGAACCACCCCGAGAGCCGGCACTGGTTCAAGACCTTCGCCGCCCCGCTCGTCGGCGGTGTCGCGATGCTCGGCGTGGTCGCCCTGCTGGTGTCGAACATGGGCGTCGCGGCGGGCGCGGAGTCCGGATCGCTGGTCCTGAAGGCGACACCGTGGCTGGTGGCCCTGGTCGCGGCGACGGGCATCGGCTATGCCCAGTACCTCAAGCACCGGGCGCCCGAGCGGTACGCGCTGCTGGGGCGGACGGTCCTCGAGGAGACCAAGGAGCGGTAACTACCCGTCCCCGAACACCTGTCGGCGGTGCACCCGCCACCGCTCCATCATGGCCGCGACCTCGCCCTCGACGAACTCGAAGAAGGCGAGCGTCTCGGCCATGCGGCGTCCTGCGGGAGTCTCGGCGCCCAGGCTGCTGACGCCCTCCCTCAGGGCCCCCTCCCAGCGCTTGAGGATGGCCTCGCGGTTGGTGAGGGCCTCGTACCACTGGTCGCCGTGCACCCGGTAGCGCTCCCGGCGCGAGCCGGGCTCACGCTCCCGCGAGACCATGTGCGTCATGGTCAGATAGCGCACCGCTCCGGAGACGGCGGCGGGGCTGATCTGCAGCTGCTCCCCCAGCTCGGCGGAGGTCATCGAGCCCTCGTCGGAGGAGAGCAGGGCCGCGAAGACCCGAGCGGGCATCCGCTGCATCCCGGCCTCGACCAGCTGCGCCGCGAAGCTCTCCACGAACTTGGAGACCGCCTCCGGGTCCCGCCCCACCGCCTTCGACTCCGTCATGGTCACCACCCTAACCGGGGCTTCAAAGGCTTTATATGTTTCCTTAACTTCACAAATTTCTGAAAGAAGCGTACGTTCTGAAGCATGACGAAGGCAATCAGCGTCTCCGGCCTCCACAAGTCGTTCGGCCGTACCCGGGCCCTGGACGGCCTCGACCTGGAGGTGGAGTCCGGCGAGGTCCACGGCTTCCTCGGCCCGAACGGCGCCGGCAAGTCCACCACCCTCCGCGTCCTGCTCGGCCTGCTGCGCGCCGACTCCGGCGCCGCGCAGGTGCTGGGCCGCGACCCGTGGCGGGACGCGGTGGAGGTGCACCGCCGGATCGCGTACGTCCCCGGGGACGTGACCCTGTGGCGGAACCTGTCGGGCGGCGAGGTCATCGACCTCTACGGCCGTCTGCGCGGCGGGCTGGACCCGTCCCGCCGGGCCGAGCTGATCGACCGCTTCGAGCTGGACCCCACCAAGAAGGGCCGCACCTACTCGAAGGGCAACCGCCAGAAGGTCGCCCTGGTGGCCGCCTTCGCCTCCGACGTGGACCTGCTCATCCTGGACGAGCCGACGTCGGGCCTGGACCCGCTGATGGAGGAGGTCTTCCAGCGCTGCGTGGAGGAGGAACGGGAGCGCGGCCGCACGGTGCTGCTGTCCTCGCACATCCTCAGCGAGGTCGAGGAGCTCTGCGACCGCGTGAGCATCATCCGCAAGGGCCGGACGGTGGAGAGCGGTTCGCTGGCCGACCTGCGCCATCTGACGCGGACGAGCGTGACGGCCGAACTCGCCGGTCCGCCCGACGGGTTGGCGCATCTGCCCGGCGTCCACGACCTCGACGTACAGGGAAGGCGGGTACGGCTGCAGGTCGACACGGACCGACTCGGCGCTGTGCTGCGGCAGTTGAGCGAGTCGGGCGTACGGTCGCTGACCTCGACCCCGCCCACGCTGGAGGAGCTGTTCCTGCGCCACTACCAGGACGAGGAGGTGGCGGCGCGATGACGTCGTTCGCGGGCACGGGCGTGCTGCTGCGCTTCTCGCTCCGCCGCGACCGGCTGATGATCCCGGTCTGGGTCGGCGTGAACGCGCTGATGGTCCTCTCCATGCCGAACACCCTGAAGAACCTCTACGGCACCCCCGCCGAACGCGCCGACCTGATCCACCAGGTGGCGACCAACGCCTCCTTCCGTGCCCTGATCGGCCCCGTCTTCGACACCTCCATCGGCGCGCTGACGGCCTGGCGCGTCGGTGTGTACGCGGGTGCGCTGGCGGCCGCGATGAGCCTGATGATCGTCGTACGGCACACCCGGGACGAGGAGGAGAGCGGGCGGCAGGAGCTGGTGGCGTCCGGAGCGGTGGGGCGCCGGGCCTCCCTGACGGCCGCACTGCTTGCGGCGGGAGTCGCAAATGCCGTACTGGCACTGCTGGTCGCTGCCGGGCTGGCGGGCCAGGGGGCGGTGGGGGCGCTGGCCTTCGGTCTCGGGCTCGGTGCCGAAGGCATGGTCTTCGCGACGATGGCGGCGATCGTCGCCCAGCTGACGGAGAGCGCGCGGCTGGCCCGTGCGCTGACGGCGGGCGTCCTGGGCGCGGCCTTCGTGCTTCGCGCGGCGGGCGACGCGGCGACGGACGACGGCTCGTCGGCCCTGACCTGGCTCTCGCCGCTCGGCTGGCTGGAGAACCTGCGCCCGTACGCCGACGAACGCTGGTGGGTGCTGGTGCTGTTCGCGGCGGTGGTGGGACTACAGGCCTTCGTCGCCTACGAGTTGGCGGGCCGCCGGGACGTCGGCATGAGTTTCCTGCCGACGCGCCCGGGACCCGCGTCCGGCCGCCTGGGCTCGGCGGGCGCGCTGGCCTGGCGGCTGCAACGGGGCGCCGCCACCGGCTGGTCGATCGCCTTCTTCGTCGTGGGCGTCGTCTACGGCGGCCTCACGGACGGGGTGACGGACCTGGTCGGGAGCAACGAGAACGCCCGGAAGATCATCGAGCGGATGGGCGGGCAGAAAGGGCTGACGGACGCCTTCCTGGCCTCCATGGTGGGGATGATGGGCCTGATCGCGGCCCTCTACATCGTGTCGAGCGTGCTGAGGCTGTACGGCGAGGAGACGTCGGGGCGGGCGGAGCCGGTGCTGGCGAATGCCGTGGGGCGTCTGCGGTGGGGCTGTGGCCACTTGGCGGTCGCGTTCGGCGGGGCGGTGCTGATCATGCTGCTCGCCGGGCTGGGCTTCATCGTCGGCTACGGCAAGGAGGCGGGGCCGATCCTCGGGGCGTGCCTGGTGCAGGTGGCCGCGGTGTGGGTGATCGGCGGGGTGGCGGTCCTGCTCTACGGCGTGTTCCCGCGGGTGGCGACGGCGGCGTGGGGCGTCGCGGGGGCGGTCCTGCTGATCGGCTGGGTGGGTCCGGCGCTGGATGCTCCGCGGGTGGTGCTGGATCTGTCGCCGTTCGGGCATCTGCCGAAGCTGCCGGGTGGGGGGATGGAGTGGGGGCCGGTGGCGCTGCTGACCGTGCTGGCGGTGGTACTGGTGGGTGCGGGACTTACGGGGCTGCGGCGGCGGGACATGACGACCTGACGCGAACCGCTCAGTCGACGTACTGCCTGAGTTCCTCGGTGTCGAGCTTGATGCCGACCGGGTCGGGGAGCCTGACCTTGTCACCGAGCCGGGACACGTGGATGTCGCGGTATCCCACCTCCGGATGCGGGTTGCTGTGTACGAGAACCGAAAGGTTGTCACGGTCGATCAGCAAGTAGACGGGGAGACCCGCCTCCGCATACGCCCGGGGCTTGTCCACACGGTCGCGGTTGTGGGTGTCCGAGTCGTACGACGTGATCTCGACCGCCATCAGAACGCCGTGAGGTTCAGCCCAGTCACCCTGCCCCACGAAGTGGTCGACTGGTGCCAGCACACCGTCGGGCCGCGCCCGGCCCTTGCGGTAAGCCTCCACCTTCAGGCCTTGCAACGGATTGAGATCGAGCTCGGGCCGAGCACGCATGCACTGACGGATCAGCCACATCGTGATCGTCCCGTGGTTGCCGTTCGTCACCTTCTTGAGCCCGATCCGTCCGTCGATGAATTCGAACCTGACGGTCTCGTCCTCCCGCTCGGCGAATTCGGCGATCCGCTCGAACATGTCGACCGACAACTGAGACGACGCGCGTTCTGCCATAACCGTCATGGTGCCTCCCTTCGCAGGCAGGCACCAGCTTGACGAGGCGTTCACGACCATCGCCCGGAATCGGTCGGTGATCAGCCGAACGGGTGATCACCTCACCGCGACACTCAGCCCCTCCAACCCCCGGATCACGAAGTTCGGCTTCCTCTTGGGCTCGGCCGCCAGGCCGAGTGCCGGGGCCTTCTCCAGCAACGCCGTCATCGAGGCCGCCAGTTCGATCCGGGCCAGCGGGGCGCCGATGCAGTAGTGGATGCCCGCGCTGAAGGAGATGTGCGGGTTGTCCGTGCGGGTCAGGTCGAGCCGCTCGGGGTCCCGGAAGGCCTCCGGGTCGTGGTTGGCGGAGCCGAAGAGCATGGCGATCTCGGCGCCGCGCGGGATGACGGTCCCGTCGATCTCGATCTCGTCCAGCACCCACCGCTCGAAGAGCTGGAGCGGGGTGTCGTGGCGCATGAGCTCTTCCACGGCGGTGGGGACGAGGGAGTGGTCCGCGCGCAGGGCGGCCAGCTGCTCCGGGTTGCGGAAGAGGGCGTACCAGCCGTTCACCGTGGCGTTGACGGTCGCCTCGTGGCCCGCGTTGAGGAGCAGGACGGCGGTGGAGATCATCTCCTGCTCGGTGAGGCGGTCGCCCTCGTCGTGGGCGGCGATGAGACCGGAGATGAGGTCGTCGCCGGGCTGCTTGCGCCGCTCGGCGATCAGGTCGTGCAGGTAGTCGGAGAACTCGACGGAGGCCTGTACGGCCTTCCTCGCGGTGTCCTCGGAGGGGTTCAGCTCGTACATCCCGCAGATGTCGGCCGACCATGGCCGCAGAGGGGCCCTGTCCGCCTCGGGGATGCCCAGCATCTCGGCGATGACGGCCACCGGCAGCGGCTCGGCGACATCGCTGAGCAGGTCTCCGCCGCCGTTCTCGACCAGCCGGTCCACCAGCTCCCCGGCGAGGTTGCTGACGTAGGGCTTGAGCTGCTCGACCGTCCGAGGTGTGAACGCCTTCGACACCAGGCGCCGGATCCGGGTGTGGTCCGGCGGCTCCAGGTCGAGCATCCCGTGGTCGTTGAGCGTGTGGAACGGTTCGTGTTCGGCGGGGGGCGCGGTCCGCCCGAAGTCCTCGTGCGTGAACCGGTGCTGGTACGTCCGCCCGAGCCGCCGGTCGCGCAGCAGCGCGGAGACGTCCGCGTGGTGCGGGACGAGCCACTGGTTCGTGGGCTCGTAGTGGTGCACGCGGCCCTTGGCGCGCAGCTCTGCGTAGGCGGGGTACGGATCGGCCAGGAACTCCGGATCCCAGGGGTCGAAGGCGGTCATGGACGGACGCTAACCCGGCATCCGCCCGTCTGACCAGGGATGTCAGTCCCTGGTCAGGAGGTCGCGCCGGTACCAGGTGCCCGGCTCACCGCCGATGTGCGCCGGGTCGGCCGGGCCGACCGGGACGAAACCGGCCTTGGTCAGCACCTTCTGGGACGCCACGTTGCGGTGGGCTACGGCCGCCCGCAGCGTGCGCAGCCCGTGCCGGTCCGCCGCCAGCCGGCACAGCTCCAGCACGGTCGCGGTCGCCACGCCCCGGCCTGCGACATGCTGCGCTACCCGGTAGCCGAGCTCTGCGCTGTGGTCTTCGATGTCGACCAGATTGAACCGGCCGATCACCGAACCGTCCTCCGCGACAAGCACGTGGAAGGCGCAGATACCGGCCTCCTGCTCGGCCAGCAAGGCGTCGAACCGCTCGGTGAACCGCTCGAAGTAGGCGTCGCCGCGGTCGGTGATCGAGGCGGCGAAGTAGGCGCGGTTCGCCAGCTCGAAAGCCAGAACCGCCGGTGCATGACCGGCCTGCAGCCGTTTCAGCTCGGGCATCTGCCCGACCCTACTCAGGTGGTACGCGGGGGCCACCGGTTTTTCCACCGGCGGCCCACGACGACAACGTGCGACGTCTGCGACGGCCTCAGCTGACGGCGTACGCCCGGTACACCGTCTCCACCGAGCGGTCCCCGGCGGAGTCGGTCACCTCGGAGCGCAGGGCGACGGCGCCGGAGGCGGGGTTGTGGACGGTCGCCTGCCAGGCCGAGCCGACGTGCTTGACGGTCGCCGTCTGCCAGGTCCTGCCGCCGTCGGCGGACGACCAGACGCGGACGGACTTGGCGGTCACCTCGGTGAACTGCACATCGGGGCCTTGTGAGCCGCGCCCGGCGCTCACGTCGACCGTCGTGGTGCTGTTCGCCGCGGCCTGGTTGTGGCTGTTCAGCCCGGTGGGCAGGAAGCGGGTCAGGAAGACGGGGGCGACGATCGCCCGGGCCGGGTCGGCCACCTTGAAGTACCAGTCGAGGGTGGCGCGCGGGGACAGCATGCCGGCCGGGAAGGTGATGCCCGGACGGTAGCGCTGGGCGTCGACGGTCAGGCGGTACCAGCCGGCCGAGCGGATGCCGGCGGAGAACTCGGCGTCACCGCTGCCCCAGTTGGTCAGGGACTTCTTCTTGATCGTGGTGCTTCCCTTGGACAGGACCACCGTTTCCTTCGTCGGATCGGCGCCGTTCGGGCCGACGTCCGGGTCGCCGATCAGGGCCTCCGGCATGAAGGCGACGGAGTTCTCCCCGAGCAGCGGCAGATAGTGCATCGGACTCCACACGGCCCGCCCGAAGGACTGGGTGAAGCTCTGCCCCGCCTTCAATGTCCTGAGCTTCGGGAAACCGCCGCCGACGTCGTCGCCGTTGCCCGCCATGATGTCGTCACGCGGCTGCCAGGTCCCGGGAGTCACATGGACGGTGGCGTTGTACGGCGCGTCGTCGTCGCGGACCGTGGCCATCAGGTCGGTCGTGCAGTCGTCGGTCTTGGGGTGTGCGTGGAGCGCGGTGTCGTTCTGGCCGGCCATCTGGGTGCCGCTGCGCACCGAGAAGCGCATCGTCGCCAGCTGCGACCGCTTGAACGACCCACCAGGCGCGGTCGGAATACCCGTGCTGTTCTTCACGGCGACGTAGCTGTCGTTGCCCGACCACTGCGCCAGATACCCGAACTGCAGCAGCCTGGACGAGTTCGGGATGGCGTACAGGGCGCCTTCCTCGTTCCAGCCGCCCGCGCTGAAGGCGGAAGGCATGTTGCTGACGGTGGCGGCGCACACCTGCGCGGAGATCTTCGGCGGCCCGCTCACGTCGGCGGGCGTGTCGAGCGACACCTTGACGGCCTTGCCCTTGCGCGCGTCGAGCGTCACCGACTTGCTGCCCGAGACCTGTACGACCTGAGCGCCGATGGTGTCGGTGCCCAGACCTTCCGTGCCGTGCTCCCAGATGTCGGTCATCGCGATGTAGCGCCCCGCCGGCAGGCTGAGCCGCTTGCCGGACTGCACGCTGTACGACTGCCCGGACGGCACGGCGACGACATCGACCGTCGTGGCGACCTTGGCGCCGTGCCGCCCCAGCGTGTTGACGACCAGCGAGGCCGACGCGGCCTGCGCGGAAGCGGCGAAAACGCCGGAAGCAACCAGCGGCACCAGCGCGGCCACCCCGACGAGCCCGAGCGATCTCCGTCGCACCATCATCCTCAAGTCCCCCTCCGACCCCCGAAGTCGGCCAATCGTAGCCATGTCACGGACATGGCAGATCGGGGGGAACGAGATACGCCTGGTCAAGCTGTGATAAAGAAAGATCAGCGTGACTCGCTGAGTACGTGTGGTGCGCATCGGCCGGACGAGGCCGAGGCCGAGCTGCCTTGTGAGATCAACGAGTTGGCTGAAGTCACGGTCCATACGGAACAGCAGCTGCCACCCTGGGGGCGGCGGTCAGTCGCAGGCCGACCTCCACCAGGGTCCAACCGAGGCGGGTGCGAAGGTCCCGGCGGCGCCGGACCGCGGCAGCCAGGTGGTACTCGTCGGCTTCGGCAAGGAGTTCGGCGGCGCGGGCGTGGTGCACGGCGAGGTGGGTCTCGGGATGCATCAGGTGGCCTCTCGGTCCGTGTGGATGGGGAGGACGTGCGTGTGGACTCGGACCTGCTGGGCGTCCGGGGTGCCGGCTTCGGAGGCCAGGACACGGTAGCTCTCCAGGAGGTCATGCATCTTCTCGACGAGTTCCGCGGCGAGCTGGGGCGTGAGACTCAGTGTCCAGTCACTCATGTCCGAGGCCCGGTTCCATGCCTCGGACCAGTCTTCGCGGGTGCCGAGCCAGGTCGCCAGATCCGCGGTGTGCTGATTCGCGACCTCGTGCAGGAACAGGTCGGCGGCCCCTCGCACCTCGGGGTCGCGGTCCTTGAGCAGTGTCTCGTCGAAGCGCACGCCCATGTGAACGGCCTTCCACCACCGCTCCCGCCCCTTGCCGTGTTCCGGCACGTCCTCGACGAAGCCGTGGGCCGCGAGCTGACGCAGGTGGTAACTCGTGGCGCCGCTGGACTCGCCCAGTTTTGCGGCCAGTTGGGAGGCAGTGGCAGGACCGCCGCGGCGCAGGGCGCTCAGCAACCTCATGCGCAGTGGATGCGCGAGTCCGCGCAGCGAGCGGGCGTCGAGACTGTGGACCTGCCGGTCCTGTGGCTCGTTCATGCGTACAAACATAGCCTTGCAAAGAAGGCTATGCAACGGCTTCTTTGCAACGAGTCTTTTGCATGAGGGTTTGCGTCAGCCCGGCGTCACCAACCGCGTCTCATAGGCGAACACCGCCGCCTGGGTCCGGTCCCGCAACCCCAGCTTCACCAGGATCCTGCTGACGTGGGTTTTGATCGTCGACTCGGCGACCACCAGTTGCTCGGCGATCTCCGCGTTGGACAGGCCCTGGGCGATGAGGACCAGGACCTCTGTTTCGCGTTCGGTGAGGTCGCCGTAGGCCTGGTGGGCCGAGTGCATGGCCCGGGGGGACTCGGAGAGTTTGGAGAACTCCGTGATCAGGCGCTTCGTCACCGAGGGGGCGAGCAGGGCCTCGCCGGAGGCCACCACTCGTACGCCGTCGGCGAGTTGGCGGGCCGAGGCGTCCTTCAGGAGGAACCCGGAGGCGCCTGCGCGCAGGGCCTGGTAGACGTACTCGTCGAGGTCGAAGGTCGTCAGGACCAGGACCTTCGCCGTGCTGTTCGCGGCGACGATCTCACGGGTCGCCTCGATGCCGTTCAGTTCCGGCATGCGGATGTCCATCAGGACCACGTCGGGGGTGAGTTCGCGGACGCGGTCGACCGCCTCGCGGCCGTTGACCGCCTCGCCCACGACCTCGATGTCCGGCATCGCGTTCAGCAGGACCGAGAAGCCCTCGCGCACCATCATCTGGTCGTCCGCGATCAGAACACGGATGGTCATGCGTCACCTTCGCCTGCGTGGGCGACCGGCAGGAACACCGTCACCTCGTAGCCTCCTTCGTCCGTCCCGGCCGCCGTCATCTCGCCGTTCAGCATGGTGACGCGCTCCCGCATGCCGGTGATGCCGTGGCCGGCGCCCGGTGAGGGCTTGACCAGGGACGGCTCGGGCGGGGGCCCGTTCACGATGCGCAGGCCCAGGCCGCCGAGGACGTACGAGACCTCCACCTTGGCAGCGGCGCCCGGCGCATGGCGCAGGGTGTTGCTCAGCGCCTCCTGCACGATGCGGTACGCCGACAGCTCGACGCCCTGCGGCAGTTCCCGTACCGCTCCGGTCTGCGTCTTGTCGACGCTCAGGCCCGTCGTCTCCCGCACATTGGCGAGCAGTGCGTCCAGGTCGGCGAGGGTGGGCTGCGGGGCGTCCGGGGCCTCGTAGTCCTCGGCGCGGACCACGCCCAGCACGCGGCGCAGCTCGGTGAGCGCCGCCACCGCGTTCTCCCGGATCGTGGCGAACGCCTTCTCCAGTTCCGGCGGCGGGTTCTCGACCCGGTAAGGGGCCGCCTCCGCCTGGATGGCGACCACCGACATGTGGTGCGCGACCACGTCGTGCAGCTCACGGGCGATCGTCGTGCGCTCCTCCAGGAGCGTGCGGCGGGAACGCTCGTGCGCGGTCACCGTCTGCTGAGCGGTCACCTCCTGGCGGGCCTCGCGGCGGATGTGCCTGAGGGAGACGGCGAGGAGGAACATGGCGGAGACGAACAGCATCTGCATGGTGTTCGAGCCGAAGGCGCTCTGGCCGCCGGCGGGGAAGAGCTCCACCGCGGCGCTGTACACCCCGGTCAGGACCCACATCCAAGCCGCCGTGCGCGGCCTGGTGCGCATGGCCACGATGGTGAGCACGAACAGGTGGCAGGCGAAGCTGCCCGGCAGCCACGGCCACTGGTCGCCCCAGTCGGAGCCGACCACCGCGGCCACCGGCGTCGCCGCCATCGACAGCCAGAACGCGCCGATCGGCCGCACGATGGTCAGCAGGACCGGGACCAGGGCGAGCAGACCGAGGAAGAGGTTGACGCCCGCGCCGCGGTAGTTGCTCTGCTGCGCGACGAGCATCGCGAAGAGGCCGGCCGCGGTGATCAGGGCGTGCGGCGTCCAGGTCGCGTACTCGCGCCCCCGGCCGGAGAAGCGGCGGACGAACGGTGCGTCGACGCTCAGGCGCGGCAGCGGACGGTATGCGAAGGCGTGGTGGAACAGGTCCTGACGCATTCCGCGCAGGGCGTCCATGGCCGCCCGGAACTCCGGGCTCTTCGGCTTGTACGGCTCGTATGCGCTGTCCGGCGGCTCCAGGTGCCTGGTGGGCTCCGGCGGTATCGGCTGCGTGTGGGGCATCTCGGTCACGTTGAAAACCGTAGGCCGTGGCCCGGGGCGCGGTCGTCACCAGTGAGAAGGGTCCTTCGGCCTCCCCCTCAGGTACTACGCGTACGGGCCGCGGGACCGACGGTCAGTAGCCGGACGGGCGCACCAGGCCCGACTCGTACGCGAACACCGCCGCCTGCGTGCGGTCCCTGAGGCCCAGCTTCACCAGGATGCGGCCCACATGGGTCTTCACGGTCTGCTCGGCGACGACCAGGCGCTGGGCGATCTCCGCGTTCGACAGGCCCTGCGCGATCAGTGCGAGGACCTCCGTCTCGCGCTCGGTGAGGTCGCCGACGCGTTCCTTCAGCGGGGCGCGGGGCTTGCCGTCCAGTCGGGAGAACTGGGCGATCAGCCGCCGCGTGATGCCGGGCGCGAGCAGCGCGTCGCCGGCCGCCACCACCCTTACCGCCTCGGCCAGTTGGTCCACCGAGGCGTCCTTGAGGAGGAACCCGGACGCGCCCGCGCGCAGCGCCTCGTACACGTACTCGTCGAGGTCGAAGGTGGTGAGCACCAGCACCCTGATGTGCGGTGTCTCCGCGGTGATGCGGCGGGTGGCCTCGATGCCGCCGAGCTCGGGCATGCGGATGTCCATGAGGACGACGTCCGGGGCGAGTTCGGCGACCTTGGCGACGGCGTCCAGGCCGTCGACCGCCTGGCCGATCACCTCGATGTCCGGCTTGGTGTTGAGCAGCACGGTGAAGCCCTGCCGGACCATCTGCTGGTCGTCGGCGATCACTACCCGGATGGGGCTGTTGCTGCTGCTCGTCATGCGGTGTCGTCCTTCGGGTCGGTGGCGGGGTCGGGGACATCGGGCAGGTCCGGGCCGCCGGCGCGCGGGTCGACCGGCAGGAAGGCGGAGACCTGGTAGCCGCCGTTCGGCCGGGGGTGTGCGGTCAGGTCGCCGCCGAGCATCGCCGCCCGTTCCCGCATACCCAGCAGACCGTGCCCCGCGCCGGGGGACGCCGGAGCCTCGTGCAGCGGACGGGAGTTGACGACCTCCACGCGCAGTCCGAAGGGGACGTAGGCGATTTCGACGCTCGCGCTCGCGCCGGGTGCGTGGCGCAGCACGTTGCTGAGTGCCTCCTGCACGATCCGGTACGCCGACAGCTCCACGCCCGACGGCAGCGGGCGCCGCTCCCCCGTGGTCCGCGTGGTCACGGCCAGACCGGCGGCCCGGGTGTTCTCGACGAGCGCGTCGAGCCGGTCCAGGGTGGGCTGCGGGCTGTGCGGGTCGTTGCCGCCGTCGGCCGGTGCGTCCGTGCCGGGGTCCTCGGAGCGCAGCACGCCCAGCACCCGGCGCAGTTCGGTCAGCGCCTCCAGCGCGTTGTTCCGTATGCCCTCGAGGTTCTCCCTGAGCTCGTCGGGCGGGTCCTCGACGAGGTGCGGGGCGACCTGGGCCTGGATGGAGATGACGGACATGTGGTGGGCGACCACGTCGTGCAGTTCGCGCGCGATGCGGTTGCGCTCCTCCAGGAGGGTGCGCCGGGCCCGCTCCTCGGCGGTGAGGGTGGTCAGCCGGCCGACCTCCGCGCGTGCCTCGCGGCGGCTGCGCAGCGCGATGCCGAGCAGGACGGCGACGGCGGACAGGGCGATCGCGAGGGGGCCCGTCGACTGCTGCGGGTTCGCGGACTGCAGGTGCGGCGCCTCCCACACGCTCTGAAGGACCAGCGTGACGAGCACGGTCAGGGACAGTGCCGCCACGGACACGCGGGTCCGCACACGCAGGGCGAGCAGCAGCAGCACCAGCAGCTGGGCGATGATCCCGGCCGCGGTCCAGGGCCAGGTGAAGTCGTGCGCCGCGCCACCGGTCAGGCTGAAGTGCACGGCGACGGCCCCCACGACGGAGCCCGCGGTCGACAACCACCAGGCCGGGATCGGCCGCCACAACGCCAGCGCCACCGCGCCGCCCTGCGCGAGTGCGATCGGGAAGCCGAAGCCGAAGCCCAGACGTCCGTTGTCGGTGAGCTGCGCCGTGCCGCCGAACGTGATCCAGAACGCGGCGAAGCACAGCACGCCGTGCGGGACCCGCCGCAGCCGCCCGAAGGCGGGCAACGGATCCGCGCGGGCCGTCCACAGGTCGTCGCGGAGCACGCGCAACCAACCCAGGACGCGGCTGCCGAACACCCGCTGGACCCCCGTTTCCGTCACACGGCCAACCCTAGGCACGATGGGGGATCCTCGCTGCCGTCCCGTCCGGGCCGCGGTGGCGGCGGACCACCCGGGAGGGGCCGGTGCTTGTGCCGCGCGGGCCCCCGCGTTCGTAGGAGTGGAAGGCCGTCCAGCAGACCGTGAGCGCGAGGGCGAACAGCGGGAGCCAGGCCAGCCGGAACGCCACCCAGCCGAGGCCGTCGGGGACGGTGTGCAGGCCGGGCAGGTGGCCCGCCGGGAGGGCGGTGGCGGTGGTCGCCATCATGGCCGTCTGGTGCCAGAGGAAGATCGTCATCGCGGAGAGGTTCACGAAGGCCACCGCCGCCCAGGCCAGGGGCCGCCGCATCGTGCGGCGCAGCCGGTCGCGCAGCAGCAGGGCCAGACCGCACTGGGCCAGGCCGAAGGTGACGGCGGCCAGGGTCGGCGGGTTGAGGTTCGAGATCGTCTGCCCCGGGACGCCGACCATCGAGGCCGGGTAGCCGGCGAACGCGACCAGCAGGACCGTCGCCGCCGCACCCGAGATGAGCAGGATCCAGCCCGCGCGGGCGCGCTCCAGTTCGCCGCGGGTCCAGGCCGCGCCCAGGGTGTACGGCACCAGCCAGCCCGCCGCCAGGTTCGCCCAGCCGAGGCTCTGCGGGGCGCCGAGGCCGAAACGGAGAAGGTCCACATGGAGGACGACGGCCAGCGGCCACAGGGGGTTGAGCCGGGTGAGGAGCGGGGTCGCCGCGGTCAGCGCCGCGAAGACCAGCAGGAACCAGAGGGGGGAGAGGGCGAGTTTGACCAGCGTGTGGATCGTGTCGGGTTGCGCGCCCGAGAGGAACAGGGCGGTCGCGGCGACCGTCCACAGGACCAGTACGGCGGCCACCGGTTTGAACAGCCTCGACAGACGGGCGGTCAGCCACTGCCGGTACGGCGTGCCCTTGGCGCGGGCCGCCGTGTAACTGCGGGTGGCCACATGGCCGCCCACCAGGAAGAACACGGCCAGGGTCTGGAAGGCCCAGGAGATCGGGGCCAGCCACGGCATGTGCTGGAGGGGGCTGGAGGCGTGCAGGGAGCCGCTGTCCGCCACCAGGGCCGTCACCAGCCAGTGGCCGAGGACGACGCCGAGGATCGCGAAGGCGCGCAGGGCGTCCACGGCGCGGTCGCGGTCGGCGGGGGTGGCGGCGTCGATCCGGGCAGCGGCCTTCCGTAGCGCGCCCTGTCGCACGGCGCCCTGCCGCTCTTGTACGCCGCTGTCTCGTACGGCGCCCTGTCCTGCGGGGCTCCGTCGTACGGCGCCGTGTCGTATGCCGTCCCACGCATGGCGCACGTTCGGCTCACGCACGGGTCACCTCCTTTGTGTCGCCCAGGACGATGCGGGTGAGGTTGGCCAGGGCGACCGAGCCCGGCCTGAAGTAGTCGCTGTGGCCGCCGGGGCCCGCCGCGAAGACGCGGGCGCCGAAGGCCGGGGACACGGGGTCCGTTCCGAAGCCGACCGTCCAGCCGAACAGGTCCGTCCTCACGTGCGGGACCTCCTCGACCCAGTCGTCGGCACCGCGGGCCGCCCAGATGCGGGCCCCTGTGTGCAGGGCCGCCGCCGTGTCCGCGCCGGTGCCGGGGCTGCCGACGAAGGCGATGTCCTGCACGTCCAGGCCGGGGGCGGCGCGGGCGCAGACGACCGTGCCGTAGGAGTGGCAGAGGAGGGAGACGGCGGCCTTGCGGCCTGCTGTGCGGCGGAGTTCGGCGATGAACTCGCGCAGGTGGGGGGCTGCTTGGTCGGCGCGGGCCGTGGTGAGGACGGTGGTGCTGACCGTGCCGGGGGTTTGGTAGCCGAGCCAGGCGACGACGGCCGTGGTGGTGCCTTTCGGGGCCTCTTGGACCAGGCGGTTGCGCAGGGCGACTGCCGTTGCGCGGAAGCGCTCGTAGGTGTCGAGGGAGGTGTCCGAGCCCGGGATCAGGACGGCGATGCGGGTGGCGGTGGCGAGGTCGCCGAAGACCTCGGTGGCCTGGCCCTCGCCTCGGCCGTCGTAGGCGAGGAGGTGACGGGTGGGGGCGGCCATCTCCCGGTCGGCTGCGGCGCGTTTGTGGTCGCCGTGGGCTGCGGCCATGCGGGCGGCTTGGGCGGCGTTGGTGCGGTTGGCTTCGTAGGCGGCGTCGAGGGTGGTGGGCGTGAGGGGCGCGAGGGCTGCCGGGGGCGGGGCGGGAATGCTTGGGCGGGCTGCAGCCGAGAGCGGGACGACCACGGCGGCGGTGATGAGGGCCGCGAGGGTGGCTCGGCGCCATCTTTGGGTGCGGCGGCGCTGAGGCGTGGGTGGCGAGGTGTCGCTGGCCGGCGCTCGCCGGGTGCCGCCTGCGCCCACCCGTTCCGCCCTTGGCGGCACGATTGCCCGCAGGCTACGGCGGTTTGAGCGGCCCGACGCCATCGCCCCACCCGCCACGAAGATCCGCAGGCTGCGGCGGGTTGAACGGCCCGGTGGCGACGCCTCGGGTGGCGCGGTGGCCCGCAGGCCACGGCGGTTTGAGCGACCCGACGCCATCGCCCCACCCGCCACGAAGACCCGCAGGCTACGGCGAATGGGACGGCCCGGCGACGACGCCTCGGACGCCACGAAGACCCGCAGGCCACGGCGGTTTGAGCGGCCCGATGCCATCGCCCCACCTGCCATGAAGACCCGCAGGCCAGGTCGGGGGGAGCGGCCCGACGCCGTCACCTCAGGCGCCCCGATTGCCCGCAGGCTGGGTCGGGTTGAGCCACCCGACTCCATCGCCCCACCCGCCACGAAGACCCGCAGGCTGCGGCCGGTTGAACGGCCCGGCGACGACGCCTCAGACGCCACGAAGACCCGCAGGCTGCGGCGGTTTGAGCGGCCCGGTGGCGACGCCTCGGGTGGCGCGGTGGCCCGTCGGGTGCGGTGGCTGTCTGTGTCGCCAGTTGCCGTTTCCCGTGTCCCCGTTTTCAGCCCCATGGGCGGGTCCCCCTTCCAGTTCGCCCGGTCATCGGGCTTGTCTGGAAGGGAAGTTACGGAGGGTTACTTGTCGTCCGCGTCACGCCAGGGAGCTGTCCTGGGAGGTAGCTCTCAAGTACTACGGGTATGTAAGGGACCGGGTCACCAGGCCAGTTGGGCGATTTCCTCCGCGACCACCGCGCAGGCGTCCGCCGCCGGGTCGATGAGGGGGAAGTGGCCGACGTCCTCCAGGAGCGTGAGGCCCACGACCTCGCCCGCCTTCGCTGCCGCGTCGGCGTACGACTCCGCGACCGCCTGCGGGACGGTGAGGTCCGTGCGGCCCTGCACCAGGGTGGTCGCGATGCCCGTCGGGAGCAGCAGCGACGGATCGGCGTACGGGCGCCGCTCGGCGAACTTCTCCTCCCCGCCCAGCAGTTGACGCGAAGCGCCCCCGCACACGTCCAGTTTCCCGGCGACCTCGAAGTCGGCGATCGGGGCCAGGGCGACGACCCCGCGCAGCGGTGCCGGGCGGTCGATGCGCCAGGGGGCGTCGGTGGGCAGCAGATGGCGGGCCGCCCCCCACAGGGCCAGGTGCCCGCCGGCCGAGTGCCCGGTGATCACCATGCGGCGCGGGTCGGCCCCCGGAAGGTACTGCCGTACGAGGGCGGGCAGCGCGTCCAGCGCGGCCGCGACGTCGTCGAAGGTGTCCGGCCAGCGGCCCGCGACCGGGCTGCCGCCCTGGGCCGGGACCGCGCTCCCCCGCCGGTACTCCACACTGGCCACCGCGAAACCCCGCCGGGCCAGGAAGTCCGCGAACGGCGAGATGTGCCGGCGGTCGTACGGCGCCCGCCACGCGCCGCCGTGCAGCACGACGACCAGGGGGGCGAGGGCGCCGGGCACCACGTCGGTGCGCGGGGCGTAGAAGTCGATCAGCTGGTCGGGGTGGTCACCGTACGCGGCGGTGGCGTCGGGGTCGACCGCCGGGTGCGAGAACGCCGACTCCTCCTCGGCGGCGGCCCGGGCAGCTGCGGCGTCGTCCGGCATGCTCCAACCTCTCAGCGACGTAACGTTATTGACGTGGCGGACCAGGGAGGGAAACCGGCCGTTGGCGGGGACGGTATCAGGCCGGTGACATGGGCCGACACGGGGATGTCACGCTCGGTGAGGGGAAACGGTTCTGTAGCCCGCGGGCCGGGCGGTTCCGCGGCCACCGAAGCCACCGCAGGACCGCCCGGGCAAGCCCCGTGGAGCTATCCCGCGAGATCGCCGAGCGTCTCCGCCAGCACCCGCGCCGCCCGCTCCACGTCCCCGAACCCGACGTACAGCGGCGTGAACCCGAACCGCAGGACGTCCGGGTGCCGGAAGTCCCCGACCACTGCCCGCTCGATCAGCCGCTTCATCACGTCCCCGGCGTCGTCGCAGCGCAGCGCCACCTGGCTGCCGCGCTCCCGGTGGGCAAGGGGGGTCAGCGACTCCACCCGCCCCTCGGGGACGTACGCCGACACGCACTCCAGGAAGAAGTCCGTCAGCGCCAGGGACTTGGTGCGCACCGCCTCGACCGAGACCCCGTCCCAGACCTCCAGCGCCGCCTCCAGGGCGAGCATGGACAGGATGTCCGGCGTGCCGACCCGGCCGCGCAGGGCCCCGGCCGCCGGTTCGTACGCCGACCGCATCCCGAAGGGCTCCGCGTGGGAGTTCCAGCCGGGAAGGGGGGAGTCGAAGCGGTCCTGGAGGTCCCGGCGGACGTACAGGTACGCCGGGGAACCGGGGCCGCCGTTCAGGTACTTGTAGGTGCAGCCGACCGCCAGGTCGACGCCGTGCTCGTCCAGCCCGACCGGCAGCGCGCCCGCGCTGTGGCACAGGTCCCAGACGGCCACCGCGCCCGCCGCGTGCACGGCGGCGGTCAGCGAGGGCAGGTCGTGCAGACGGCCCGTGCGGTAGTCGACATGGTTCAGCAGGACGGCGGCGGTACGGGCGGACAGCGCGTCCGGCACCTCCGCCGGGGTCACCGGACGCAGCGTGCACCCGGTCATGCGGGCCGCCGACTCGGCGATGTAGCCGTCGGTGGGGAAGGTCGTCGCGTCCACGAGGATCTCGTCCCGGCCCGTGCCGGACACCAGCCGGACCGCTCCCACAAGTGCCTTGAAGACGTTGACACTTGTCGAGTCGCCCACGACGATCTGCCCGGCCGCCGCCCCCACCAGCGGAGCGATCCGGTCGCCGATCCGCTCGGGCGCCGTCCACCAGCCGCTCTCGTCCCAGGAACGGATGCGGAGCGCGCCCCACTGCCTGCGTACGACGTCGTCGACCCGCCCGGGGACCGCTGCCGGCAGGGCACCGAGCGAGTTCCCGTCCAGGTAGACGACCTCGTCCAGCACGAACTGCTTGCGCGTCCCGGCCAGTTCGTCGGCGGCGTCGAGTTCCCCCGCGCGTACCGTCAGCTCAGACATGAGACCTCGCCGTCCACAGCTCGGGGAACACGTTCTTCTGCGCGCGCTTCTCCAGCCAGGCGACGCCCGCCGAGCCGCCCGTGCCCGGCTTGGAGCCCATCGCGCGGCGGGTGGCGACCAGGTGGTCGTTGCGCCATCGCCACACCAGCTCGGCGACATCGGTCAGTGCCTCGCCGAGGCGGGCGAGTTCGGCGTTCTCGTCGCCCGCGTAGATCGCGGTCCAGGCGGCCTCGACGGCCTCCGACGGCTCGTACCGCCGTGAGACGTCGCGGCGCAGCACGGAACCGGGGATCGCACAGCCGCGCCGCGCCATCAGCCGCAGCACCTCGTCGTAGAGGCTCGGCTCGGCGAGGGCCTTCTCCAGTTCGGCGTGGACGCGGGGTGCGCCGCGGTGCGGGACCAGCATGGACGCGGACTTCTCGCCGAGCAGGAACTCCATCCGGCGGTACATCGCCGACTGGAAGCCGGAACCCTCGCCCAGCGCACTCCGGTAGGAGTTGAACTGGGCCGGGGTCAGCTGGCCGAGGGGCTTCCAGGAGGCGTTCAGCGCCTCCAGCTCCCGTACCGAACGCTTCAGCGCGGCGACGGCGGTGGGCACGTCGTCGGAGCGCAGGGCGTGCGCCGCTGTCTCCCACTCGTGGACGATCACCGTGAACCACAGCTCCATCACCTGGGTGGTGACCAGGAAGACCATCTCTCCGGGGTCGTCGGAGAGGGTGTGCTGGAGGTGGGTGAGCACGTCCGCCTTGACGTAGTCCTCGTACGGCGTCGTACCTGCGAAGTCGAGATGCGGAGTCTCGGGCTCCGAAGCCTCGTGGGGCTGAGCCTGGTGGGACATCGCTGTCTCCTGTTGTTGCTCCGGGTAGCGGTCCGCCCCTGCCGTTACCGACACGGGGGCCCCGGTCCCCGCCGGGCATCTTCTTCGATGGTCCGCCCGGAACGCAAGGCCCGCCCGGTCACCGGCCCGTCGGGTCGCCGGAGTACCTGCACTACGCTCGGGCGCCGCACAGAACCCGTTGTCGCACTTTGACGAAAGGCATGGCTGATGTCTGAGAAGAGCACCTCGTCCGAGGTGGTCTTGGTCCCGGTGGGCCGGGTGGTCGGGGGACGCGAGGAGGTCCGTGACGACGACTGGGGGAAGGTCGAGGCCGTCGTCCGCCTGGACGGCGACCGGTTCGGCGCGGACGCGCTGGCGGGCCTGGACGCCTTCTCCCACCTGGAGATCGTCTACCACTTCGACCGCGTGCCCGTGGCGAGGATCGAGACCGGTGCCCGCCATCCGCGCGGCAACACCGACTGGCCGATGGTCGGCATCTTCGCCCAGCGCGGCAAGAACCGCCCCAACCGCCTCGGTGTCTCCCGCTGCCGCCTGCTGCGCACCGACGGACTCGACCTGCACGTCCAGGGTCTCGACGCCGTCGACGGCACCCCCGTCCTCGACATCAAGCCCTACATGAGCGAGTTCGGCCCCCAGGGCGCCACCACCCAGCCGGACTGGGCCACCGACATCATGAGCAGCTACTACTGATCCGCCGGCGCCCTCCGCAGGACACTGCTCGGCGCAGCGCAGGGCCCGCCCGGTCGCACCGGGCGGGCCCGAGAGGAAACTGCGGCGGACCGCTAGCCCAGGGTCTGGGCCGCCGTCGGCGAGGAGTCCTTCAGGAACTGGGTGCAGCGCTCGTACTCCTCCTGCTCGCCGATGGCTCCGGCGGCGCGGGCGAGGGCGTGCAGGGCGCGCAGGAAGCCGCGGTTCGGCTCGTGCTCCCAGGGCACCGGGCCGTGGCCCTTCCAGCCGCTGCGGCGCAGGGCGTCCAGGCCGCGGTGGTAGCCCGTGCGGGCGTAGGCGTACGACTCCACGACGCTGCCCCGCTCGAACGCCTCGTCGGCCAGCTGGGCCCAGGCCAGCGAGGACGTGGGGTACTTGGCGGCGACGTCCGCGGGCGCGGTGCCGCCCGCCAGCAGCTCGCGGGGCGCGGGGTCGTCGGGGAGGTGGGTCGGGGGCGGGCCCCCGAGAAGGTTCTCGTGAATCGACATGTTCACCAGTGTCGCCCCTGCTGGGGGCTGCCGCCCCCAGGCCCCCGCTGTCGGCCTGAACGGCCTCGTCCTCAAACGCCGGACGGGCTGTCATGCGATCCGCTTCCTCGCCCGCTCCCCCTCCAGCGGCGGCGCCGTCACCGAGCCGTGCGTACGGCACTCCGGGCGGCGGCAGCCGGGCGGCAGCGGGCGTACCGTCGCGAAGGCGACGACCGCGCCGAGCGCCAGGACGCCCGCGCACAGCAGCATCGCGCGGTGGAAGGCGTCGTCGAAGGCGCCCGGGGAGAGATACGCCTCCGGGCCCATCCCGGCGAGCAGCGGCAGTGCGGCCACCGCGATCAGACCGGCCGCGCGGGCCGCCGCGTTGTTGATGCCGCTGGCCAGGCCCGCCCGTGCGGTGTCCACGGAGGCGAGGACGGTGGCCGTCAACGGTGCCACCAGGGTGACCATGCCGCTGCCGAGGACCAGTACGGCGGGCAGCACGTCGAGCACGTACGAGGCACCCGGCCCGACCCTCAGCATCAGCAGCATCCCGGCCGCGCACAGGAGCGGGCCGACGGTGAGCGGGATGCGCGGCCCGATGCGGTCGGCGAGGGCGCCCGAGCGGGCGGAGAACAGCAGCATCAGGACGGTCGTCGGCAGCAGGGACGTACCCGCGGCGAGCGGCGACCAGCCCACGGCGACCTGAAGCTGCAGCGCGGTGAGGAAGAAGAAGCCGCCGAAGGCCGCGTAGACGCAGAGCGTGACCAGGTTGACCGCCGTGAACTCGCGGGACTTGAAGATGTCCGGCGGCATCATCGGGTCCGGGCGGCGCTTCTCGACGTACACGAAGGCCACGCCCGCGCCCAGTCCGGCCACCGCGGTGACGGCGACCACGAGGGAGCCCTGCCGGGCCTCGATCAGGGCGTACGTCACCAGGGCGAGCGCCAGCGCGCCGAGGACCGCGCCGAGCACGTCGAACCGGCCGTGCGTGCGGCCGTCCGCCGACTCGGGGACATGGCGTACGGCGATGGGGGCGCACAGCAGCGCCAGCGGGACGTTGAGCAGGAAGACCCAGCGCCAGCCCGGGCCGTCCACCAGCCAGCCGCCCAGGAACGGGCCGACCGCCGCGCCGATCCCGCCGAAGCCGGACCACAGGCCCACCGCCCGCCCCCGGTCGTCGGGGTGGAAGGACGCCTGGATCAGCGCGAGGGAGCCGGGCGTCAGGAGCGCCCCGCCGACCCCTTGCAGCGCGCGGGCCGCGACGAGTACGCCCGCGTTCGGGGCGAGGCCGCACAGCAGGGACGCCGACGCGAACCACACCACACCGATCACGAAGATCTTGCGGCGGCCGTAGTGGTCGCCGAGGGAGCCGCCGAGCAGGATCAGCCCGGCCAGCGTCAGCATGTACGCGTTGACCGTCCACTGGAGGGCGGCGAGATTCGCGTCCAGGTCGCGGCCGATGCGCGGCAGGGCGACATTTACGACGGTCGAGTCCAGCATGGCCATGCTGGAGCCGAGCACGGTGGTCAGCAGGATCCACTTGCCCTGCGGGGTGGCGATCCGGACGTCGGGCATGCCCCCAGGTATACAGCGAGCCCGGTGCCGTAGCACCGGGCTCGCCAAAGACCTTCGTGTACGACGGCCTTACTTGATCTTCGTGCCGGCCGAGCGCAGGTTCTGCGTGGCCTCGACGACGCGGGCGGCCATGCTCGCCTCGGCCAGCTTGCCCCAGGTGCGCGGGTCGTAGGTCTTCTTGGAGCCGACCTCGCCGTCGACCTTCAGCACGCCGTCGTAGTTGCGGAACATGTGGTCGGCGACGGGACGCGTGAAGGCGTACTGCGTGTCCGTGTCGATGTTCATCTTGACCACGCCGTTCTCCAGCGCGGTGCGGATCTCCTCCTCCGTGGAGCCGGAGCCGCCGTGGAAGACGAAGTCGAACGGGGACGCCTTGCCGAACTTGGCGGCCACGCCGTCGTTCAGCTCCTTGAGCAGGTCGGGGCGCAGGACGACGTTGCCCGGCTTGTACACGCCGTGCACATTGCCGAAGGACGCGGCCAGCAGGTAGCGGCCCTTCTCGCCCAGACCGAGCGCCTCGGCCGTACGGATGGCGTCGTCGACCGTCGTGTACAGGGAGTCGTTGATCTCGTGCGAGACGCCGTCCTCCTCGCCGCCGGTCGGGGTGATCTCGACCTCGAGGATGATCTTCGCGGCGCGGGCGCGCTCCAGGAGCTCCTGGGCGATGGCCAGGTTGTCCGCGAGGGTCTCCGCGGAGCCGTCCCACATGTGCGACTGGAAGAGCGGGTTGCCGCCGGCCTTCACGCGCTCCTCGGAGATCGCGAGCAGCGGACGTACGTACCCGTCGAGCTTGTCCTTGGGGCAGTGGTCCGTGTGCAGGGCGACCGTGACCGGGTACTTCTCGGCCACGATGTGCGCGAACTCGGCGAGGGCGACCGCGCCGGTCACCATCTCCTTGCTGTACTGACCGCCCAGGAACTCGGCGCCACCCGTCGAGATCTGGATGATGCCGTCGCTCTCCGCCTCAGCGAAACCGCGCAGGGCCGCGTGCAGGGTCTGGGTCGAGGTCACGTTGATCGCCGGGTAGGCGAACTTGCCTGCCTTCGCCCGGTCCAGCATCTCGTTGTAGACCTCGGGAGTTGCGATGGGCATCTGTCCGCTCCTTGGTATGTGCGGGTTGGCGTGCTGCGTACTACGGCCCTGACCTAGACCTTGGGGGTTGACGTCGTCGTCGGGCCCATCTTTCCAGACTTGGCCTGATGCTTTGCCCGCCGTGTCCGGCTTGTGGACAACGCGGCCGACGTACCCGGGAGTAGCCCGGCCGGGGACGTCAGTCGAGGCCCAGGTCGTCCTTGGAATAGGCGAAGAGGTACGGCACTCCCGCGCCCTCCTGGATCTTCTCGGCGGCGCCGGTGGCCCGGTCCACGATGGTCGCGACGGCGACGACCTCGGCGCCCGCCTCACGCACCGCCTCGACGGCGGTCAGCGGGGAGCCGCCGGTGGTGGAGGTGTCCTCGACGACCAGCACCCGGCGGCCCTTGATCTCCGGGCCCTCGACGCGGCGCTGCAGCCCGTGCGCCTTGGCCGCCTTTCGCACGACGAAGGCGTCGACGCGCTTCCCGCGGGCGGCGGCCGCGTGCAGGACGGCCGCCGCGACCGGGTCGGCGCCCATGGTCAGACCGCCCACCGCGTCGAAGTCGAGGTCGGCGGTCAGGTCCAGGAGCACCTGACCCACCAGCGGGGCGGCCTCACCGTCAAGGGTGATGCGGCGCAGGTCGATGTAGTAGTCGGCCTCCAGACCCGAGGAGAGGGTCACCTTGCCGTGCACCACGGCCTTGTCCTTGATCTGCTGCAGCAGCTCGCCACGTACGTCCGTCATGCGGCCCAGCTTAAAGGCGGTGCCAGGTCCAGGTGGTCGAGGCCTCGAGCGGCTCCAGCGGGGTGACCAGGCGGGGCAGGGTGTTCAGGCCGTTGGGCGGGCCGGTCTGGGGTTCCACGCAGACGGCCTCCTGCTGCTCGTCGTAGACGACGACCCACTCCTCGCGGCTGGTGACCTTCAGCTCCAGCTGCCCCGGCCAGGTGAGGGTGACGTCCACGCCGCCGGGCATGCCGAAGCAGTCGTCCCAGGGGCCGGGGCCCGGGTCGACGCGGTTGCCGGTGGGCAGATGGTCCTCGCCGCGCTCCTCCTGCCACGCGGGAGTGAAGTCGAGCTGTACGTCCTTGCCCCCGAGGTTCCGGTTGAACCAGGGGTGCCAGCCGATCTGCGCCGGGAAGGAGGAGTCGATCGTCTCCACGGCCATCGTCAGGGTCAGGGAGTCGGGCGTGAGCGCGAACTGCTGGGTGACGCGGCCCGCGTAGGGCCAGGGTTCGACCAGGTCGTACGTGAGGACGGCCTCGTCGGCGTTCACGCGCGCGGGGCGCCAGGCGCCGTCGCGGACGGTGCCGTGGATGGCGTGCGGCGGGGAGTTGAGCGGCATCTGTTGGACGGTGGCGCCGTCCCGGAAGCGGCCGTCGCGGATCCGCCCGCACCAGGGGACCATCGGGAAGCAGCCGAACCGTTCGCCCTGGCGGAGCAGTTCCATGCCGCCGACGCGCAGTCCTCCGACCCGGCCGCCGTTGCCCGGCTGCACGGTCACCTCCGCGTCGCCCGCGGTCAGCGTGATGTCTTCGTTACTCACGGGACGACCCTACTGGGGCGATCAAGACCGCCGTCAGTGACGCCTGCGCAGCAGCCGGCCCACGACGATCGCCGACGCGACCACGACGGCCGCCGCCGGGGCCGCCCAGCGCAGGGAGGAGCCGGGGGAGACCGTCTGCGGGGCGGGGACGGGGGCGTAGCGGCCGCGGGGCGGGGCGTGGTCGACCTCCTCGGCGCTGCGGCCGATCATCGTGCGGCGGGCGTGGGCCGCTTCGGCGGGGGGCGCGCCCACGTCGTCCGTGTCCCCCGTGTCCGCCGTGTCCTCGGCGAGCGGGTCGAGGGACGGCGGCGGGACCTCGGTGTCGTGGACCGAGGTGTGCTCGGCGGCGGGGGCGGGGGCGTCGTCGGCGTCCGGGGTCGTTTCGAAGTCGCTGGTCGCCTTGGGCTCGAACTCCTGGGTGACGAGGGGCTCGGTCTCCTCGGGCTCTTGGGGCGCCTCGGGCTGCTCCTGAGTGCCCTCGTCCTCCGCGCCCGCGGCCAGACTCTCCGCGAAACGGTTCAGCAGGCGGGTCGCGGCCGACGCGACCTGTTCGGCCGGCAGTTCGGTGAGGCGGCCGTCCGCGGAGGCCGTGCCCGCGAAGGTCAGCCGGGAGCCGCCGTCGGCCTCCTCCACGCGGAGGGTGAGGGCGAGCTTGACCGAGCCGGTGCCGCGGGTCTCGGTGGCGTCGCCCTCGGCGGCGTACGAACCGTCGTCCTGTGCGGTGATGCGGACGGTGCCGCGGTAGGTGACGGAGTGGCTGCCGACGCGCATTTTCAGCCGTCCGGTGACGGGCTCGGCGCCCGCGTCCTGCTGGAGCCCGGGAACCGCCCGGGCCACCTGCGCGGGGTCGGCGAGGGTTTCTTTCAGCCGTGCGGCCGCAACCGGAACGAACACCTCATGCTCCATGTCGGCCGAGCCTACTCAGGTGGCCGCCTCATGCACCCGTGTTGGTCGAAAGTGACCGCGCGTCGGTGTCGGGCCTGCTGGGGGCTGCCGACCGGCGCTAAGCCGTACCCCCAGGCGTCACCAGCCCCGTCTCATATGCCACGACCACCACCTGCGCCCGGCTCGTCAGTCCCAGCTTCGTCATCGTCCGGTTCAGATGGGTCTTGACCGTGGCCTCGCTGATGAACAGGCGGTCGGCCGCTTCCGCGTTGGTCAGACCGCGGGCGACCAGCTTGAGGACCTCGACCTCACGGCTGGTCAGGGCGTCCAGGCCGGGCGGCGCTCCGGAGTGGTCGGCCACGCGGGTGAACGCCTCCACCAGACGGCGGGTGACGGCCGGGGCGAACAGGGAGTCGCCGCCGTGCACGGCGGTCACCGCGGCGAGCAGGCGTTCGGGTCCCGCGTCCTTGAGGAGGAAGCCGGAGGCGCCGGCGCGCAGGGCGCCGTAGACGTACTCGTCGAGGTCGAACGTGGTCAGGACGAGGATGCGCGGGGGCGGGTCGGCGGCCTCGGCGAGGATGCGGCGGGTAGCCTCGATGCCGGTGGTGCCGGGCATGCGGATGTCCATGAGGACGACGTCGGGGCGGGTCTTCGCGGCCAGGGCGACCGCTTCGGCGCCGTCGGCGGCCTCGCCCACGACCTCCATGCCGGGGGCGGCGCGCAGCAGCGCGACCAGTCCGCTGCGGACGAGGAACTGGTCGTCCACGACCAGCACTCTGATCACATGGTCGGCGGTGGCGGCGATGGCGGCGGTGTTGTCCTGGCTGCCGGTCATTCCACGTCGGCGTCTCCCCGGCGTGCGGCCCGTACCGACGTCGGCAGGGTGAGATGCACGCCGAATCCACCCTCGCTGCGCGGGCCGACGACAATCGTCCCGCCGTAGAGCTTGGCCCGCTCCCGCATTCCGATCAAGCCATGTCCGCCGCGTCCCCGCTTTCTGTCCGGATCCACCCCCTTCCCGTCGTCGGTGACGGACACCGTCATCTCGCCCGCACGGTAAGCGAGTTCCACGGCAGCGTTCGCGCCGGGGGCGTGCTTGAGCACGTTGGTCAGGGCCTCCTGGACGACGCGGTAGAGGCAGAGCTGGACGCCCGGGGGCAGCGGGCGCGGTTCGCCCGTGACGCGGAGGTCCACGGGGACGCCGCCCGCGCGTACCCGGTCCACCATTTCGGCCAGTTGACCGAGGCCGGGGGCGGGGGCGCCGTCCGCTCCGGAGACGCCCTCGGCGCGCAACAGGCCCAGCATGCGCCGCAGTTCCTCCAGCGCCTCGCCGCTGGCGCCCGCGATGGTGTCGAGCGCCTCACGTGCGGTGGGTGCGTCGGTGGTGAAGACGAAACGGGCCAGGCCCGCCTGGACGTTGATGACCGCCATGTGGTGGGCGACCACGTCGTGCAGTTCGCGGGCGATGCGCACGCGTTCCTCGGCGACCTCGCGACGCGCTCGTTCGGCCTGTTCGGCGCGGAGTTGGCGGGTCAGCTCGGTCGTTCGGCGGGCGATGTGGCCGAACCACCAGAACACCAGCGGATAGGCGACCGCCTGGGCGAGCACGGACGCCATCGAGCTGCCGTCGGTCACCAGCCCGGCATAGACCCAGACGCCGCCCATCACGGCGGCGCAGACCGCCGTGGTGCGGGCCGGGCGCACGGACGCCACGGTGTAGACGGCGAGCATGGGTCCGAAGGTGATGACCACCGGCCAGTAGCCGAGGCTGATGTAGAGGACGCCCACCGCGTGGACGAAGGCGAAGACGGTCACCGGGGCCTTGGTGCGCAGGGCGAGCGGCAGAGTGGCGAGGAGGACGAGGGCCCAAGCGAGCGGGTCGAGTGCGGGCCACCCCTGCGCGACGGCCTCCCTGCCGAGCAGGACGGCCACGGTCGTCAGCGCCGTGGCGATGAGACCGTCGGCGGCGAGTGGGTGGATCCGCATCGCCGCAGCGTAACGCCGGTGCGCGGACCGGGGCGTCAACCTCCGGAAGTACCACGGAAGTTGCAGGAACCGCCCGGTTACCGCAAGGGGTTGGGCCGCGGATCCATCCGCTGCGGGATTCGGGGCGGCGCGGGCCGCCCGTACATTCTCGGTGCTGAGGGGGGAGGCGTACGGCGGTTCGTCCCGAGCTCGGGGGACGGGACGGGCCGCCGTCCGTGGCCGCCTTCAGTACCGGGGATGGACCAGCGTCGACGCCGGCAGGCCCGGGATGCGGGTGGCCGCCGCGGCCCTGCCGTCCGCGGTCAGGGCCCGCTGGGTGAGGGTGAGCGGGTGCGGCCCGTGCGGGTCCAGGCGCAGACGGGGGCGGGTGTCCGCACAGGCCAGGACGAACCCCCAGTCGCGCGGGGCGCGGGAGCCGTCGGCCGTGCGGTCGGGGCCCGCGGCGAAGCCCGAGTCGCGGCCGCCCACCCGGTAGGGGGCGGTGTGCAGACCGGCGGCGCGCAGGGTCGCCACGACCGTCCAGAACACCCGCGGGCGGGTGGCGAACGGCCCGGCGTGCACCACCAGGCGGCCACCGGGTGCGAGGGCGCGCCGGGCGAGGCCGTAGAACTCCTGGGAGTACAGCTTGGTGCTGGCCGTGATGCCCGGGTCGGGGAGGTCGGAGATCACCACGTCGTACGTCGAGGTCGGCGCCGTGCGCAGCCAGCGGAAGGCGTCGGCGGTCGTCACGCGCACGCGTGGGTCGTCGTAGGCGTGACGGTTCAGCTTCGACAGGCCGGGGTCGCGGCGGGCCAACCGGACGACTCCCGCGTCGAGTTCGACGACGTCCACGCGCTGCACGCCCGTGTGGCGCAGCACTTCGCGGACGGCCAGCCCGTCGCCGCCGCCGAGGATCAGCACGCGCGCGTGCGGGCCGTTCATCGCGGGGTGCACCAGGGCTTCGTGGTACCGGAGTTCGTCGCTGCCGACTCGGAGGCGGCCGTCGAGGAAGAGGGCGAGGGGGCGGCCGTCGGTGCCTCCGGTGAGGACGATCTCCTGGGTGCCGGTCTGCAGGGCCACCCGTACGTCGTGGCCGTACACCGCGTGCCTGGCCGCCTGTTCGAAGTCGTCCACCAGGACGGCGGCGGCCGCGAGCAGGCCGAGCACGGCGAGGTTGGCGACCAGCAGCAGCCAGCGGGTACGGCGGGGGAGGTCACGGCGGAACAGGCCGAGGACGAGGGTGCCGCCCGCGATCGCGTTGACCGCGCCGGTGATCAGCGCGCCGGTCAACTGGCCGAGCAGCGGCAGCAGCAGGAACGGGAAGGCGAGACCGCCGACCAGTGCGCCGACGTAGTCCGCGGCGAACAGGTCGGCCACCGCACCGCCCGCGTCCTGCCGCCGGATGCGCTGGATCAGCTCCATGAGGAGCGGAACCTCGGCACCGATCAGCAGACCGATGGTGAGGGAGAAGGCGACCAGCAGCCAGCGCGGTCCGCTCGCCCACAGGCCTCCCCAGTCGCCGGTCCACGCGAACACCGCGTACAGGGCCATCGCGCTGCAGCCGCCGACGAGCGCGAGCGTCGCCTCGATCGCGCCGAAGGCGGCCGCGGCACGCCAGCGCAACCGCTTCGCGGCGAGCGAGCCGATGCCCATGGCGAACACCATGACCGACAGGACGACCGAGGCCTGGGTGACCGAGTCGCCGATCAAGTACGAGGCCAGGGCGACGAGTTCGAGCTCGTACACGAGTCCGCAGGCCGCGCAGACGAAGACGCATGCAAGCACCAGGAACCGTCCGGTGCTCGGCTGGACGGGCAGCCGCGCCGGGCCCGCCCAGGGGGGCGGGGAGCCGGGTGGTGCCGGCGCGTGCGGTTCGATCACGACTGCGACGTTACGTCACTGCAACTTCACGCTTCGTCACCCACACGTGTGGAACTGCCGGACAGTTCGTTCCCGCGTGTTTGAGGCCGTGTGTTCGGGTCAGGCGTCCGGCGGACCGACCTGCGGCGCGGGAACGCGAGCTCCCACCCGGGTCCGCGTCGCCACCAACTGCCCGTCCTGCGGGTACGCGTGCCAGGTCCGCCAGTGGACCTGGCCCTCGTGCCACTGGGCCAGCAGTGCGGTGAAGGCGTGCGGGCTGCCGGGGAAGACCCCTGCAAGGCCGTGCGGATGGTCGGAGACCAGCGCGAGCAACTCCTGCGCGCGCCCCGCGAACGACCCCGGTGACAGGACCTCCACCCGGGCCGCGAACTCGTACTCCCAGTCGCCCATCCGTTTGGCGACGCCCAGCGGCAGCGGTGTGCTGCTGCCCGGCATGCACGCCACCGTCTCCGAACAAGTGCCCCGCTGTTCCTCCAGGAGCACCTGGTGGGATGCGCCGAGGAGTCTCAACTGGAGCTTGGCCCCGGCCAGTTCGAGGTCGAGCGTGGCCAGGGCGGGAAGCGGCTCACGCCCAAGGGCCCAGGCGAGGTCGGCCGCGCGCGTGTCGGTGTATGAGGTGTTCAGGGTCGTGAGCATGGGTCGGCTCTCCGCTGGCACACAAAGAAAGGTAAGGAGGAAGGCGTGGGGGGTCCGGCACACCGGGCGGCTCCGGGGGATCGGCCCGGACGGCCCGGTCGGCCCAGTCGGGAGATCAGGGAGGTCAGGAAGGTCTCAGCAGGACGTCCAAGGACCGCACCGGTGTTTTAGAGGGAATCATGAACGGTGGCGCCGTCACAGCGTTTTTACCCAACTTCGTGGGGTTTCCATCCCTCAGAGGGCTCCACTGCTCAACTGTTCAACCACGGCGTACGCCACGGCGGCCGTGGCGTACGCCGGAGCACAGGAGCACCCGCCGGGGCGTGCGCTCCGGCGGGTGCTCGGCGGGTGTGACAGGGGAGTATGCGGTTCCCCCGCGGAGCTCGGCCGCCCCGTGTCAGCTGCCTCCGCCGCATCCGCCGCCGCCACCGCAGGACGACCCTCCCCCGCAGGAGGACCCACCCCCACAGGAGGAGTGACCGCCCCCGCAGGAGTGGTGCCCCCCGGAGTGATGACCTCCGGAGTGGTGCCCGCCCGAAGAGCCGCCGTCTCCCCCGCCGGCCCACCAGCTGCTGCTCCCGCTGCTGCCGTGCTTGCTGTACGAGCCGCTCCGGCTCCCCCCACCGCACGACTTCGCCCCGCGCTTGCCCGCTGCCTTCACGACGATCGCCACGAACGCGATCAGGACCGCCACCACGATGAAGCCGGTGATCATGGCGCCACCGTCCTTTCGAAATCCCCCGAAGCAGCCCCCCGTGGGTGCCTCGTGTCTTGCGTGAACGGGGGATGCCCGGAGCCCTCGATGGTCAAAGCAGAGTTGAGGAACTTCAGAGCATGCGTGTACGAGGCTCTTCCGGGGGCAGCAGCAGAGCAGAGCCCAGTCCCCGCCCTCACCAAGTGGAGAGCCAGCCATGGCCTTCTTCGCGGTCTCCCGATCGCAGCCGCTGAAGTTCCTGTCCGCCACCGATCTGGCCATGGAGTACGAGCGTCTCGAAGCGGAGTGTTCCCAGCTGGAGCAGGCGGTCAGCTCGCACGCGATCGTCGACCAGGCCATCGGTGCCGTCGTCGTCCTCGGACGGATAGCGCCCGAGGAGGCCTGGCGTGTCCTGCGGGACGTGTCGCAGCGCACCAACACCAAGCTGCGTGTCGTCGCCGAGCACCTCATGGCGTTCACGCAGGGTGCCGAGCTGCCGGAGGCCGAGCGGACCGAACTGCGGAAGGCGATCGCCCGGTACCAGTCGTGGAAGCGGTGAGTTGAGGAACTCCGCAGCCTGGGCGCAGGATGACCGGCATGACCTCCAGCACCCGCCCCCTCCTCAACCGCCGCCTCGCCGAGTTCGGGACGACGATCTTCGCCGAGATGTCCGCCCTGGCGGTGCAGACCGGCTCCATCAACCTGGGCCAGGGCTTCCCCGACACGGACGGCCCCGAGGAGGTCCGTGAGGCCGCCGTACGGGCCCTGCGCGACGGGCGCGGCAACCAGTACCCGCCGGGCCCCGGCGTCCCCGAGCTGCGCACGGCGATTTCCGCGCACCAGGAGCGCCGCTACGGCCTGGCGTACGACCCCGACACCGAGGTCCTGGTCACCGCCGGCGCCACCGAGGCGATCGCCGCCACCCTCCTCGCCCTGCTGGAGCCCGGCGACGAGGTGATCGCCCTGGAGCCGTACTACGACTCGTACGCGGCCTGCATCGCCATGGCGGGCGGGACCAGGGTGCCGGTCACCCTGCGCCCCCACGAGGACAGCTTCCGCCTGGACCTCGACGAGCTGCGCGCGGCCGTCACCGACCGCACCCGCCTGCTGCTCGTCAACACCCCGCACAACCCCACCGGCACGGTCCTCACCCGCGCCGAACTGACCGCGATCGCCGAGCTGGCGGTGGAGCGCGACCTGCTGGTCGTCACCGACGAGGTGTACGAGCACCTGGTCTTCGACGCCGCCGAGCACCTGCCGCTCGCGACCTTCCCGGGCATGCGCGACCGGACGGTCACCATCGGCTCGGCGGGCAAGACGTTCTCCTTCACCGGCTGGAAGGTGGGCTGGGTGACGGCGGCCCCCGGGCTGGTCTCGGCGGTCCGCTCCGCCAAGCAGTTCCTGACGTACGTCTCCTCCGGCCCCTTCCAGTACGCCGTCGCCGAGGCGCTGGCGCTCCCCGACACCTACTTCACCGCCTTCCGCGAGGACATGCTGGCCAAGCGGGACCTGCTGGCGGCGGGCCTCGCGGACGCGGGCTTCAAGGTCTTCCAGCCGGCCGGCACCTACTTCATCACCACCGACATCCGCCCCCTCGGAACTGTGCTGTCCGAAGAGGGCGACGGCTTCGCCTTCTGCCGGGCCCTCCCGGAGCGCGCCGGGGTCGTCGCCATCCCGAACGCCGTGTTCTACGACCACCGCGAGGCGGGCGCCCCGTTCGTACGGTTCGCGTTCTGCAAGCAGACGGCGGTCCTGGAGGAGGCGGTGAAGCGGCTCAAGGCGCTGGCGGGCTGATCCGGGGCCTGTCACGCCGCCACGCCGAGCGCCGCAAGACCGTACCCGGCCGGACGCCCAGCACTCGCGCACGCCCGGTTGACCCTGCACTGTGCCGGTGTGACCCACGCCAGCACCCTCACTCGTTCCGCCGTCGCGGAGCCTGCCGCCCAGGGGCGTGTCCATGCGACCCGGGTGGCGGCCATGGCCACCGCGCTCGGTCTGTTCCTCGCCGTCCGGCTGCTCGGTGTCGCCACGCTCGCCCTGGTGGCCCGGGCGACGACCGGCAGGGACGCCCTCGGGCTGCTCGGGCGGTCCTGGGACTCCGTGTGGTACCTGGGGATCGCCGCCCACGGGTACGGCCGCATCCAGCACCCCCGCACCGGAGTCATGTTCAGCGACATGGCGTTCTTCCCGCTCTACCCGGCGCTGGTGCGGGCCCTGCGCGCCGTGAGCCCGCTGGGCGGGGGCGCGTCCGGGCTGCTGCTGTCCTGGACCGCGGCCGCCGTCGCCGCCTGCGGGATCTACGCCATCGGTGCCCGGCTGCACGGCCGTGCCGTCGCGTTCGCGCTGGTGCTGCTGTGGGCGCTGCTGCCGCACTCCGTGGTGCTGTCCATGGCGTACACCGAGCCCTTGCTGACCGCGTTCGCCGCCTGGTCGCTGTACGCGGTGCTCGCCGGTCGCTGGCTGTGGGCGGGTTCGCTGGCGGCGCTCGCGGGGCTGGCCCGGCCCAACGGGTTCGCGGTCGCCGCGGCGGTGCTCGCGGCGGCGGCCTGCGAGGTGTGGCGGTGCCTTCGTGAGCGCCGCAAGGTTTCCCACAGGCTGTGGACGGGCGCCGCGCTCGCCCCGGCCGGGTGGACGGCGTACATCCTGTGGGTCGGACACCACGAGGGCGATCTCCTCGGCGGCTACTTCGCCGTGCAGCGGCAGTGGGGCTCCCGGTTCGACTTCGGGCGCGGCTCGCTCCAGTTCGTGAAGCACCTGCTGCTGCACGGGGACCGGTTCGTCTTCCCGATGACGATGGTGATCGTGGCGGCGGGCGTCGTGCTGTACGCCCTCCTGCTCGCCGACCGCGCCCCGCTCCCGCTCCTCGTCCACAGCGGCGTGCTGCTGCTGATCGCGCTCGGCGGCTCCGGCTTCTTCGAGTCGAAGCCACGCTTCCTGCTCCCCGCCTTCCCGCTCCTGCTGCCCCTCGCCCAGGCCCTGGTCCGTACGGCGAGAGCCCGGCCGTGGCACGCGACCGTGGTGGTCGCCGCCCTGGCCGGGCTCTCGTTCGTGTACGGGGCGTATCTGGTCGTGATCGCCCAGATGCCCCTGTAGAGCTGTAGGGCTCCCTGTAGAGCTGTGCAGCTGTAGCGCTGTGGAAGCGGGCGGAGGACTACTCCTCGTCGTCCCCGGGCTTCTCGTCCGCCTCGTTGATCTCCTCTTCGAGGCCGAGCTGCTCGACGAGCCACTTGTCGAACTCGATGGCGGCCCGCACCCAGCTGACCGTGGAGGAGACGAAGTGCTCCAGGCTGACGCCGGTGCCGATCAGCATCTGCGCCTCACCGATCAGACGGACGGTGCCGTCGTCGTGGGTGTGGCTGTAGACCTTGGGCCACAGGGTCCGCCGGTTCCAGTCGTCGATGGACTCCAGCAGCTGCGGCTTCTCGTCGATCTGGTGGGGGCGGTCGTAGAACGTCCGCACCGAGAAGACCTGCTGGTCGCCCTCGCCACGGAACATGAAGTACGTACGGAACTGCTCCCACGGCGCCGCGAGGTCACCCTCGTCGTCGACGACGTACTTGAGCTCCATCTGGTCGAGGAGCTGCTTCACGAGGTCCTGATCCGGGACGACGGGGCCCGCCGGTCCTTGGGGCTGCGGCTCGGGCTGGCCCCCGAAGTTCGGAATCGAGGACGGGTCGATGGACATACTTGGACACTCCTGCGGTCGTCTGGCTCGTCCGGCCATCGCTGAGACCAGACGTACATGCCCACCCTCTCTCTCTTGGACCGTGAGCGGCAAGCCGCCCTACCCGGGGCTGCCACCACGTGGCCGATCAGCGAGGTGAGTACCAGAATCCCGGCCCCAGCCCCTTGTCCCGTCGAAGCTCCAGGAAGTAGCGCCGGACTCTCTCCTCCCGGCAGTCGATTCCGTCCGTGGCCTGCTGTTGCTGAGCCGCAGGGGACCACATGTGCACGGTCCCCGACTTGTGCGTTCCCTCGCAGAAGCAGCGAACACCAGCCTTACGGAGGAGGGCCGCCCTGGCCTCCCAGTCCCCAGCTGCGGACCACTGTTCGCGGTAAGCGACACCGGTCGGCTCCTCGATCCACCGGCCAGGGATCGCCGGCTCGGCCTCCAGCCGCTCGATTGTCCTGGCGTGCTCGTCCATCTGCCGGGCCAAGGCCTCGACGGCCAACGGGCTGGCTGCCTGTCCGACAGCAGCGGTGAGGTTCACGAGGGCCGTCCGAAGCTCGGCGATCGCCGCGGCATGGTCCCGTCCCGGCACATAGGTGCGCCTCGTCTCGGCCAGATCACCGGCCTCGTCCAGGAAGCGTCGCTCAACGGCCTCGTGGAGGCTCTCGGCCCGCCAGGTCGAGGGAGCCTCACAGCGGTTCATCTCGGAGACAGAACGGCACTGGTAGTAGGTGAGCACCCGCGTCGTACCGTCGGCCAGACGGTTCTTCTGGTGCCGTACGTACATGGGCCTGCCGCAGATGCAGAAGAGCACGCCGAGTAGGGGAGTGCGCCAGCCCTTCTCCGGCCTGGCCTCTTCCCTGCATTTCTCGGTGATGACCGCGTCCTGGAGCGCTGCGAACTCCGCACGGCTGAGGATGGCGTCCGCCCAGACCACCGGCTCTCCATCCTCGTCCAGGACGGGTTCGGAACGATGCATCATCACGCCCATCAGAGCGGGCGACCTCAGCATGTTGCGCAGCGTGGTCACCGCCCAGAGAGTCCCCTTCTCGGGCCTGCGCTCGTGTTCTGGAAGATCTTTGTTCTGTTCCCTGCGTTGATGGTCCCGGGCGCTGGGTACACCCCGCGCGTTCCAGTCCTGAACTACTGCGTAGACAGTGTCGCCGCTTTGGACAATGCGCTCGTACGCCTCACGCACGAGCCGTGAGGTGCAGGGGTCGACCGCCAGGCGCTTGCGGCATTCCCCGCGGTGGGAGAAGACCTCGGCACGGTAGCCGAAGGGCCAGATCCCGCCGTTCCAGAGCCTGTTCTCACGGAAGAACCGCGTGCGGTCGAGTTGCTTGGCCTGAACAGCCTTGCGGTACTTGGCAGCTTGAGCCGCTTTGGCGCCCGCCAGTATCCGTCCGTCCTCGGAGTTGATGTCGAACGTCGGATCGTCGAGGACTTCGACCTGCTTCCCGTTCTTGAGGATCCAGTCGACGAAACGCCACCAGTGCAGGTCATCGCGTGTAATGCGGTCCTGCTCGGTGACCATGAGGACATCCCACTCATGCACAAGGGGATCGTCGAGCCATTTCCTCAAGCTGGGGCGTTGGTCGAGGTGGACAGCGCCCGACACAGTGGCGTCGACGACACGCCCCACCTCGGTGTAGCCCCGCCGCCGTAGCGCGATGGTGAGTGCCTCGTCCTGCCGTGTCAGCGCCGACGAAGCCTCCGTGTCACGACTGATGCGCTGAACCGCCAGAACTCGCTTCATATGACATCCCTCCCGGCTGGAGGAACGAGCCCACCATCCGGGAGGTTACGTCAAATATCACCTATCGACTCGATACTCACCGTGATGCAGAAGCAGCGAGACGCTCAGGGTCACAGCGTCTTACCGGTGGCCGGCCCGACGATCAGCCCCTCCCCGAACGCGTCCACCCGGACCGTGTCGCCGTCCTTCACCTCGCCGGAGAGGATCTCCTTGGCGAGGCGGTCACCGATGGCGGTCTGGACCAGGCGGCGCAGGGGGCGGGCGCCGTAGGCCGGGTCGAGGCCCTCCGTGGCGAGCCAGTCCAGCGCCTCGTCGGTGATCTCCAGGGTGAGACGCCGCTCCGCCAGGCGCTTGGCCAGACGGTCGATCTGGAGCTTGGCGATGCGCTTCAGCTCGGGCTTGGTCAGCGCCGAGAAGACCACCAGGTCGTCGAGGCGGTTGAGGAACTCCGGCTTGAAGGACGTCCGGACCACCTCAAGGACCTGCTCCTTCTTCTCGGCCTCGCTGGTCAACGGGTCGACCAGGAACTGGCTGCCCAGGTTGGAGGTGAGGACCAGGATCGTGTTGCGGAAGTCGACCGTGCGGCCCTGGCCGTCCGTCAGGCGGCCGTCGTCCAGCACCTGGAGGAGGACGTCGAAGACCTCGGGGTGGGCCTTCTCCACCTCGTCCAGCAGGACCACGCTGTACGGGCGGCGGCGCACCGCCTCGGTCAGCTGGCCGCCCTCCTCGTAGCCGACGTACCCGGGCGGGGCGCCGACCAGGCGGGCCACGCTGTGCTTCTCGCCGTACTCCGACATGTCGATGCGGACCATGGCCCGCTCGTCGTCGAAGAGGAAGTCGGCGAGGGCCTTGGCGAGTTCGGTCTTGCCGACGCCCGTCGGACCCAGGAAGAGGAAGGAGCCGGTCGGGCGGTCCGGGTCGGCGATGCCGGCGCGGGTGCGGCGGACGGCGTCCGAGACGGCCTGCACGGCCTCCTGCTGGCCGATCAGGCGCTTGCCCAGCTCCTCCTCCATGCGCAGGAGCTTCTGCGTCTCGCCCTCCAGGAGGCGGCCGGCGGGGATGCCGGTCCAGGCGGCGACGACGTCCGCGATGTCGTCGGAGCCGACCTCGTCCTTGACCATGGTGTCCTTGGACGCCTCCTCCTCGGCCTCGGAGGCGGCCTCCAAGTCCCTTTCCAGGGTGGGGATCTCGCCGTAGAGGAGCTTGGAGGCGGTGTCGAAGTCGCCGTCGCGCTGGGCCCGTTCGGCCTGTCCGCGCAGCTCGTCGAGCTTCTCCTTCAGTTCGCCGACGCGGTTGAGGGACTGCTTCTCCTTCTCCCAGCGGGCGGTGAGGCCCCGCAGCTCCTCCTCCTTGTCGGCGAGGTCGCGGCGCAGCCGCTCCAGGCGCTCGCGGGAGGCCGGGTCGGTCTCCTTCTCCAGCGCCAGCTCCTCCATCTTCAACCGGTCGACGGCGCGCTGGAGTTCGTCGATCTCGACGGGGGACGAGTCGATCTCCATGCGCAGGCGGGAGGCCGCCTCGTCGACGAGGTCGATGGCCTTGTCGGGCAGGAAGCGGGAGGTGATGTAGCGGTCGGAGAGGGTGGCGGCGGCGACCAGCGCGCTGTCGGCGATCTGTACCTTGTGGTGGGCCTCGTAGCGGCCCTTGAGTCCGCGCAGGATCGCGATGGTGTCCTCGACGGTCGGCTCGGCGACCAGGACCTGCTGGAAGCGGCGCTCCAGGGCCGGGTCCTTCTCGATGCGCTCGCGGTACTCGTCGAGGGTCGTGGCGCCGACCATGCGCAGCTCGCCGCGCGCCAGCATGGGCTTGAGCATGTTGCCGGCGTCCATCGCGGAGTCGCCGCCGGCGCCCGCGCCCACGACGGTGTGCAGCTCGTCGATGAAGGTGATGATCTGGCCGTCGGAGTCCTTGATCTCCGCGAGGACGGTCTTCAGGCGCTCCTCGAACTCGCCGCGGTACTTCGCGCCCGCGACCATCGCGCCGAGGTCGAGCGCGACCAGCCGCTTGTCCTTGAGGGACTCCGGTACGTCGCCCTTGACGATCCGCTGGGCGAGTCCCTCGACGACGGCGGTCTTGCCGACGCCGGGCTCGCCGATGAGGACCGGGTTGTTCTTCGTACGGCGCGACAGCACCTGCACGACACGGCGGATCTCCTGGTCGCGGCCGATGACCGGGTCGAGCCGGCCCTCGCGCGCCGCTGCCGTGAAGTCCGTGCCGAACTTCTCCAGGGCCTTGTACTGGCCCTCCGGGTCGGCTGTGGTCACCCGGCGTCCTCCCCTCGCCTGCTGGAAGGCCTCCTGCAGCTTCTTCGCGCCGGCGCCCTGCCCGGACAGTACGTCACCGGCGGCACCGCCCTTCGCGGCGATGCCGATGAGCAGGTGCTCGGTGGAGAGGTACTCGTCGCCGAGGTCCCTGGCCCGCTCGGCGGCGTCCGCGATCACGGCGAGCAGCTCGCGGTTCGCCTGCGGGGGCGCGACGGTCGAGCCGGTCACGCTGGGCAGCCCGGCGAGGATCTTC
Source organism: Streptomyces longisporus (assembly GCF_039532765.1). Taxonomy (NCBI): domain Bacteria; kingdom Bacillati; phylum Actinomycetota; class Actinomycetes; order Kitasatosporales; family Streptomycetaceae; genus Streptomyces; species Streptomyces longisporus. The sequence goes on from NZ_BAAASG010000025.1 coordinate 146,692, forward strand.
TCCGCTCCGGCCCGTACGGCCGCCTGGTCGGCGTCGACGGCGGCCAGCAGGTCGGTGATGTTCTCGTTGTCCTGGCCCTGCAGCAGGGCCAGCAGCAGGTGCGCCGGGGTGAGGTCGGCGTGCCCCTCGGTCAGGGCCCGCTGCTCGGCCGCCCTGAGGGCGTCCCGGCTCCGGTTGGTCAGCTCGGCGTCCACTGTCGCGTTCTCCTCCTGGGGTCAGCCGTCCGCCACAAGTCCAGTACTGACTCAGTCAGCGTACACAAAGTTGAGTCTATTCCACTCAAGGAGGCGGCGGGGGGAGTACGGGGGCTAAGTTCCGGAGCCATGGCGACCTATTCGCAGGACCCGGGTGCCCCCGACGCCGCGTACCTCGATTTCTGGCGGGAACGGCACCTGTGCACGCTGACCACCCCGCGCCCGGACGGCAGCCCGCATGTGGTGCCCGTCGGGGTCACCTACGATCCCGGCGCCGGTCTCGCTCGGGTGATCACGAACCGGACGAGCGCCAAGGTGCTGAACGTGCTGGCGGCCGGCGACGGGGGTGCCCGGGTCGCGGTGTGCCAGGTGGACGGCAGGCGCTGGGCGACGCTGGAGGGCCTGGCGGTGGTACGGACCGAGCCGGAGCGGGTCGCGGAGGCGGTGCGGCGGTACGCCGAGCGCTACCGGCGCACGCCCGGGCCGAACCCGTCACGTGTGGTGATCGAGATCGAGCTGACGCGGGCGATGGGCCTCGTATGACGGCTGGGGCGGCCGTGACGCCGGGGGCTGTTTTCAGCCAGTACCCGGCGGCGGCCGAATACGCCGATACCCGGAAATGTCCCACAAAGCTGCAGCGGCGTCACCGTGTTCAGGTCACGGTGACGCCGCTGCGGGGGGAAGCACCTGAGCGAACTGTTACGACGGGGGATTCGCGTCAGGCACTGCGGGGGGTGGCTGAGATGGTCCGAACATCGGGGGTTTCCGGTTCCACCAGCCGGTGGTCTCGTTGGTCGAGATTCACAAAGATCATTCCGTACCGAATGGCACATCGCACAGGCTGCGGCGCCCCCCGAGGCCGCCGCAGACACCGGTACGCCCGTACGTCCTCGTCCTCGTCGCGCGTGACGACGACCGGCTCACCGAAGACGGTCACCATCAGCGAGTCACCGGAGTGGGGGATCGCGGTGACAAGGTCGATGAAGTGCCAGCCGGAGCGGTAGGCCGTGGCCATTTCGCGGCGGAAGGAGCGGTCGTCGGGTGGAGTGGTCATGACCCGGCGACCCACGTGCTGTCACTGGGAGCGACCCAGGTGCTGTCACCCGGAACGTCGGACGCCCTTACCAGCCACGTGCTGTCGCCGGCACGGGTGGCAGACACGGCCGTCGTCTTCCAGGTGCTGTCCTGCGCGGCATCACCCTTCGCCCCCGAGAGGCCGCCCAGTGCTCCGAAGGCCACGGCGGCGGAGAAGGCGGCGGCAAGCGCCGAGCGAAGCATTCTCTTATGCATAGTCGGCTTCGTCCTCATTTGAAGGTCACCTCTCCCCCGTCCGAATACGACGATGGCCCATTCCGGCACGTCATGGCCACACAAACGATGCATCATGTTCCTGCACGTTCAGGACCCTGGGGGGTGGAGATTTGGCGATAAATGAGACTAAGCGGACACATCCTCATGGACTGACGGATCTGTGCGAGGACGGACGCCGCCTCTACGGGAGCGCTCTCCGGACGGGACGCATCGCCCGTACGGATGTGGAGCCCGCTCCCTGTCTGATGGAGTTCGCCCTCCTTCATCCCGATCCCGACGACCCGAACTGGCTGCGCCCGGTCCCCCCCTCGGTCGCGCTCGCCCAGCGGCTCAACCCGATCGAGAACGAGATCACCCAGCGCAGGCGGCTGTCCATCGAACTCGCAGACGCTTTCGAGCCGTTCATGACGCTCAGTGCCCAGTCGACGGCGACCACGCACTCGATCACCGTCCTCGAGGGCCTCGACCGGATCAACGCGGCGCTCGACCTGGCCACGGCCCAGTGCCAGACCGAGATGCTCACCGTCCAGCCGAGCCGCCGCCGGCTCGAGCACACCCTCGCCCAGGGACTGAACCGCGACCGGCCGCTGATCGAACGCGGCTGCCGCATCCGGACCCTCTACCAGCACCCGGCCCGCTACAGCCCGGAGACGCTGGCCTACGTCGCCCAGTTCACCGACGGCAAGGTGGAGTACCGCACGATCGACGAGCTGGTCGAGCGGCTGATCATCTGCGACGAGACGGTGGCCTTCATCCCCACCCGCGACGACGGCGAGATCGCTCTCGAACTGCGCCATCCGGGCCTCGTCCGCTACCTGATCAAGGTCTTCGAGTTCATGTGGACCCGTGCGGTCCCGCTGAGCGCCGGCGCCCCCTACGAGACCGCCCCCGACGGCATCACCGAGATCCAGCACTCCATCGCCAAGCTCCTCGTCGAGGGTCATGTCGACGAGGCGATCGCCCGCCGCCTGGGCATGAACGTCCGCACCTGCCGCGCCCACATCGCCAAGCTCGCGACGGCCCTGGGCAGCGGCAGCCGGGCCCAGCTCGGCTTTCTCATCGCACAGTCGGGAATCTTGAAGCAGGAGCCCTGACACCGCTCGGGACGTTCGGAAGAAGCCGTCGGAAGAAGCCGGAGGAAGAGGTCACTCGTGACAACGCAGGCGCACCGGCACGGCCCGGAGGAGCTGTACGCAGCGGGCCTGGAGCTGTACGGCCGCGCCCTGCGGGAGCGGCACGTGAGCGGAGCGGAAGCCGACGCGGCCCCCTGCCTCGTCGACTTCGGCCTGCTGTACCCCGCCGTCACCGCCCCCGCCGACTGGAGCCCGTAGCCGCATGGGCCCCCACCGTCTGCTGCGCCCATCGGCGGACCTCATCGCCGGCGAGCGGCTGCGCGAGCAGTGGCTGGCCGAGACCTTCGAGCCGCTCATACGCATCGGCGGGTAGTTCACGCCGGCGACTGAACCAGCCGGGCATCGGCGTCATCAGCGGACTCGACCGGATCAACGAGGCCATCGCCACGGCGGAGGCGACCCGTGAACTGCTCGCCATCCTGCCCCCACCGCCGAACTGGCGGCCACCCTCGGCAGCGAGAGCCGCGCCCAGCTCGGCTATCTCATCGGACAGTCGGGGATTCTTGACCCGGAAGGGTGACCGACGGGGCGACGTCCGCCGGGTGGCGGGGGCCGTCGAGGCCCACCTGGGCGATGCGGACGCCGAGTTGGGTGCGGCTGGCCGCGCCCAGCGTCTCCGACAACCGTGCGATGTGCGCCCGGCACGTCCGCACGCTTATGCCGAGCCGCTCCGCGATCACCGCGTCCTGGTGGCCCTCGGCGAGGAGCGCCGCGATGGACTGCTCCCGGTGCGAGATGCCCTCGATGCCGGTGTCGGGCAGCGGCGCGGTCAGCGGGATCGCCAGGCGCCACAGCCGTTCGAAGACCGTGACCAGGTACTCCACCAGCGCCGGGTGGCGCAGCTCCAGCGCAAGGGTGCGGTCCGCGTTCGCCGGGATGAACGCCACCGTGCGGTCGAAGAGGATCAGCCGGTCGATGACCTCGTCGAGGGTGCGGGCCTCGACCGAACCGCCCATGAGCTCAAGGTAGTTGAGCAGCCCCTGCCCGTGCCGGGCCACATGCGTGTACAGGTCGCGCATCCGCACGCCCCGCCCGCGCAGCGCCAGCGCCCGGTGCAGCCCCTCGGTGAGCTCGTGCTCGGGACGGATGCCGCCCGGCTGGACGGTGAGGACCTCCGTGGTGCAGGCCTCCGTCGCCTGGTCCATGGCGGCCTGGATGCGCGAGAGCCCGTCGAGGACGCGGATCGCGGCCCCCTCCCCGACGCCCGGGCCCGCCTGCGTGGCGGGACCGAGGCCCGCGTACCGCTCGACGGCGGCGACCGCCGCGCCGACCCGCCGCTGGCTCGCACTGACCTCGTCGTACACCCCGCGCAGCAGCCTGGTCATGACCTCCTGCGGGGCCGTGGGGACCAGCCAGTCCATGTCGTCGGGGTCCGGATGCAGCAGGGCCAGCTCGAGCAGGCACGGCACCGGTTCGGCGTCCCGGCGCGCCACCCGGCCCCGCCGTACGGCCCGGGAGTACACGCGGTCCCCGGCGTCGCACAGTCGGTCGGCACCGTGTGGATGCTCATCCGTCCCGTGCCCGGCCATCGCCCATCCCACCCCCGGTTCCACCGTGTGTCGCAGCGCAACTATGCGCGGCCCGGACCAGCTCCGCAACACGGCTCGGCCCGAACCGAGCGCCTGAAAACACCCATTCGTACAGGTATTCTCCGCGCCCCGCAGGGGCACGGAGAGCGTCCATGTGCGGCTCCGTCGCGTGGCCGCGGGCAACGACGACGGCCGCGGAAAATTGACGACGCATCCCGGCGCTTCTCGCGAAGTCTTGCGGAAATGAACCAGTGATCACCCCGTTACACCCCGCCTCTAACGTCCCCTCATGGCGGACATATTTGACGCATACGCGTTGGCCGACGCGTGGGACGAGATGTTTGAGCGGCCGGGTGAGGTCAGGACCGCCTACGAGCCGGTGCTGGCAGCACTACAGCCCATCGAGCCGAGCGAACTCAGGTTCCGGGCCGACCAGATGGCCAGAGCCTTCACGGACCGCGGCGTGACCTACGCCTTCGCGGGCGAGGAGCGGCCCTGGCCGCTGGACCTGGTGCCGCGCATCCTCGACGCCCTCGAATGGGATCTCATACAACGGGGGGTGAGCCAGCGAGTCAGGGCCCTGGAGGCCTATCTCGCCGACGCCTACGGGCACGGCCGCGCCTTCGAGGACGGCGTGGTGCCCTGGCGGCTGCTGCTCAACTCCCCGCACTTCCACCGGGCGGCCCAGGGGGTGGAGCCACCGGGCGGCGTCCGCATCCATGTCGCGGGCATCGACCTCGTCCGCGACGAGGCCGGGGACTTCCGGGTGCTGGAGGACAATGTGCGGGTCCCCAGCGGGGTCTCGTATGTCATCGAGAACCGCCGGGCGATGACCCGGATCTTCCCGTCCCTGTTCGCGGAACAGCATGTGGTGCCCGTCGACGGGTATGCGCAGAAGCTGCTCGCCGCGCTGCGGGCCGCCGCCCCCGACGGTGTGCAGGACCCGCGGGTCGTGGTCCTCACGCCGGGCCCGAGCAACGCCGCCTACTTCGAACACGCGCTGCTGGCCCGGCTGATGGGCGTGCAGCTGGTCGAGGGACACGATCTGGTCTGCCGCAACAACCGCGTGTGGATGCGCACCACGCGCGGCGAGGTCCCCGTCCATGTCGTATACCGGCGCCTGGACGACGACTTCCTCGACCCGCTCCACTTCCGGCCCGACTCGGTGATCGGCTGCCCCGGCATCATGGGCGCCGCCATGACGGGCAACGTCACACTCGCGAACGCCGTGGGCAACGGAATCGCCGACGACAAGCTGCTCTACACCTACGTCCCGGACCTGATCCGCTACTACCTCTCCGAAGAACCGATTCTCCCCAATGTCGAGTCCTATCGGCCGGACGAGCCGGGGCAGTTGGAAGCGGTTCTCGACCAGATCGACCAGCTGGTGATCAAGCCCGTCGACGGCGCCGGAGGGCAGGGCATCGTGATCGGCCCCAAGGCCGACAAGGACACCCTGGAACGCACTCGCAAAGCCGTCACCGCCGACCCGCGCGGCTTCATCGCCCAGCGGCCCGTCGCCCTGTCCACCTCCCCCACCCTCGCGGGCGAACGTTTGGCACCCCGCCACATCGACCTCAGGCCGTTCGCCGTGAACGACGGCACCGATGTCTGGGTGCTGCCCGGGGGCCTGACCCGTGTCGCCCTCCAGGAGGGCAACCTGATCGTCAACTCCAGCCAGGGCGGCGGCTCCAAGGACACCTGGGTGCTCGCCGAGGGCCCCGCCGAGCAGCCGGTGCCCGAACCGGCCGCCGTGCTGCCCTCCGTCGCCCCGCGCCGGCTCGGACCCGACGGCACCCGTGCCGTCGTACAGGAAGGGGCCCAGCAGCAGTGAACGACGTGATCCTGTCCCGGATAGCCGAGGCCCTGACCTGGACCGGCCGCTATGTCGAGCGCGCCGACGCCACGGGCCGCATCCTCGACGCGTATCTGCACCGGCTGCTGGAGGACCCCTGGCGCGACGAGGACGCGGCCTGCCGCTCGCTGTACGCGATCCTCGGCATGGACGCGGGAGCCGGGCCCTGCGACATGCAGCAGGTCCTGGACCAGCTGGCCTTCGACGCCCGCTCGACGGGCTCCATCGAGGGGGCGCTCGGTGCCGCCCGGTTGAATGCGCGCAGCGCCCGTGAGGCCATCTCCTCCGAGATGTGGGAGTGCCTCAACTCCACCTGGCACGCGCTGGCCGACCAGCGGATGGCGGCCCGCCGTACCGGCCCGTACGCCTATCTGGAGCTGGTGCGCCGCCGGGCCGCCCTCTTCTTCGGGCTCGCCGACTCGACCATGAGCCGGGACGACAGCTGGCGGTTCGTGGTGCTGGGCCGCAGCCTGGAGCGGGTGGACATGACGGTACGGCTGCTCTCCGTGCGCGTGCTGGACGCCGTGCACGCGCCCGACTGGCCGACGCTGCTGAGCGCTTCGGGGGCCGATGAGGCGTATGCCCGTGTGTACGGCGGTTTCGGCGACACCCCGCGAGTGGCCGAATTCCTGCTCCTGGACCGGGACTTCCCGCGCTCGGCGCTGCATGCGCTCACCACGGCGGAGGAGTGCCTGACGGCGCTCGGCCGCCCCCGCCAGGACCCCGCGCGCCGCCCCATCGGCAGGCTCCGCACCCGTCTCGAATATCTGGACACGCACGCTCTGGAGAACCAGCTGCCCGCACTCCTCGGCGACCTGCAGCAGGCCTGCATGGCGTCCGCGGACGCGGTGGCCGAGCGGTTCTTCCCGTACCAGGGGCCCATCGAGTGGGCCCAGGAAGGAGCGTGAGATGACCGCCGAACGCGTACGCCGCCTCCGCATCGAGCACACCACCCGGGTCTCCTACGCCCAGCCCGCGGCCTCCTCGCACAACGAGGTCCGCATGACCCCCCTGACGCTCCCGGGCCAGACCACCCTGGACGCGCGGGTCACCGTCAACCCCACCACCCCCACCTGGGCGTACTGGGACTACTGGGGCACCCAGGTCACCGGCTTCGACCTGATGGACCCGCACGGCGACCTCACCATCACCGCCTCCAGCCTGGTCGAGACCTCCCCACCGGGGGCGCTGCCGCCCCCGCCCACCTGGGCCGAGGTGGCCGAACGCATCGCGAACACCCGCCTGTTGGAGTTCGCGAGCCCGACCGGCCGTACGACGGTCCCGGCCAAGCTCGTGAAGAAGGCCCGGAAGGCGGCGGCCGGCCTCGGCCCGCACGAGACGGCGGTCGCGGTCTCGGCGCTGGTCGCCGACCGGGTGTCGTACCTGCCGGGCGCCACCAGTGTGAACACCTCGCCCGCGGAGGCCTGGGAGCAGGGCGCGGGCGTCTGCCAGGACATCACCCATCTCACCGTCGCGCTGCTGCGGGGCGTGGGCCTGCCGGCCCGTTACGTCTCCGGCTACCTCCACCCGGAGCGCGAGGCCGAACTGCACCGGCCCGTCGCCGGGCAGAGCCACGCCTGGATCGAGTACTGGGCGGGTGACTGGTGCGGCTACGACCCGACCAACCGCACCCGCGCCGACGAGTCCCATGTCGTGGTGGCCCGCGGCCGCGACTACGACGACGTCACCCCGCACAAGGGCATCTACCGGGGTGTGGCGGGCGGCCCGCCGGAGGTGTCGGTGGTGTTCACGCGGGTGGGGTGAACCCGTGCCGCTACCGGGGAGCCTGCCGTACGTACGACGCGAACCTGGCCAGCACCGGGTTCGGATCGTTGGTGCGGTGGGCGAAGGAGACGGCGTAGCGGGGCGGGTGCTCGGCGAAGTGACGGATGACGACCCCGGGCGGGCAGAGCTTGCGGGCGCGGCCGAGGTCCATCACGGAGACGCCGGTGCCCTCGGCGACGGAGGCGACGACCTGCTCGAAGTCCGGTTCCTCGGCGGCGAGTTGCGGAGGCCCGTCCGGCCACACGTCGGCGACGAGCTCCTCGTACAGCGTGGGCCCCGCCTCCCGCGGCCACAGCACGACCGGCAGGCCGCGCAGATCGCGGCGGGTGAGGCGGTCACGGGCGGCGAGGGGGTGGTCGGCCGGGAGGATCACCGCGGCCTCCTCCTCGGCGACGACGGCGGCCGTGATGCCCGGTTCGCGGATGATCCCGCGCACGAAGGCGGCATCGAGACCGCCGTCCTGCAGCAGGCGCAGGCACCAGGACGACATGCCGGTGGTCACCGACACCTGGACGTCCTCGTGGTCCTTGCGGAAGCGGCGGATCACGTCGGTGATGCGGTCGTCGGCGCCAGAGCGGGAGTAGGCGACGCGGAGCCTGCCGTGGGTGCCGTCGGCCACCGCCCGCACCCGCTCGCCCAGTTCGTCGGCCGCCGCGAGCAGCGGCTCGGCACCCTCCAGCAGCGCCCGCCCTGCCGGGGTGAGGGTGACGCCCTGCGGGCCCCGGTCGAGCAGGGACACCTTCAGCTCCTGCTCCAGCACCTTGATCTGCTGGCTCAGCCCGGGCTGCGCGATGCTCAGCTCCGCGGCGGCCCGCCCGAAGTGCCGGTGCCGGGCGAGCACCACGAAGTACTTCAGGCGGCGCAGTTCCATACGGGCATCGTAGGCACCGCGGGCCGAGGGGCCGGGCCGCCCCGCGGACAGTTCATGGCCCGTACACACATCGCCTGGACAGGGCCCGATAAACAAGGCTGATCGGCCGCGAGAAAACCTGTATTGGACCTGCGCCGAGGCGCCCCGCACGCTGGGACGACATGAGTGAGCGGGGGAAGGACCAACAGGTGCGTGCCATGACGCGGGCGGAGCGCGAGGCGTTCCTGGCCGAGCCGCACATCGCCGTCGTCAGCGTCACGGGCGAGGCCGGGCGCGGCCCGCTGTCCGTACCGCTCTGGTACGGCTACACGCCCGGCGGCGACATCACACTGATCACCGCGCTGGACAGCCGCAAGGCCGCGCTGGTGCGCCGGCACGGCCGGGTCTCCCTGTGTGTGCAGCAGACCGAACCGCCGCGCACCTACGTCAGCGTCGAGGGCCCGGTGGTGGAGTTCCGCGCCCCGGCCACGCTCGACGAGCGGCGCAGGCTGGCGCACCGCTATCTGGGGACGGCGGCGGGCGACGCGTTCGTCGAGGCGAGCGCCGGGCGGACCACAGGGTCGGTGCTGATCCGGGTCCGGCCGGAGCACTGGCTCTCCCGCGGCGCGCCCTGAGCCCGTGCCCGGGCCCGTGTCCCCTCCCCGGCCACTCCCCACACCCATCACCACCCCAGCAGAGGGGAAGCACGCGTGGCCCACCTCGTCTTCGTCGAGATCACCGCGCTGGGCGTCCAGTCCATCGCACACGCCAAGCGGCTCGGTCACGAAGTGACCCTGCTGCGTTCACCGCTCTACGACTTCGTCACCCCGCCCGCCGAGCGCGCGCAGGCCGAGCAGCTCGCCGACCGGACCCTCCACTCCGACGACCTCCAGGACGCCGGCCGGCTCCTCGGACTGCTGCATGAGCACGGCATCGGGCCCGGGGACGTGGACGCCGTCCTGTCCACCCTGTCCCTGTGCGTGCTCGCCGCCGCCCGGCTCGCCGAACGGCTCGGGGCGCGCGGAACTCCGTACGAGGCCGTCGCCGCCGCCCGCGACAAGGGCCGCTGCCGGGAGATCCTGCGCGAGAGGGGCGTACCGAGCCTGGGATTCGCGGTGGTGACCACGCTGCCCGAGGCCCTGGAGGCCGCGGCGGGCATCGGCTACCCGGTGGTGATCAAGCCGGTGTCGGGCGTCGGCAAGGCCGTCACCAGCATCGTCGAGACGCCGGACGGACTGCGCGCCCACTTCGCGGCCGCCGCCGAGGAGCTGCGGTCGATGCAGCCGGGCCTGGCGGCCGAGCTGGACGAGCGGTACATCGTCGAGGAGCTGGCGGTCGGCGAGCTGTACTCGGTCGAGGTGGCCGCGGACGGCGAGCGCTTCACCCCGCTGGTGGCGGTCGGCCGCAAGATGGGCCGCGACAATCCGGTGCTGGAGCTGGGCTGCACGGTCCCGTCGGGGCTGCCCGCGGCCGAGGAGGCCGAGCTCGGCGGGTACGCGGCCCGGGTCTGCGAGGTCCTCGGCCTGGACCTCGGCATCTTCCACGTCGAAGTCATGCGTACGGCGAAGGGCTTCCGGCTCGTGGAGGCCAACCCGCGGATCTCCGGCGGCTCACTGCCGGACTCGGTGCGGATGGCCACCGACCACAACGTCTTCGAGATCCTGGTCGATCTGTTCCTGGGCGCGCCCGCGCCCGCACACCCGCTGCCGTGGCGCCGGGCGGCCAGCCACACCTTCCTCGCCGCCGCCCGGGACGCGGTCGTGCCCGGGGACCTGCCGGCCGACTGGTTCGAGGAGTTCCGGCCGCGCCTGCACTCGGGCTGGAGCCGCGCGGAACCAGGGGCCCGGCTGCGGGCGATGAACGGCAACTTCGACACCTTCGGCATGATCCGGGTCGTCGGCGACGACGCCGACCGGGCCGCCGAGGAGGTCGCGGCGGTGCGGCGGGACATCGAGAAACGGCTCGGGTTCGCGCTGACGGCGGTGGCCGAGGCGCGGGGCGACGGCTGACATGGGCGCCTTGCGCAGCGGCACCCTCGTCCGCTATCTCCTCACCGCCTCCCTGGTCCGCACCGCGAGCGGCGGTGCTGCCGTCGGCCTGTTCACCCTGACCGTCCGCACCGGCGGTTCCGGCGGTGCGGCCCTCGGCGGGCTGCTCGCCGCGCTGCTGACCGCGCCGTATGTGGCGGGGCCGTGGCTCGCGGGGGTGCTGGACCGGGCCCGCGACGGCCGTCGGGTCCTGGCCGTCTCCTTCGTGGTGTTCGGTCTCGCGCTGGCCGCGGCCGCGGCCCTGCTCGGGCGCGTCCCGTTCCTGGCCGTCGCCGCGCTCGTCACGGTCGCCGGGCTGTGCGGGCCGCTGGTGACGGGCGGGCTGAGCAGCCGGCTCGCCGCCGTGGACGGCTGGGACGAGCGGGGGCGACGCCGGGCGGAGGGCTGGGACTCGGCGACGTACGGCATCGGCAACACGTTCGGGCCCGCGGCCGTCGGCGCGGCCGGGGCCGCACTGGGTGCGCGCGCCGGGGTGCTGTGTCTGGGCGGGGCGGCGGCGGTGGCCGCGCTCACCGTGCTGACGCTGCCCGTCGCAGCGCCGCCCGCGAAGGGCCCGGCAGGCCCGCTGCGGGTCCGGCAGACCTTCCGGATCATCGCGACCGTCGGCCCGCTGCGCCGCGTGATGCTGGCGATGGCGCTGACCGCGCTGGTCGCCGGTGGCATCACAGTCGTGGCGACCACGCTCGGGCACCAGCTCACCGGCAGCGCCGACGCGGGCGCCGCACTGGCCGCCGTCTACGGCTTCGGCTATCTCGCCGCGTCGGTGGTGGCCGGCATCGTGCCGCTGCGGGGCGAGCCGGAGCGGACGTCGACGGTGCTGGTCGCGGTGAGCGCGGCCGCCGTGGCCTGCTGTGCCCTGGCGCCCGGCTACGCGGTCGCGGTGGTGACCTTCGCCGCCACCGGTGCGGCCGGCGCCCTGCTGTTCACGGCGACGCTCGCGGTGCGTGCCGTGTACGCGCCGCCAAAGGCCCGCGCACAGGTGTACGTGTCCATGGGCGCCCTCAAGATGGCCGTCTCCTCGGCCGGCACCGCCCTCGCGGGCACCCTGATGGGCCTGGGCCCACGGACACTGCTGGGCGCCGGCTGCGCCGTGACGGTTTTCGCGCTCGCGGGGGTGCTGGGCGACCGGCGCCTCAGCGGACGAATGAATTCCATATTGCCGCAGAGGTGGAATTCATCCCGGCGCAACAATAGCCGTGCATTGCCTTCCGAAATTTCTTGACGGACAGCAGTGAAACCGTAAATAATCATGTCCATGCGGAACTTCTGTCGCACTTCTCGCTGATCCTGCCGCGCCGGCGCCGTCTTGCGCCCACCCCGTCCACGGCAGTTGACAAGCATCCTCACCACCGGCTCCCCCACCAGGGGAAACCGGTAATTCCCGCTGTACCTGCACACGTGAATCCCGACCAGAGGACCAACATGGCAGCCTTGGCCGCACCCGCAGTGAATTCGGCCATCCCTTCCCCCACGCCTTGCTCGTGCCACGCGTTCGGTTTCCGCACCCAGCACGCCCTGCAAAGCCTGCGGAAAGTATTTGCACATCCTGAACCCGCCGCCCGGAATGTATTCGAGGACATTCTCGACCAGTGCGCGGACACGGAGTTCGGCCGCACCCACGCACTGCACCGCGTCCGCACGGTGGACGAGTGGCGCCGGGCGGTGCCGATCCAGCAGTACGAGGACGTCGAGCCGTACATCCGTCGCGCCCGCCAGGGCCTGCCCGCGGTCCTGACCCGCAGCCGGCCGTACGCCTTCCTGAAGACCTCCGGCTCCAGCGGCACCCCCAAGCACATCCCCACCACCCGGCACTGGCGCGACCACTACCGAGGACCCGCCCTGTACGCGCAGTGGGGCCTGTATTTCGAGGCACTCGCGCAGGCGGACGCGCTCTCGGCGCCCGCCGCGCACATCCCGCAGGTCCTCGACCTGTCCTGGGAGCGCACCCCGGGCCGCCCCGGGCCGGGCGGCGAGCAGCCCGTCTACAGCATCTCCAACCGCCCCGCGGCGGTCGGTGCACGCGACTGGCTGCCGCCGTGGTACGACGAGCCGTGGCTGCTCGCCGACCCGGGCGAGGGCTGGGAGGCGGCCCTGTACCGCAAGCTGCGGCTGCTCGCGGGCAGCGACGTACGGGCCGTCGTGGCCCTCAACCCGTCGAAGATCATCAGCCTGGCGGAGACGCTGGCCGCATCCGGCGAGCGACTGGTGGCCGACCTGCGGGACGGCACCCTGGGCGGCCGCCGGCACCCCGCCGTCACCCCGGACCGGGAGACCGCCGACCGTCTGGCCGCCGTCCTCGAAGCGACCGGCGGCGCCCCCGGCCTTACGGATCTGTGGCCGCGCCTGGACCTCGCGGTCGCCTGGAACTCCGCGTCCGCCGCCCTGTACCGGGACTGGCTGGCGGAGGTCCTGCCCGGCGTACGGCGGCTGCCGTTCAGCACGACCGGCACCGAGGGCATCGTCACCCTCCCGGTGGACGGCCATGCCTCGGCCGGCCCGCTCGCCGTAGGCCAGGGCGTCTACGAGTTCGTCCCCGTGGACGGCCCCCGGGCGTCCGAGGGCAGCGACTCGCTCGCCCCGGACGCGGCGACCGTGCTCTTCGACGAGCTGGAGAGCGGCCGGGAGTACCGCCTGGTGATGAGCCAGGCCAACGGCCTGCTGCGTTACGACGTCGGTGACGTCTACCGCGTGGCCGGCCACTACGGCGCCACCCCGCGCCTGGAGTTCACCGGCCGGGCCGGCTTCCGTGCCTCCTTCACCGGGGAGAAGCTCACCGAGACCCAGGTCCACGAGGCCGTCGTGTCCTCCCTGCCCGGCGGCCTGGGCGGGCGCCCCCTGTTCACCTGCGTGCCCGTGTGGGGCGCACCGCCGCGCTACCACGTGATCATCGAGGGGGCCGGCGACCTGGGCGCCTCCGCCCTGGAGACCTTCGCCCGGGACATCGACACCGCGCTGCGCCGCATCAACATCGAGTACGGCGAGAAGCGCGCCTCCCGCCGGCTCGGCCGGATCGAGGTCGTCGCCGCCGAGTGGGGCGCGTTCGCCCGTGCCTCGGAGGAACGGCTGCGCGCCCGCGGCACCTCCTCCAACCAGGTCAAGCACCACTGGCTGCAACGGGACCGGGAGGTCCTGGACGCCCTGACCGAGCGGGGGCTGCTCAGGGCCGGCACGGAACCCGGACTCCGGCTCAGCCCCGCGTCCGCCGAGGCCGGTGCCGTCCGATGAGCGCCCTGACCGCGCGTGCCCACCACCGCGCGACGCTCGCCCTCACCGCCTCCGACGGCACCGAACTCGCCCTGCACCACTGGGCACCCGACCGGCCGCCCGCTGCCGCCGTGTTCTATGTCCACGGCATCCAGAGCCATGCCGGCTGGCTCTTCGAGACCGGCCCCGAGCTCGCCGCGCGCGGCCTCGCCGTCTTCGCCCTCGACCGGCGCGGCAGCGGCACCAGCGGCGGCCCCCGCGGTCACCTCCCCTCGGCCGCGCAGGTTCTCGACGACTACGCGCGGGCCCTCACGACGGTGCGCGCGCAGACGCCGGACGTGCCGCTGACGGTCGTCGGCCAGAGCTTCGGCGGCAGCATCCTCGCGGCCCTGGTCACCGAGGGGTACACCGCCGGTGCCCGCCTGGTGTTCTGCGCGCCCGCGCTGGGCCAGCAGCGCTCCCGCCACGGCAGCGGCGAGGCCCTGGCGGCCCTGCGCTCGGCGGGCGGCCTGAGCACCGCGCCGCTGACACTGGCCGACGCGGACTACACGGACGTCACGGCGTACCTGGACTTCATGGCCAACGACATCCTGATGATCCGCCAGGTCACCGCGTCCACCCGGGCGGTGATGGTGCAGCTGGAGGACGCCTACATGCGCGGCGGCACCTGGGACGCCGATCCGTCCGCGCCTTTGGTGCACTTCGTGCGTCCGCAGCACGACGCGATCATCGATCTGGACACCTCCTGGCAGGTCCTGACCGGCCTGACCCGGCGCGCGGCCGCCGTCGACTTCACGGACTCGGGTCACTACGTCGAGTTCTCGTCGGCCCGCCACCGCTACTGGGACTGGCTGGCCGAGACGGCCACCGGGAGCACGCGATGAGCGGTCTGCCGTTCCCCGTCGAGGTCTTCACCGCCGAGGTCCCGATGGCCCGCCCCTTCACCCACGCGGCGCACTCACGCCGTACGTCCCGTTCGGTCCTGGTCCGCTGCACCCTGGCGGGCGCGACCGGCTGGGGGGAGGGGGCGCCGCGGACGTACGTCACCGGGGAGAGCCTGGAATCGGCGGTGCACGCCTTGCGGCACGCCCTGCTCCCGGAGCTGGAGGGGGTGTTCTCCGGCTCCTTCACGTCCGGTGTCCGGGAGCTGGCCGCCCTCGACCTGCCCGCCGCCCTCGGCACCCCGGGGCACCCGGCTCCGGCCGCCGCGGCCGCCCTGGAGACGGCCCTGCTGGACGCCTGGTGCCGCGCACACGGCCGGGACGCGGCGGACGCCCTCGCCCTGGTGGGCGGGGAGGTGCTGCGCGCTCAGCCGCGGGTCCCCGCCTCCGCCCTGGTCGTCGACGCGAGCCGTACGCCCGCGGAGCTGCTCGGCGCCCTGCCCGCCGAGGCACGCGCCCGCCTGACCCACGTCAAGGTCAAGGGCCTGCCCGACCCGAGGGCGACCCACGAACTCGCCTTGGCCGCAAGGGAGTTCACCGACCCGGCCCGCACCACCGTCTCCGTGGACGCCAACGGCGCCTGGTCGTCCGCGCAGGCCCTGGAAGCGGCCGCCCTCCTCGCGGACACGGTCGACTGGCTGGAGGAACCCACCCGTCCCCGCGACTGGGCCACCCTGCACCGCATCCAGCGGGAGGCCGGCTGCCCCGTGATGCTGGACGAGTCGGCCGTCGTCCCCGCCGACCTCGACGAGGCGATCCGGCACGCGGCGGCGACCTACGTCAACGTCCGGGTCTCCAAATGCGGCGGCCCGCTGGCGAGCCTGCGCATGCTGCGCCACGCCCGCACCCTGGGCCTGCGCGCCCAACTCGGTGTGCAGGTGGCCGAGGTGGGCCCCCTGTGGGCAGCCGGCCGACTGCTGGCGGCCCACGTAGACGGCCTCGTCGCCGTCGAGTCCGGCCGCCAGGACGAGTGGTTCCCACCGAACCTGACGACCCCGCCGTACAAGATCGACCGCACCCACCACCACGCCGAACCCCTCCCTGGGCCGGGCTTCGGCCTGGTCCCCTCACCCCAGCTCCTCCGGTTCACCCAAGCGCCCCGAGGGGGCGCGGGACTGTGTCGACATGCGGCTCCGCCGCGGAGCGCGACCAGCCACAACGAGCCCGCAAAGACAAGGACCCCCGCATGACCACCGCACTCACCACCCCCGCCCCCGCCACCCTGATCTCCTCCCGTATCGCCGCCCTCTCCCTCTCCTCCCCCTACGCCGTCCCCGCCCGCAAGCCCGGCCTGGACTTCGTGAACCTGGTCAGTGGTGCCCCCGCCGTAGAGGCGCTGCCGCTGGACGCGATCAGGGAGGTGACGAACGCCCTGCTGGCCGGGCCCGACACCGGAGGGCCCGCGCTCGCGTACGGACCGAACGCCGGTGATCCGGCGCTGCGTTCGCTCATCGCCGCCCGTGAGGGCGTGGACCCCTCCCGGGTGCTGATCACCAACGGCGGGCTGCACGGCACGGCACTCGCGCTCCAGGCGGTCGCCGAGCCGGGTGACGTGATCGTCGTGGACGACCCGGTGTTCCCCGACACGATCCGCATCATCGAGAACACCGGCGCCGACATCCACCCCGTCCCGGTGGGCCCGCACGGCCTCGACGTCGACGTCCTCGCCGAGCGGCTGCGCGGCGGGCTGCGCCCCAAGGCCGTCTACACGGTCCCGGACTTCCACAACCCGGCCGGCGGCCTGCTGCCGTACCGGAAGCGTCTTCGGCTGGTCGAACTCGCCGAGCGATACGGCTTCTTCGTCCTGTCCGACAACCCGTACCGGCACTTCGCGCCCGACGGCCGCAGCGAGCCCGACTTCCCTCTCGACAGCGACCGGGTGGTGGTCGTGCAGACCTTCGCCAAGACGCTCGGCCCCGGTCTGCGACTGGGCTGGCTGATCGCCCCCGAGTGGCTGGCCCCGCACGTCATCAACCTGCGGCGGCGCTACGACTTCCAGAGCTCGACCCTCTCCCAGGCCATCGCCCGCACCCTGCTCGCCCGCGACGGCTGGTTCGACCGGCTTCTCGCACACGGCAGGGAGATCTACCGGGAACGCGCCGAACTCACCGTCCGCAGCCTGCGCGAGGCCGGCGACCGGCTGGAGTTCGACGACCCCGCAGGCGGCTTCTTCGTCTGGGCGAAGGTCAGCGGCGGCCTCCCGGCCGCCGAGCTGCTCGCCGAACGGGCCCGGGAGGCCGGGATCGTCTACTCCGTCGGCACCTTCTACGACCCGCTCCAGCAGGGGCGTTACGCCGACCATGTGCGGATCGCCTACTCGGCCGCCCGGCACGAGCACCTGGTGGCGGGCCTGGACCGCCTGACGACCGTCCTCAAGTCCCTGTGAGCGCGCCCGCGTCGCTGCGCGTCGCGCTCGGCCAGCTCACCAGCACCGCGGACCCCGGCGCGAACCTCCGCCTCGTGGAGCGGGAGGTCGCCCGGGCCGCGGCCGCACGGGCCGAGCTGCTGGTGCTGCCGGAGGCGACGATGTGCCGCTTCGGCGTACCACTGCGGCCCATCGCCGAGCCGCTGGACGGCCCGTGGGCGACCCGGGTGCGGGAGCTCGCCGCCGGCGCCGGACTCACCGTCGTGGCCGGGATGTTCACCCCGGCCGCCGACGGCCGCGTCCACAACACGGTGCTCGTGGCCGGCCCGGACGGGCTCCTCGGGCACTACGACAAGATCCACCTCTACGACGCGTTCGGGCACCGCGAGTCCGACACGGTCGCCCCCGGCACGGAGCCGCTCACCGTGGACGTCGGCGGCGTCCGGATCGGCGTGGCCACCTGCTACGACATCCGCTTCCCCGCCCTGTTCACCGAACTCGCCACGCGCGGCGCCCTGCTGACGGTCGTGCCGGCCTCCTGGGGCGCGGGCCCGGGCAAGCTCGACCAGTGGACGCTGCTGGCCCGCGCCCGGGCGCTGGACTCCACGAGCTTCGTGGTCGCCTGCGGTCAGGCCGATCCGGGCGGGACCGAGGACGGTGGTGCGGCGCCCACGGGCGTCGGCGGCAGCCTGGTCGTCTCACCGCTCGGCGAGATCCGCGCCCGGCTGGGCCCGGCACCGGACTTCACCTGTGTGGACCTCGACCTGCGGGAGGTGGGCCGGGCGCGGGAGGCGGTGCCGGTACTGGCCGGCGGACGGCCGGTACCGGTGGCCTGAAAACTGCTACTTGAGACCGATCGCCGAGCACTCCGAGGCCAGCTTCGACGTGCAGATCTGCGAGACCGTGTAGATGCCGTCCGCGACCACCGTCGACTTGATGTTCTTCCTCGTCAGCGCGGTCACGGTGACGAGCTGCGCGGGGATGCCCTTGTCGGTGGGGCTGTCGACGGTGTCCTGGGTGAGGGCGTCGAACTCGATCTCCTTGCCCTGCACCTTGGCCACCGCCATCTGTGCGGCGGCCGCGGCCTCCTGCGGGTACGACTTGTACACACTCATGTACTGCTCGCCCGAGACGATCCGCTGCACGGCCTCCAGCTGCGCGTCCTGGCCGGTGAGCGGCGGCAGCTTGGTGACGCCGGCGTCCTCCAGGGCCTTGACGATGCCGCCGGCCATGCCGTCGTTGGCGGAGTAGACGGCGGCGATGTTGTTCTTGCCGATCGCCTCGATGGCCGCCTTCATGTTGGCCTGGGCGTTCTTCGGGTCCCAGTCCTTGGTGTCGTACGACTTGGCGATCGTCACCTTGCCGTTGAGCTCCGACAGGGCGCCCGCCTTGAACTGCTTGGCGTTCGGGTCGGTGGGCGAGCCGTTCATCATGACGATCTTGTCGGAGGTGTCGACATTGCTGCCCAGCGCCTCCAGCAGGGTGCGGCCCTGGACCTCGCCGACGAGCTCGTTGTCGAAGGAGATGTACGCGTCGATCGGGCCCTCGGCCAGCCGGTCGTAGGCGATGACCGGGATACCTGCGTCCTTCGCCTTCTTCACCTCACCGGCGATGGCGTGCGAGTCCACGGCGTCCAGCAGGATGATGTCGACCTTGTCGTCGATCATCTTCTGCATCTGGGCCGCCTGCTTGGCCGCGTTCTGGCCGGCGTTCTGGTAGTCGACCTTGCCCTGCTGCTTGGTGAGCGAGGCGACCTGCTTCTTGATGATGGGGTAGTCGAAGTCCTCGTACCGGGTGTTGGCCGTCTCCGGCAGCAGCAGCCCCACGGTGACGTCGTTGCCCTTCGTGGGGCTCGCCGAACTGCTGTCCCCCGACACGTTCAGCACGCCGCAGGAGGAGAGCGACAGAGTCATCGTGGACGCTGCCACGGCGATGGCGGTACGACGCGTGGAACGCATGGAGGAGCTCACTTCTGGTGTCTTCCGGACGCGGGCGCAACTTGCGACCCAGGTGACTGAAAAGCCAACGCGGAGCGGCCCCCAGGCGTCAAGCGCAACTACTTAACGAGTGCGCAACGCAACACTCCGCCGACCATGTAAAGACATGGCGGAAACGCCTCCAAAGGTCCTTTACGGACTCTCCATGCAACCGCAGGCAATCGGCGGGCAAAGATCCGTACAACCAACCCCATTCCTCGCGAGTCGTGATCACGGCGGCTTGCATCAGCCGTTCCCGTCCCGACCAGAGGACCGAATGAACTCAGCCAGACCCCCGACCGCCGTCGTCTTGCCTCCGACCTCCCGAGGGACAACTCCGGCGTCCGCCGGACGGTGACGACGCGCGAAGGGGCCCGGAGGTTCGACCTCCGGGCCCCTGTCACGCATGTACGTCAGTCCTGCTGCCGCTTGGGCCGCCACACCACCAGCGCGCTGGTCTGCTGCACCTCCTGGTACGGGACCAGATCGCGGCGGTACGACGCATGCACCGCCGCCTCGCGCTGCTGCATCGCCGCCGCCGCGCCCTCGACCGCCGACTGGAGCTCGGCGACGCGCTGCTGGAGCGCGGCGACCTGGTTCTCCAGTTCGATGATGCGCTTGATGCCGGCCAGGTTGATGCCCTCGTCCTGCGACAACTGCTGCACCGTGCGCAGCAGTTCGATGTCGCGGGCCGAGTAGCGCCGGCCCCGGCCGGGCGTGCGGTCGGGCGAGACCAGGCCGAGGCGGTCGTACTGGCGCAGGGTCTGCGGGTGCAGGCCGGAGAGCTGGGCCGCCACCGAGATGACGTAGACCGGGGTTTCCTCGGTCAGCTCGTACGGGTTGCGTCGACGGCCGTCCATCTGGTCATGCTCCCTTCGCGGCCTTGAACAGCTCCGCCCGCGGGTCCTCGCCCGCGGTCGCCTCGCGATACGCCTCGAGTGCGTCACGAGCCTTCCCCGTCAGATCCGCCGGAACACTCACCTCTACGGTGACCAGGAGGTCGCCGCGGGTGCCGTCCTTGCGGACCGCGCCCTTGCCGCGGGCGCGCATGGTGCGGCCGTTGGGCGTGCCCGGGGGCAGCTTCAGGGTGACGGGCGGGCCGCCCAGGGTGGGGACCCTGACCTCGCCGCCGAGCGCCGCCTCCGCGAACGTCACCGGGACGGTGACGGTGAGGTTGTCGCCCTTGCGGCCGAACACGGGGTGCGCGTCGACATGCACCGTGACGTACAGGTCGCCCGCCGGGCCGCCCCGCTCGCCGGGTGCGCCCTTGCCGCGCAGCCGGATGCGCTGGCCGTCCGACACCCCGGCGGGGATGCGGACCTGCATGGTGCGCGAGGACTTGGCGCGGCCCGAGCCCTTGCAGACCTCGCATGGGTTCTCCGCGATCAGACCGCGGCCCTTGCAGTCCGGGCAGGGGTCGGTGAGCGAGAACCCGCCGCCGGAACCCCGCGCGACCTGGCCGGTGCCGACACACGTCGGGCACACCCGCGGGTTGCCGTTCGCGTCGCCGGTGCCCGAACAGGCCTTGCAGGGCGCCTGCGAGGACATGCGCAGCGGGACCGTCGCCCCCTCGATCGCCTCGGTGAAGCTGAGGCTGACCTCGGTGTCGATGTCCTGGCCGCGCCTGGGCTGCACCCGGGTGGTCCCGGAGCCGCCCCGGTTGAAAAGGCCCCCGAAGACGTCACCGATTCCGCCGCCGAAGCCTCCGGAACCCCCGCCCTGGGCGCCGCCTCCGAAGAGGTCGCCCAGGTCGAAGTTGAAGGAGCCGCCTGCGCCGCCCGGACCGGGGCGGAAGCCGCCGTTGCCGAAGAGGGCGCGGGCCTCGTCGTACTCCTTGCGCTTCTTGGGGTCGCCGAGTACGTCGTTCGCCTCGGAGATCTCCTTGAAGCGCTCCTCCGCCTTGGCGTTGCCCTTGTTGGCGTCCGGGTGGTTCTCGCGGGCGAGCTTCCGGTAGGCCTTCTTGATCTCGGCCTCGGTGGCGTCCTTGGGGACGCCGAGGACCTTGTAGTAGTCCTTCTCGATGAAGTCCTTGGTGCTCATCCCCGACGCCCCTCCTCTCTCATCGATACAGCGGTCGGTGCTGCGACCGGTTCAAGCTCAGCCCTCGTCCGGGCCACCGCTCTCCTTGTCGTCGGCCGTCTCCGCGGAATCCTGGGAGTCCGCCTTGACGGTCTGCGCCCCCGGCTGGGGCTCGGCGACGGCCACCCGCGCGGGGCGGATGGTGCGCTCGCCGAAGCGATACCCGGGCTGCAGAATCGCCACGCACGTCGTCTCCGTGACGTCCGGCGCGTACGAGTGCATCAGGGCCTCGTGGATCGTCGGGTCGAAGGGCTCGCCCTCCTTGCCGAACTGCTGCAGCCCCATCTTCGCCGCGACGGTCTCCAGCGACTCCGCGACGGACTTGAATCCGCCGACGAGTTCGCCGTGGTCCCGGGCGCGGCCGATGTCGTCGAGCACGGGCAGGAGCTCGGTCAGGAGGTTCGCGATGGCGATCTCCTTGACCGTGATCCGGTCCCGCTCCACCCGGCGGCGGTAGTTCTGGTACTCGGCCTGGAGCCGCTGGAGGTCCGCCGTGCGCTCACCGAGCGCCGTGCGCACCTGGTCCAGCTGGGCCGTCAGACCGGCAACCTGTGCTGCGTCCCCGGCCGGGGCCGCCCCCTCCCCCGAGGAGGGGGAGGCGGCCTGCGGCTCGGCGTCGTCGGGGGTGGCGCCGGAGGGGACGTCGGGCTTCTCGTCGAAGCCCGGGGTCTCCTCCGTCACGCGGCACCGTCCTTGCGCTCGTCGTCCACGATCTCGGCGTCCACCACGTCGTCGTCGGCCTTCGGGGCCTCGGCGCCCGCGGCACCGCCGGCGGCGGCCTGCGAGGCCTGGGCGTCGGCGTACATGGCCTGGCCCAGCTTCTGCGAGACGGCCGCGACCTTCTCGGTGGCGGTGCGGATCTCGGCGGTGTCCTCGCCCTTGAGCGCGGCCTTCAGCTCCTCGACGGAGGCCTCGACCTCGGTCTTGATCTCGCCGGGGACCTTGTCCTCGTTGTCCTTGAGGAACTTCTCCGTCTGGTAGACGAGCTGCTCGCCCTGGTTGCGGGTCTCGGCGGCCTCGCGGCGGGCGTGGTCCTCCTCCGCGTACTTCTCGGCCTCCTGGCGCATCCGGTCGACCTCGTCCTTCGGCAGCGAGGAGCCGCCGGTGACGGTCATCTTCTGCTCCTTGCCCGTGCCCAGGTCCTTCGCGGTCACGTGCATGATGCCGTTGGCGTCGATGTCGAAGGCGACCTCGATCTGCGGGACACCGCGCGGGGCCGGCGGCAGACCGGTCAGCTCGAACATGCCGAGCTTCTTGTTGTACGCCGCGATCTCGCGCTCGCCCTGGTAGACCTGGATCTGCACGGAGGGCTGGTTGTCCTCGGCGGTGGTGAAGATCTCGGACCGCTTGGTCGGGATCGTCGTGTTCCGCTCGATGAGCTTGGTCATGATGCCGCCCTTGGTCTCGATGCCGAGGGACAGCGGGGTCACGTCGAGGAGCAGGACGTCCTTGACCTCACCCTTGAGGACACCGGCCTGCAGGGCGGCGCCGATGGCGACGACCTCGTCCGGGTTGACGCCCTTGTTGGCGTCCTTGCCGCCGGTCAGCTCGCGGACGAGCTCGGCGACGGCGGGCATACGGGTGGAACCGCCGACGAGGACGACGTGGTCGATCTCGTTGATGGAGATGCCGGCGTCCTTGATGACGTTGTGGAACGGCGTCTTGCAGCGCTCCAGCAGGTCGGCCGTCAGCTGCTGGAACTGCGCCCGGGTGAGCTTCTCGTCCAGGTGCAGCGGGCCCTCGGCGGACGCCGTGATGTAGGGCAGGTTGATCGAGGTCTCGGTGGACGAGGACAGCTCGATCTTGGCCTTCTCGGCGGCCTCACGCAGACGCTGCAGGGCCATCTTGTCCTTGCCGAGGTCCACGCCGTGACCGCCGGCGAACTGCTTGACCAGGTAGTCGACGATGCGCTGGTCCCAGTCGTCACCACCGAGGTGGTTGTCGCCGTTGGTGGCCTTCACCTCGACGACGCCGTCACCGATCTCCAGGAGGGACACGTCGAAGGTGCCGCCACCGAGGTCGAAGACGAGGATCGTCTGGTCGTCCTTGTCGAGGCCGTACGCGAGCGCGGCCGCGGTCGGCTCGTTCACGATGCGCAGGACGTTCAGACCGGCGATCTCGCCGGCCTCCTTCGTCGCCTGGCGCTCGGAGTCGTTGAAGTAGGCCGGGACGGTGATGACCGCGTCGGTCACCTTCTCGCCCAGGTAGGCCTCGGCGTCCCGCTTCAGCTTCTGCAGGATGAACGCGGAGATCTGCTGCGGGTTGAAGGGCTTCCCGTCGAGCTCGATCTTCCAGTCCGTGCCCATGTGGCGCTTCACGGAACGGATGGTCCGGTCCACGTTCGTGACCGCCTGGCGCTTGGCGACCTCGCCGACGAGCACCTCACCGTTCTTCGCGAAGGCGACGACGGACGGCGTGGTCCGGGCACCCTCGGCGTTGGTGATGACGGTGGGCTCGCCGCCCTCCAGAACGCTGACGACGGAGTTAGTCGTGCCCAGGTCGATGCCGACCGCACGTGCCATGGTGAATCCTCCAGCTGACTTGAGTGGAACGGACTCAAGTGTGCACGACGCCCGGCGATGGGTCAACAGACCTGAGTCCGGCCGACTCAAGTCTTATCCGTTCCTTACACGCAATGGGCCGCTGACCTGCGTCGATTGCGCGGGTACGGGCCGCCGGAGACCGTACACAGGCACCCGAAGGAGCATGAGTACGACGACGAGTGCCACCGCTCCCACCCAGTACACGGCGGACAGGGCGGTCCACCCGATGTGCATCAGCACCCCGACGAACACTCCGGCGAAGGCCCCGATTCCGGGCAGCACGGTCGCCCCCTGCGGAGTCAGCCCGAGCCGCCGCAGCCGGTGGGCGACATGGTCGGGCCCGCCGCGCAGCAACGGCCGCCCGGCCAGCCGCCGCGACAGGACCACGAGGAGCACGTCGGCGCTCGCCAGGGCGGTGAGCGAGAACAGCACTCCCGCACTGGGCGCCAGCGCATAGCCCGCCCGGGTGAACACGGCCGACGCGGCGAGCAGGAACCCCGTGAACAGCGACCCGCAGGCGCCGAGCCCCACGCGCGCGGGCGGCCAGTTGTGCATGAGGAACCCGGTCAGCGCGGCGGCCAGCACGCTCAGCAGCACCGCGAGCCCGTCCATCAGCTCGGCCGCCGCGCAGGCCCCGACCCCGAAGGCGGTGAGCACCCCGACGGTCCCCGCGAGCGCGTCCGCGTGGTCGAGCGCCTTGAACCCGATGGCGACGAAGACGATCCAGCCGACGGCGAGCAGCCCGGCCGGCACCCCGGTCTCCTGGTACGGCACCACACTGGCCGCCGCCACTGCCGTACCGGCGACGAGGACCCGCGCCTTGACCCGCCCGATGTCCGCGACGAGCCCGAGGGCGGCGACGGCGCCGCCCGCGACCAGCAGCCGCCCCACCCCCGCACCGAGGGGCGCGACGCCGCTCCGGTCCATGGCCACCGCCACCGCACAGGTGGCGAGTACCACGGCCAGACCGCCGAGCAGCGGCACGGGCCGCTGCCGCTGCCGTCTCCGCTCGACGATCCCGAGGCGCAGTGCGGGCACCCGCAGCAGTGCGGTGAGCACGGCGGCGAGCAGCAGGGCGGTGGTGGCGGCGGCGATCCCGTATAGCACGGGTCTAAGTTAGGCGCAAATGTACCAATTTGGCATGAATAACACGATCGCATCGTCACAGGCCTGGTCGCGACCCCTTAAGGCAACCCTCAGCGACGCAGATCACCGCACGCCCGGTTACAGTGCGACGGATGATGGGGGTAGTCTCAATCGGACTACATAAGTTACCGCTTAGTAATGACCCTCGCAGTCCCGAGGAGCCCCCAAATGCAACTCGCCGCGATCATCGTGTCGCTGGTCCTGACCGTGGTCGGCGTTGCGCTGCTCGCACGCGCCATCGGTCAGTTCGTCCGGTACTTCAAACTGGGCCAGCCGGTGCCCGCCGGCACTCGGACCGACAACCCGTACGCGCGCAGCGTGACTCTTGTCAGGGAGTTCCTCGGCCACACGCGGATGAACCGCTGGGGCATCGTGGGCTTCGCCCACTGGTTCGTGGCGGTCGGCTTCCTGACCCTGCCGCCGACCCTGGCGCAGGCCTTCGGCCAGCTCTTCCAGGCCGACTGGACGCTGCCGGTGATCGGCGACTTCCTGCCGTTCGAGATGTACACCGAGTTCATCGGCGTGATGACGACGATCGGCATCCTCGTCCTCATCGCGATCCGCCTGTCGAACCTGCCCTCCCGCCCCGGCCGCAAGTCCCGCTTCGCGGGCTCCAAGTCGGGTCAGGCGTACTTCGTCGAGTACGTCATCCTCACCATCGGCCTCGCGATCTACGTGCTGCGCGGCCTGGAGGGTGCGATCCACCACGTCGGGGGCTACGAGGCGTCGTACTTCGCGTCGTACCCGCTGGTCCTGGCCTTCAAGGGCCTCGGCGTCTCCGCGCTGCAGAACCTGATCTACCTGGTCGCGATGATCAAGATCAGCACCTCGTTCATCTGGATGATCGTGGTGTCGCTGAACACCAACATGGGTGTGGCCTGGCACCGCTTCCTGGCCTTCCCGAACATCTGGTTCAAGCGCAACGCGGACGGCTCGACGGCCCTGGGCGCCCTGCAGCCGATGACCTCGGGCGGCAAGCCGATCGACTTCACCGACCCCGGTGACGACGACGTCTTCGGCGTCTCCCAGGTCGAGCAGTTCTCCTGGAAGGGCCTGCTGGACTTCTCCACCTGCACGGAGTGCGGCCGCTGCCAGTCGCAGTGCCCCGCCTGGAACACGGGCAAGCCGCTCTCCCCCAAGCTCCTGATCATGTCCCTGCGCGACCACGCGCACGCCAAGGCGCCCTACCTGCTCGCGGGTGGCGGCAAGTCCATGGAGGGCGAGGAGAAGGCGTCCGAGGAGCAGCTGAAGGACGTCCCGGCCGCGGCCCTCGCGGAGGCCGAGCGACCGCTGATCGGCACCGCCGAGGAGAACGGCGTCATCGACCCGGACGTCCTGTGGTCCTGCACCACCTGCGGTGCCTGCGTCGAGCAGTGCCCGGTGGACATCGAGCACATCGACCACATCGTCGACATGCGCCGCTACCAGGTGATGATCGAGTCCGCGTTCCCGTCCGAGGCGGGCACGATGCTCAAGAACCTGGAGAAGAAGGGCAACCCCTGGGGCCTGGCCAAGAAGCAGCGCCTGGAGTGGCTCAAGGAGGTCGAGTTCGAGGTCCCGGTCGTCGGTCAGGACATCGAGGACCTCACCGAGGTCGAGTACCTGTACTGGGTCGGCTGCGCGGGCTCGCTGGAGGACCGCGCCAAGAAGACCACCAAGGCGTTCGCGGAACTCCTCCACATCGCGGGCGTCAAGTTCGCGATCATGGGCGGCGACGAGAAGTGCACCGGTGACTCGGCCCGCCGTCTCGGCAACGAGCCCCTGTTCCAGGAGCTCGGCATGGAGAACGTCATGGCGCTGAACATGGCGTTCGGCGAGGAGCTGGACGACGACGGCAAAGTGGTCCCGGAGTCCGCCAAGCCCAAGTCGGCGAAGAAGATCGTCGCCACCTGCCCGCACTGCCTCAACACCATCGGCAACGAGTACCCGCAGCTCGGCGGCGACTACGAGGTCATCCACCACACCCAGCTGCTGCAGCACTTGGTCGACGAGGGCAAGCTGGTCCCGGTCACCCCGGTCGAGGGCATCATCACGTACCACGACCCCTGCTACCTGGGCCGCCACAACAAGATCTACACGCCCCCGCGCGAGATCATCGCGAACGTCCCGGGCCTGCGCAACGAGGAGATGCACCGCCACAAGGAGCGCGGCTTCTGCTGCGGCGCCGGCGGCGCCCGGATGTGGATGGAGGAGCGGATCGGCAAGCGCATCAACAACGAGCGCGTCGACGAGGCTCTTTCGCTCAACCCGGACATCGTCTCGACGGCCTGCCCGTTCTGCCTGGTCATGCTCACGGACTCGGTGAACGGCAAGAAGAACGACGGCAAGGCCAAGGAGTCCATCCAGGTGGTGGACGTGGCCCAACTGCTGCTGGAGTCGGTCAAGACCCCGGTGGACCCGGCAGGCGAGCAGGCGTCGGAGAGCGCACCGGAGCCGGAGCCGGTCAAGTAGTCCGTACGCACTCGACGGCGCCCCCTGTCTCCTACGAGGCAGGGGGCGCCGCCCTGTGCGGGCCTACACGCCCTTGGGCCCCGCCGACTGCACCACGTCGAACGACCACAGCGTCGAGCCGGAGGCCGCCGGCTTGGGGCGCTCGGCGCCCTCGCCGCCGCCCTGGTGGGCGGACTTCATCGGCCCCTCCATCCAGGCCTGGAAGGACGCCTCGTCACGCCACCGCGTGTACACCAGGTACTGGTCGGTCCCCTCGACCGGCCGCAGCAGCTCGAACCACTCGAAGCCGTCCGAGTTCTCCACGGCGTGGGCCCGCGAGGCGAACCGCTTCTCCAGCACCTCGCGCTGCTCGGCGGGCACGGTCAGTACGTTGATCTTGACGACGCTCATACCCGTATCCTGCCGCAAGGACCCCACCGGCATCACACGCAGGCCCCTGGCGCGGCTCAGTCCTTGGGGCGGTGGTGTGTGACCTGTTCGCGCGCGGTGCGCCAGCGCATACGCGCTTGATCGAGGATGCTGTCCCACTGGCGGCGGATCTCATGATCCGACGGCCGGCTCCCCGCGCGGATCCGGGTGAGTTCGTCGTGCATCTCCCGTCCCAGCGCTGCGGAGGCCACGATCACCAGCATCGCCGCGAACAGCGCTGAGATCATCGCGAAGACGGCGCCGACCGCTCCGTACCGGGCGGCGTAGGAGTTGAACAGCCTCGGCAGGTACACGTTCGCGCCCACCGAGTAGGCCGCCGTCAGTACCGCCGCGATGATCCCGAAGGGGATCAGCTTCGACGGGCCGATCCGTTTGCCGGACAGGATGCGGCCGCTCCAGGCGAGGAAGACAGCGGTGACCGGCGCCTCGGACAACGCCGCCGCCAGACCGAGCCGGCCCCCGCCGAGCATCGCCTGGATCCAGCCGAGGACCGCCGCGTAGGCGCCGAGTCCGACGATCCACAGCAGGTCGTTGCGTGTGTTGCGCACGCTGAGGGGTTTGAGTTCCCAGGCCTGTTCGAACAGGCGCTGAACGGCTCGGGCGAAGCTCAGCGTCGAGATCGTCAGGAAGACCACACCGAGCAGGCCCACGCTCGCACTGGCGCCCTCCGGCGGGTCGAGGAGCATGTGCACGGCTTCGGCGCCGCTACCGGTGAGGTGGTAACGGTTGACGATGCGCTCCGCCGCGTCGTAGTGCACGACGCCGCTCAGGACGGCGCCGGTGAGGATGGCGAGGGGGACGAGTGCGGTCAGGGCGCTCGAGGCGAGGGCGATGGAGCGGTCGAAGCCCACGATCTTCTGGAAGCGGTTGACGACCCGCAGGGCGAAGGCGGGACGGAGCCAGAACGTCAGTGTTCTGACAAGGCGCTCGCGCGTGATGGCGCGTCCGGCGACGCACGGCATGCCGTGCCTAGTAGCGCAGGGCCCTGGCGACTTCGGCGCGGACGGGGCCGGACAGCTTGCGGTTGCTGCGAGCGGTGGCCTTGCCGTCCTTCCCCGCCCCGACATCGCTGAGCGTCACCACGGTGGTGTCCAGGAGATTGCCCCCCTCGTCACGGAAGTCGATCTGGACCAGGAACGACTTCGCCGAGTCCGCGCTGTTGTGCGCACTCACCGCTACGGTGCTTCGCCCCTCGGCATCCGGGGCCGGGGCACCCAGATGCACGTCGTCCTTGGCGTTGATCGCGTTCTTCACCTCGTCCAGGCGCCGCTTGGCCTCAGCCGAGGCCGACGCCAGCGCGGAGGCGCCCTGCGAGGCCAGGGACGGCACGGCGGAGGAGACCGCCGAGGCCACCGAGGAGGCGGCTGAGGCCGCTTTGCTGTGGCTGGTCGACGGCGTCCCCGAGTTGTCGGAACAGCTGGTCGTGCCGGCCCCGACGCAGGCCGTCAGCAGCACAACCGCACAACACCGGGTGATCCTCTTCGTCAGACGGCCTGCCATGTCTTCTCCCCTGTGGGACCGACGGATACCGACTCCCAGTCAAGGACGCCCGGCCGGTGGCCGCACCCCGCACAGGGCTGCGCCGGCACACTTCACCCGTATGGCGCGGCCCGGGGCTGTCACGCCACCTCGAACACATGCATCATTGCCCAGGCGTTGTCGACGGTGCTGACGAGGTGGACGGTGCGCGTGCGTAGAGGCGGAATGTGTACGGCGGCGGCCCTCTGCGGCAGCCTTCTGCTCGCCGCCTGCGGCCCCGGCGGGGACACCGGAGCGGCCCGCCCCACCCCCGCCCGGATCGCGCACGGCCCGGCCGAGCTGCCGATCCCCCACGGCAAGGGCAGCAAAACCCCCGACGACTTCAACGGCGACGGCCACCGCGACCTCGTACTCGACACACTCGTGAAGGCCCAGAGCCACGCCGACGACGCGGGCATCGGCGTCGTCTACGGCAGCGCGCGCGGACTCACCCCGGGGGCGCGGCAGTTGCTCAGCCCCGCCAGGTACGCGGCCCGCACCAAGGGCCGACTGCCCAACGTCTTCGACGCGGAGGCGAGCTGCGACCTCGACAGGGACGGCTTCACCGACCTGATCGTCTCGACCGATCCGCCCTACGACGGCCAGGGCCGCCCCCCGGTACCCCTCCAGATCCTCTTCGGCTCCCCCCGCGGCCTGACCCGCGCCGTGAAACTCACCGTCCCCGCCGTCGCCCGCTTCGGCAACGACTGGCCCGACCAGCCGGTGTGCGGCGACTTCGACGGCGACGGCGCCCAGGACCTGGTCCTGCACGCGTCCGGGGAGCGACTGAGCTATCTGCGCGGCCCGTTCGGCCGCAAGGGCACCCCCCGCGCGGCCGGCGCCCCCCTCCCGTCACCGGGCGAGGTGCCCACCGGCCCCGCGGCCGACGTCGACCGCGACGGCTACGACGATCTGGTGGTCCGTGCGGCGGAGGGCGCGAGCAGGGCGTCCGTCGTCCTCGGCGGCCCCGCCGGCCCCACCCGCACCGGCACGGTCCTGCCCGTGGGCCTCGACGTCGCCCTCGGCCGCTTCGGCAGGGGCGCCGCCCTCGACGCGGCGGTCGGCACCCTGGACGAGACGTTGCTGCGGTACGACCTCCCGGCCGCCTGCCGCGGCACCCTCCGCTCCCCCGGCTCCCTGCTCGACGCCGCCGACTTCGACGGCGACGGCCTGAGCGAACTCGTCTCCAGCGGCTCGGGACTTCGGGTCTTCCGAGGCCGTACGACGGGGCTGTCCACGGCAGGCACGGTGACCGTGGAGCCACCGCCCCGGGGCACCACCCAGGTGCTGGGCGTCGGTGACTGGGACGGGGACGGCAGGGCGGACCTCGCCGTGCGGACGTACCGGGGCGAGACGAAGGACATGGTCGCCGTCTATCCCGGCAGGAAGAAGGGCCTCCTGACGGCGAAGCCGGCGGTCGCCTTCTCGACGTCGGAGTTCCTGGCGGACGACTGACGTCACGGCGGCCCCGGAAGTCAACTCGGTCGTGACCGTGGGGCACGTCGAAGGGACTGGACTTCACCAGGCGCACGGTCGTCACGCAGAACAGCCCGGGTGTCGAGGGCGCCGCGGAGGCCAGGGGCATCTGAAGAACGACGGGTGCCGCCGCCCCCCTCCGACCTGCGTGGCCGCAGGGACGGCGAGGGACGACGGCACCGTCTTCAGGCCGGTCGTCAGTCGTTCATCCGGCGTCCGTGTCGAGCCGCTTCGCGTGGTCGAGCAGGTACTGGGGCACCTTCGAACGAGCCGCCAGCACCTCCACACCGATCAGTCGGCCGTCCTCGTCGAAGTCGAGGTTGATCATGCCGCCCACCTCAACGGGATCGCAGGGATACATGCGCGCGACCGCAGGCTCCGATCCCGGTTCGGCGAAGGAGATGTACGCCGCATTCGCCTGCCCGTCGTAGGTCACCCTGACGTCCGCCATGGTCACTTCGCTTCCCGGAGACGGTTGATGTAGGCCTGATCGACGTTGGTCATGACCGTGTTGACGTTGCCGTCGACGGTCTTGGCGACGAATATCTTCGAATCCGGGTCATAGTAGCCGATCTTGTACTGGTCATCATGCTTGTAGGAGAAGGGCGTTCTCTCCAGCACGGCCTGGGCGTCCTCCTCGGAGACGCCGCGTTGCTGCAGACGCTGCACGGCATGGCGCGTGAAACCGTCGGCGCCGACGGTCTCGTCGGGAACCTCTCCCCGGGCGACCGCGTCCCAGGCCGCCTCGCTCTCCGAGGCGACCGCCTCGCCGCCGGCCTCGCCACGGGGCACGGCCGGCTCTCCCCAGTTGCAGTAACACTCGTCCGCGTGCTCGGAGATGCCGCACGAGTTGTGCACCAGCACCGGAGTTCCGCCGGCCATCACGTAGTACGTGTGAAGTTCCTGGACGGTGAGGTTGTACATCTCCGCGGCCCCGGGGCGCACGGTGACGGCGTCGATGCGCAGGTGGCCACCGGTGGGGGTGACGAGGGCATGCCCCGGCTTGATTCGACCGGCCGGGATCCAGGCGTGAAGGGTGGCGTCCCAGAACGGGTGGCGTGAGGTGGTGTGGAGGGTCGTCCGATGGCCGTCGGTGCCGCGGATCGTGACGTCGACCAGGTCGTCGTCGCGGTGGACCAGCCGAGCGGTCACCTTGCGGGAGCCACGGTGCTTCCCGTTGGCCGGGTCCGCGCTCTCCACCCGGTCACCGGGTTTGATCCTGCCGATCGGTTTCGTCTTCCGGCCGGCCATCAGGACGGGTGTCTTCGGGTCGAAACTGCAGAAGGGAACGCCCTCCACCGCTGCCTGCATGGCGACTCCGGCAGCCAGGTCACCGAGTGACTGGCACAGGCTCACGGCCTCGCAGGGGTTGCTCGGGACGTGCTTGATGTCCGTCCAGTTGTGGTAGAAGTGCTGGAATCCCTGGCAGGAACTGGTCCACAACAGGTCCTCACCGGTGCAGCGCTCCCGGAAGTAGAGCTCGACGTTCCGCACCGGGGAGAGGTCCGGACGGTAGGTCCCGTAGTTGACCATCATGTTGACGGTGGGCACGGGATGCGCCGAGTTCCAGGTCTTCAGGAGCTTCATCGGCGGCAGATAGCCTTCGTCCCCCGGCGCGTCGTAGCTCGTGCCGTCGTAGTCCGGTGACGCGGGGTCGTTGTGCGACTTGTACGTTCCGTACGTGCCGTTGCTGCCGGAACAGAAGTGCGGGTAGCACGACTCCAGACCGGTCGGGTCGGCGGAGGCGACGGGGTTGTCGGCTGCGTAGGTGTAGCCGCCCAGTTCCTGTGGGTTGGTGGCCTCCAGCACCGGGTCGACGCTGATGAAGCTGCCCAGCGCCGGGTCGTACTTACGGGCTCCGACGTCGGTGTAGCCGGTGCTCTTGTCCTGGGGTTTGCCGAGGTAGGAGTGAGTGGGGTCGGGCCAGGCAGTGGTGTTGGCGCCGGTGCGCTGCTGGCCGTAGGGGGTGTACTCCTCTCGGGCGACCTGCTGAGTGGTGGCGTCCATCGCCAGGGTGGCCGTGCCGTGCGGGTCGCTGAACAGGTACTTCAGCCCACCGCCCGGGAGGCTGGAGCGTACGGCCACGGGCATTCCGGTGCCGCCGTGACTGTAGGTGCGGACGGCGCCAAGCAGGACGTTCGGTGTGGCAGTGGTGTCGACGACGATCTGGGTGTCGCCCGCGAAGAGGGTGGTCTGACCGGGGTCGCGGCGGATGAGCTGGTTGCCGTCCGCGTCGTAGAGGTACTTGGTGGTCGTGGGACTTGCACCCGTGGTGTCCACCTGGGCGAGATGGCTTTCGTCGTCCCAGGTCAGGGTCTGGCCGGGGCCGGTGGTGGGGGTACGAGTGTGCAGGTTGCCGTCTTCGTCGTAGGTGAAGCCGGTCGGGTTGGTGCCGCCGGTGGTGGCGGTGAGGGTGTGGGGCTGGGCGCCGGTGCGGTTGCAGGCCGCCGTGCAGCCGTCGGTGTAGGTGGTGGTGGCCGTGGTGCCGGAACCGCCGATGGCGTGGTCGACGCTCTGGTGGCGGTTGCCGATGGTGTCGTAGCTGAAGGACTGCCAGTAGGAGCCGGCCGTCGTGGCAAGGCTGTTGGAGGTCGGCGGGTTTGCGGCGCAGTTGTCGTTGGCGGTCCAGGCGTCGGTCAGCCGGTCCAGCGCGTCGTAGCCGTAGCACTGCTGGTCGGTGATGGTGTTGCCGGTCTCCGACTGCTGGTCGGTGGCGGAGGTCGGGTTGCCGGAGGCATCGTAGGTGTACTTGGTGTCGTCGACCGCGGGGCCCGGAGCCTGGGTCCGCTCGACGAGGCGCTCGCTCAGCCGTCGGGTCTGGTCGTCGTAGGAGTACGTGGCCCAGGCTGGGTTGGTGGACGCTCCGAACGTCAGCCTCGACGGTTCGCCGTAGTTCGTGTAGACGGACGCGGCGACGTAGATGTTGGCGCTGCTGCTCGTCTTCAGCGGGTTGCCCAGCGTGTCACGGCCGTAGGTGATGACCTCGCTGTTCAGGCCCTGGGTACGCGGGTCGGTCTGCGTCGCCGGCAGCTGGTCGCGCGTGGTGTAGGTGAGCGTGGTGGTGTACGTCGACGGCAGCGGTGCCTCCGACGCGGGCAGGGTGATTCTGGTGCCGGTCGGTTTGCCGAGGGTGGTGTAGCCGGTGGTGGCGACGGTGTAGCCGCCGGTCACGCCCTGGACGTAGCGCGTGGAGGAGGTCGGCAGGCCGATGCGCAGGGTGTCGTAGGTCCAGGAGGCGAACTGGAAGTCGGACTTCGCGTGGTCGGTGGCGGTGAGCTTGCGGCCCAGGAGGTCGTAGGTGTAGTCGAGTTCGACCTGCTTGGCGTCGGTGGCGGAGATCAGGTTGCCGGCGTCGTCGTAGCCGTAGCTGCTGCTGCCCGCGTCCGGGTCGGTCTGGGACTTCTTGCGCCCGAGCAGGTCGTGGTCGGTCTTCCACACCGTCTTGTCGGGGCCGGTGATCCGGTTCTGCCGTCCGGCGGTGTCGTAGCCGTAAGTGGTGGCCGAGGTGGTGCCGCCGGTGGCGGTGAAGCCGGTCGCCGCGGTCCCGGTCAGACCGGGCGGGGCGGTGTACTGGTCGAGTTCGGTGGTCTGGCCCCGGGCGTTGACGACCGTGGTGGTGGCCACGCCGCCCTTGGGCGGCACGACGGTGGTCCGGTCTCCGGTGGTGGCGGTGGCGGTGGACCGGGTCCTGGCTCCGTCGTGTTCCTCGGTGACCAGGTCGGCGCGGCCCTGTCCGTCGTAGTCGGTGACGGTGGTGTCGGGGATGGAGACCTGGGAGACCGAGACCAGCTTGCTGCCGGGGCTGCCGCCCACGTTGTACGCGTTGTTGGTGGCGACCGTCCACCCGTGCGAGTCGTACTGGGTGTCCGAGACGGTGGTGCTGGAGTTCTCCGCGGTCGCCTGGACCTGCAGCGGGCGCAGCATCGCGTCGTACAGCGTCTCGCTGGTCTTGTAACTGCCGTCGTCCAGGAGCGTGTTGGAGGCGACGACCGACGGTGCCGACTGGGACAGGGTGTAGCTGTAGGTCATGTTCGCCGGCGCGCTGTTGGCCTTGATCTCGTTGGGCAGCCACACTCCGGTCTGCCGGCCGAGGGCGTCGTAGGTGAGAGAGGTGAGCAGGCCGGCCGGGTCCGTCTTGGAGACGGGCACGGCCCGTGCCGGGTCCAGGGTGTTGCCGGCCAACTGGCAGTCCTTGGACGAGGCGGTGACGGCGGAGCAGTCCACACCGGGCGTGACCTGGGTGATGGTGGTGCTGCCGGTGGGAAGCGCCCCGGTGGCCGGCGTGTAGGAGGTGAAGACGGTCTGGGCGAGGCTCTTGCCGTCCGGCGAGGTGGACTTGGGGGTCCGGGTGACCTTTGTGGCGCGGCCGTAGGAGTCGTACCGGGTGGCGGCCTCGTCGACGAAGGCGGTCGCCGCGGCGCCGCTCGCGGCCGACGCCTGCTGGACGAGGGTGACGTCACCGGTCTTGGGCAGGGCGGGGTTCTGCTGCCCGTCGCCGTCGTAGGCGAAGGCGTTGGTGTCGTACGACGTCCTGGAGTCGGAGATCAGGGTGCCGCCGGGGGTCGCACCGGCGGCGGAACAGTCCTGAGCCGTGGTGATGGTCTCGGCGGGCAGCACCAGGGTGGCCGGAGTGCCGGTGAGGTAGCGGGTGTAGGTGCACTTGCCGACGTTGTCGCTGTCGGCACTCTCGCCCCGGTCGTCGACCTGCACCGGCATACCGGTCGTCGACTTGCCCAGGGTCGTGTTGTAGAAGGTGTCGGTCTCTGTCCTGCGCCAGCCGTACGAGACCGCCTGCCGCGTCAGCGTCTTGGCGGGGCGGACCATCAGCGCCGTCAGGTCGGGCAGTCCGCTGCGGCTGCGGCTGGCCGTGGGGCCGATGATCGTGGGCACGCTGACGACGGCCTTGTCCAGGCTGCCCGTGGCACTCGTGTAGGTGTCGGTCTCGAAGGTCTGGCCCGCCAGGGCGTTGTCGTCGGCGACCGAGGTGGCGCCGTCCTGGCTGGTCAGGTCGGGCACCGAGCGGGTCTTGCCACCGGGCAGGGTGTCGCCGTTCATGCCCAGGAAGTAGTACGTCTTGGTCAGCGTCCTCTGGTCGTGGACCTTGACACCGTCGGTGAGGTGGAAGACGTTCGGGTCACCGGTGGTGACGTCCACTTCCGGGTAGCCGCGGAACTGGCCCCAGGTGCGGTTCTTGGCCTTGACGAGCTCGTTGTCGTCGTAGCGCCAGCCGGGATTGCCCTTGTAGGCGTAGTCCGTCTCCAGCTCGGGCTGGGTGCCGTCCTGGTAGGAGTTGTTCGGGTCGATGGTGACGACCGAACCGACCTTGTACTTGTAGAACCAGTCCATCCACGGCGCCGGCTGACCGTCCGGCGTCCAGTACACCGGGAAGCAGGACAGGGTATTGGTGGAGGCGAAGGTCTTGGCCGCCGCGTCGGTGGGGTCGTTCGGGTCGCTCGCCGGCGCGCTGGAGCAGTCCGGTCGGTCGTAGCTGACGGTCGTCTGGGCGCCGGTCTCCGTGGTGACCGTCTGGATCCGGTCGTGGTACATCAGCGGCATCTGCGGGATCGTCCCGACCCGGTTGGGCAGCTGCAGCGGCGGGTCGAAGCTCACCGCCGGGGTCGAGGTGCTTCCCGAGGCACCGCCCAGGGTGTCCAGTCCGGTGTGCTGGACGGAGTCCAGCCACAGAGTGGGGGCGTGGTCGCCGCCGTCGGGGAAGGACTGGACGAAGCTGTACTTGTCGACCTGCTTGGTCGCACCGCCCACCTGGATCTGGGTGGTGATGGAGGTCAGGCGCTTGCGCGTCCAGAAGCTCGGGCCGTGGTTGGTGCAGCTCGTCGAGCCCGAGGTGCAGTTGAGATCCACGGGGACGTCCGGCCAGTAGGCGGCGTTGGCCACGGTGAACTGGCTGTCCGCGCAGGTGTTGCCGGACGGGGTGCCGGGGATGCAGCGCTCGGCGGTGGCGAAGAGGACCTGCTCCGGGGCGGTGCCCGAGTAGATCGTCGAGGACGTCATGCCGTAGTCGATCCGGGACAGGGTGCCGCCGCGGACGTACGACACCGCGGTGTCCTTCATGTCCGCGCCGTAGTAGCCCGTTTCCGGCGAGTAGTACCAGGCGGTGGCGTTGCCGTGGGTGTCGACGACGTAGTCCAGGTTGAACCGGTAGCCGAGCGTGCAGGAGGTGGCGGCGAAGTCGGTGCTGTCCGGGCAGTCGGACACGCCGCTGTGCGCGTGGTAGACCGGCTCGGTCCACACGGACTTGGTCTCGTCCTTGCCGCTGGTCCATCCCGGCAGGCGGTTGCGGCCGAAGAAGTACTGCACTCCGCCCTCGGTGACCTTGAAGTACTCACCGTTCGCCGTGCCGTTCGTGGCGTCGGTCAGGTCCTCGATCCTGGTGCCGGCGTCGTCGTCGGCGGGGCGGAAGGTCTTGGTCGTGTCGTCGTAGACGATGTCGGTGGACTTGCCGTTCAGTGACAGGGTGAGGATCTGCCCCGCCCAGCACTGGTCGCCGTCGTTCTTCGGTGCCCCGGACGCCGAGTCGTCCTTGCAGGGCTTGTAGGTCCGCTCGACGTAGTTCTCGGTCGAGGCCCAGCCGTCGCCCAGCCAAGAGGACTGGTTGTTGGTCCCCTCGGTGCGCGCGTCCTGGGTGGAGGAGCTGTAGGAGAGGTCGACGTTGGGCACCGCGCCGCCGATCGCGGGCGGCACCGAGATCGGGTAGCTGTAGGTGAACGCGCCCGTGTTCCCCGAGGTCGACCAGGATCCGCCGGGCGACAGGCTGGTCGCCGAGTAGTCACCCGACGAGCCGGAGGTGCCCGAGGTCGCGGCCATGACCACCGTCGCGCCGGACGCGGCGGTCGCCGAGCTCGACAAGCCGGCGGCGCCCGGCAGCACCGCCGCCGGGCCCCCCACGGTGACCTGAGCGGACAGCGGCGTGCCGGGGTTGGTGCGCACGGGGGTCTGCGCCTGGCACTCGGCCAGCTTCGGCGTGGTCAGCGCGCAGGCGGGAAGCTGGACCAGGTGCAGGCGGGAGGCGAAGTCGCCACCGAAGGCGTAGCGGAACGACGAGTCGTCCACCCGCACCGCGATCCTGCCGCTGCCGGGAGAGGTGCGGTGCAGGGTGAACAGGACGCCGTGCACACCGGCGGCACGGGCCGCCTTCTGGTCCAGCACCGACACCCGCACCTGCTGCGAGCCGACGACGCCGGCCGACCGCGGCTGAGCGTCGGCGGCACCGAGCAGGACGGGTGTGGATCCGGCCCGCACCTGCGGCGCCCTGACGCCCGCGGGGGCAGCCAGGGCGGGCAGCGTCACCACGGCGTCGGCCGCCGCGGGCAGCTTCGCGTGCCCGGTGGGATCGAAGTGCCTGAACCGCTTGGGGGCGGAGTGCCGCTTGGGTGTGGCATGGGTGAACGGGATCCGCTTGTCGCGCGGAACGGCGGGAGCCGTCACCTGCGGCCCCGCCGCCGGAGCCGCCGTGGCCACTCCGGCGGGCAGCAGGCCCACCACCAGGACACCGGCCGTCGCCACTGCCGTGCGACGGATCCCCCGGGCGCCCCAGGCGGCCCAGCCACGTCTCCATCTCGATGTCCGCGCCACGATGCGTTCCCCTCCCCCTCCTCAAATCGCCCAACTTCCCATCAGACTGAGCAATTTGAGTGCATGACAGAGCGGAGGCACACCTCATTCCGGCCCCCCGCGGATCATCACGCTAGGTCCTGAGTTCGACACGACATGCAAAGGATCTCCATAAGAAGAACAAAGGAATCACCCCAGCGGGAACGCAAGTTGATGCACATGCGTCAAAAGCGGACCTCGAATGCCCCCTCGTCCACCCGTTGTTGATGGACCCCGCTCACATCGGCCCCACACAATGCACTGCGGCGCGGGCCCACGGGGGGACCGCCTGAGACCCGCGAAGGATCCCAACCTCCATGCCCGCCTTTCGCATACGCATGCGCATGTCCCGACGCCACAGGTCCAGACCCGTGGCCGTCGCCGTCGTCGCGGCCCTGGCCGCCGGGTCGCTCAGTGCGACGGTGCCCGCCCACGCGGCGCCCACCGCGCCCACCCGGCCGTCCCACCCGAGCACCCACCGGCCCGCCGTGCGGCGTCTGAACGCCACCGAGTCGGCGTCCGCCCGGGCCAAGGCCACCGGCAAGCCGGTGACGGTCGATCAACTCACCGACACCGGCACGGTGGTGGTGGCCAATCCGAACGGCACCTTCACCCGCACCGACTCCTCGATGCCACAGCGCACCCGGCAGCACGGTAAATGGGTGCCGATCGACACCACGCTGGTGCGGCAGGCGGACGGAACCTGGGCGCCCCGGGCCGCCGTCACCGGAGTGGCGTTCTCGGGCGGCGGCCCGGGCGCGCTGGTCACGATGCGGAGCGGCACGGACCGGCTGGGGTTCTCGTGGCCCGGCACCCTGCCCCGGCCGGTCATCTCCGGTGACACGGCCACGTATCCCGACGTACTGCCCCAGGTGGACCTGCAACTGACCGCGGACGCCTCCGGCTACTCCTCGATGCTCGTGGTCAAGTCCCCGAAGGCGGCGGCCGATCCCCGTCTGACGAGCCTCGCGTTCGGCACCACGTCGGCCAACCTCGAACTGGCCGCCACCCGCGACGGCGGTGCGCAGGCCAAGGACAAGCGCACGGGCGAGACGGTGTTCCACAGCGACACCGCGCTGATGTGGGACAGCGCCGGCCGCAAGACCGGCGCCTCCCCCCTGGCCCGCACGAGCACCGACACCGCCGCACGGGCCGAGCACACAGCGGCCGCCGAGGTCGGCAAGCATCGCGCCCAGGTCCGGGTGACCCTCCAGCACGGCAAGCAACTGCTCGGCCTGGACAGGAAGTTGCTCACCGCCAAAAGCACCGACTACCCGGTCTACGTGGACCCGGAGTGGAGCGGCAGGCCCTCCCAGCTGGACTGGGCACGGATCTCCGACAACGGATGGAACGTCTACAACTCGACGTCCACCTCGGGGTCGACCAACGCCCGCGAGGGCTGGGACAACTCCACCCCCGGCAACGGCGAACGGGCCCGCACGTACTACCAGATGAACACCAGCGGCATCAAAGGCGCCGTGGTCACGCACGCCTCGCTGTATGTGAAGCAGCTCTCCGCCGCCTCCTGCTCGGACACCCCGGCCGCCGTCTACGGCACCGACCGTCCCGCCGGCTGGAGCTCCTCCTCCCTGTACTGGG
This sequence comes from Streptomyces longisporus, assembly GCF_039532765.1. Taxonomy (NCBI): domain Bacteria; kingdom Bacillati; phylum Actinomycetota; class Actinomycetes; order Kitasatosporales; family Streptomycetaceae; genus Streptomyces; species Streptomyces longisporus. The sequence goes on from NZ_BAAASG010000025.1 coordinate 186,735, forward strand.
GCCACGAGCCCGGTGGGCGTACGGGCTCGCTGGGCACCAACCCCAAGAGCCACGAGGCCGGCACCTGCCCGGTCACCGACGGCGCCAACTCCTGGGTCAGCCCGCCGTCACTGGAGTTCGACGTGACCTCCCGCGCGCAGAGCGCGGCGGCCGGCGGCTGGAAGAGCATGACGCTGATGGTCCAGTCGCCCGACATGAACGACGCCACGCAGTGGAAGCAGCTCGCCTACGGCGGCGGCGCCACCATGTCGGTCACCTACAGCTACCGTCCCAAGCTCAAGAACGGCACCGGCACACCCGCCATCAAGCCGTCCACCGTGAGCATGGGCAAGACGATGACCACCACCCACACCCCGACGCTCTCGGCGCGGGCGGTCGACCCGGACCTGGCCGGCGGAAGCGAACTGGTGCGCATCGACTACAACGTCTTCGACTCCTCGGGCACCCTGGTCCACCAGGGCTTCGGGCCCAGTACGGACTCCAAGAAGCGGGCCCGCTACAACACCAACGGCAGCGACTGGACCACCCCGAGCCTGCCGGACGGCACCTACACCTGGAAGGCCACCGCGCAGAACGCGGCCGGTTACTGGGCCGGGACCGGCTCCGGTGTCTGGACCAAGACGCAGACCTTCACGGTGGACACCAGCGCGCCCCCGGCCCCGACCGTGACCTCCAGTCAGTTCCCGGCCAAGCAGATCGGCGCCGCCTTCGGCGACAAGGGCACGTTCACGCTCGGCAACAACCACACCAACAACATCACCGGCTATCTGTTCGCCCTGGACGGCACGCTCGGCAACACGGTCTACAGCAGCACCGTCACGCACTGGACCACCAGCACGAAGATCGCGCCGGGCAAGGTCTACTACGTCACCTCCGACAACGGCCCCGGCACCGGCACCTCGGTTGTCAACGGCAGCGCCTCCCCCGCCTTCGCCCCCGGCACGGCGGGCCCGCACACGCTGTACGCCAAGGCCGTCGACCAGGCCGGTTCGACGTCCCTCTCCCAGACGAGCTACGCCTTCTACGCCGGCACGAGCACCCCGACGTACGCCTACGGCGACAAGATGATCAGCGGCTGGACGGCGACCAACACCGACGGCACGACCACCGTCGTACCCAAGGCGACCACCACGTCCAAGGGTGGCCAGCTGATCAGCCAACCCGCCTACAGCGGCTACCAGTTCGCCGACGGCTACCAGGCCATGCTCGCCAACAAGACCACCACCTCGAAGGTGGCCGGCGGTGACAGCGCCACCTTCTCCTTCGACATCCCCAAGGACGGCCCCTGGAGCTTCGGGGTCAATCTGACCAAGGGCAAGGACTACGGCATCTACGGCCTGGTCCTGGATGCGGGCAAGCCCACCCAGGCCACACTGATCAGCGGCCTCGACGCCTACAACTCCTACACCACCACCCGCTTCGTCAACCTCGGCATCCCCAAGGACGCCAACGGCCAACTCCTCACCCTCAAACAGGGCGTTCACACGCTGACCCTCACCCTGACCGGCAAGAACCCCGCCTCGACGGGCTACCAGGCCGGCATCGACGTGCTGCGCCTCGCTCCCGCGCTGACCTGCGCGATCAACAGCACCGGCAGCTGCCTGAACAACACCGCCACCAGCACCTTCACCACCACGACCAGCACCGCCGACGCCGACGGCTCAGGCAACAGCATCAACTCCGCCGATCTCACCGGCACATCCGGCTGGCAGAGCGGCAAGTCGGTGACCGTCGACGGGGCGAGCATCGCGCTGCCGAAGTTCGGCACGGGCACCTACGACAACATGCTGGCCTCCGGACAGACGGTCACCGTGCCGGGCAGCGGCGTGGTGAACACCGGCGGCTCCGTGGTCTTCCTCGTCTTCGCCACCGGCGGCGCGGCCAAGGGAGCCACCGGCTCCATCACCTACGCCAAGAACAACTGCATCGACCCGGCCAATCCGGTCGACCAGTCGTACACGCTGGACACCGTGCCCGACTGGATCACCGGGCCCTCTTCCGCGGCCTCGCTGACCCTGGTCCACGAGAACCACAGCAACAACACCCAGACCAGCCCGGCTTCCGGCCCGAAGATCTACGCGGTGAGCGTCCCGCTGCAGTGCCCCGGCTCGGTCGTCAGCAGCATCTCCCTGCCGCTGTTCACCAACGGCGTCCAGGCCGGCCAGCCCACGCTGCACGTCCTGGGCATGGGGCTGCGTCCGGTGACCGTCACCGGCAGCGGAGCGAACGCCCAGCACTGGGTCGGCACCTGGTCCTCCGTCCAGGACACCGCCAAGGTGCAGCTGTCCGGTGGCAGCACAGCTTCCGTCAGCGGGCAGACGCTGCGCATCCCGGCCCACGTCAGCATCGGCACCGACGCCGGCAACGGCGTGCGCATCCACCTGTCCAACGCCCTCGGCGCCGGCCCGGTGACTTTCGACGCCGCCTCCGTCGCCCTGCAGGACGGCACGGCGGGCGGCGCCACGGCGGCCGCGGCCCCACTGCCGCTGACCTTCGGCGCCCCCACCACCACCGCCGTCACCATTCCGGCGGGCGGCGACGTCACCAGCGACCCGGTGACGCTGGCGGTGACGCAGCAGGCGACCGTCCTGGTCAGCCTTCAGGTCCACGGCTCCGTCTCCGCCATGCCGGGCCACGCCGCGGCCCAGACCCCCGTGTGGGTCAGCGACGCGGCCAACCGCACCGGTGACACCGCGGCCACCAGGTTCACGCAGACGACGTACACCGGTCTGCCCTACCTGGCCGGAATCGACGTCACCACTCCCGTCTCCGCCCCCACCGGCTCGCTGGTCCTCTACGGCGACCAGAGCGTCAACGCCGACACCGCGAGCGGCGACGGGCGGCACCACCTGAGCGACGCCATCACCAACGCCATCGTCGGCGACCCCAACGGGGACGACACCGTCGACTACGGCATCCTCAACGCCGGCACCAACAGCAACAGCCTGAACAACAACCTGCTGCCGCAGGGCACCTACAGCGACAACCCGAACAACGCCCTCAACCCGGTGGACCGCAATGTGCTGGCCCAGGGCAACGTGCGCACCGTACTCGTCTCCACCGGCGCCGCCGACCTGCTCAACTGCACCGGCACGGCCGACAGCTGCGCCACCGGCGTCGAGAAGGGACTGGCCGCGCTCAACAGCGAGTTGAGCGCGTACAACACCGACGACGGACAGACCTTCGTCAACGGGCAGCCGGTCACCCAGAACTCCAACATCACCGTCTACCTCACCACCATCCCGCCGTTCACCGCCGCCCACGCGGGCACGGCGACCCAGGAGGCCGCACGTGAGCAGGTGAACGGCTATCTGCTCGACAACTTCCCGAGCCAGGTCATCGACTTCGCCGCGGCGGTCTCCACCGACGGCACGGCCACCTCGTCGACCGTGAAGGCGGCGGACCTCTCCACCGGCAACCCGTCGAACGCGTACTACGACGACCTCGCCGCCCGCTACCTCAACGACACCAACACCCAGGTCGTCGGCATCGCGCCGAACGTGATCGTTCCGGAGGCCACCGGCAGCGACACCCCCGACAACGAGTGGGAGCTGGCCACCGACGGCACGGACGCACGCGGCGACAACCCGTTCACCGCGGTCGGCGGCGCGACCTTCGGCTCGACCGGACCCGACGCGGTCAACGCCCCGGCCACCGCCACGCACTTCGACGGCAGCACCGGATTCCTGGAGAGCGACCACACCGCCGTCAACACCCTCACCGACTACACCGTCTCCGCGTGGGTGAAGCTCGACTCGGCGGACAACCCGGCCACCGCCATCTGTGAGGGCACCAGCCAGCACCAGGCGTTCTACATCGGATACGACCGGGGCAACAAGGGCTGGATGTTCCAGACCACGACCACCAACGACGACAGCGCCGGCTTCCCCACCGCGGAAGGAGACTCGGGCACCGGCGTCGTCGGCACCTGGACCCATCTCCTGGTCACCTACACCGCCCCCGTCGAAGGAGACGACGGCACGGGCACGATGTCGATCTACCAGAACGGCACCCTGATGGGGACCGCCACCAACCCGACCCCGCAGTACGACTCCTCCATGCCGCTGACCGTCGGCGGCTGCGTCAACAGCCCCGACGCGACCTCGCCGTACAACGCCTTCCCCGGCTCGGTCTCCGACGTGCGGGTCTATCCGTACGCGATGACCGCGAGCGACGCGGGCGCGAACAGCGTGATCGTCCCGGCCGGCTGGGACAAGGGCATGCCCGAGGACGAGTGGAAGCTGGCCGCGGACGGAACCGACAGCGCCTCCCTCAACCCGCTCACCGCCACCGGCGGCGCCGTCTACGGCACGGACGCGCCGAGCGGGCTGTCCGGCAGCGTCGCCTTCGACGGCAGCACCGGCTTCCTCAAGAGCAGACAGAGCGCGGTGAACACACTCGGTGACTACACCGTCTCCGCGTGGGTGAAGATCAACTCAGCGCTGGGAACCGCCGCCCTCTGCCAGGGCACCACCACACACCAGGCCTTCTACCTCGCCTACGACAAGAGCAACCAGGGCTGGATGTTCCAGACCACCACCAGCAACGATCCGAGCTCCGACTTCCCCACCGCGGAAGGAGACACGGGCACCGGCGCCGTCGGCGTCTGGACCCACCTGGTCGCCACGTACCGGGCACCGGTCGCCGGAGACTCCAGCACCGGCACGATGGCCCTGTACCAGAACGGCACCCTGATGGGCACGGCCACCAACCTCAGCCCCCAGTACGACTCCTCCCTGCCCCTGACCATCGGCGGCTGCGTCAACAGCGCCGCGGCCACGACCCCGTACCTGGCCTTCCCCGGCTCGGTCGCCGACGTCCACGTCTACCCGCGGACCCTGACGGCGACGGAGGTCGGCGCACTGCACTGACCCCGCGTCAACCCCGGTGCCCCGCCGCTCCACAAGGAGCGGCGGGGCACACTCGCATCCACCACAGTCACAGCAGCCACAGCGGCCTCAAAGTTTTACCGAACTCACGTACAACCCTTACGGCGCGATGCGGGTCTCCTGATCGCCGACCGACCCATGAACCCGAGGACGACTCCCGGCGAACCCGGGTCGGCTCGCACCCCACCGACTGCGGATGCCCGCCAGGCATCCCCCGCATGCCGCAGGAGAAGACCCGCATGCACAAGCCTCTGCGACTCGCCCTCGCGTCGGCCACCGCCGTCGCTCTGACGGGCGGTCTGCTCACGTTCTCGGCCGTGAACGCCACGGCCGCGGACTCCACCCACGTCCCGCAGGCCGACTTCAACGGCGACGGGATCGGCGACGTGGCCTTCTCGGCCGCCGGCGCCTATGTCAGCGGGCACAAGACCGCAGGCCAGGTGGTCGTCCTCTACGGCACCGCCACCGGCGTCTCCTCCGCCAGGCGTTCCACGATCAGCCAGGACACCGCGGGCAACCCCGGCACCGCCGAGGCCGGCGACGCCTTCGGCTCGGAGACCGCGTACGCCGACTTCAACGGCGACGGCTACGACGACCTCGCGGTCGGTTCGCCCGGCGAGGACGTCGGCAGTGACGTCGACGGCGGCGGACTGGTGATCCTGTGGGGCTCGGCCTCGGGCATCACCGGCAAGGGCACCGGCATCGCCGACCCGGCCCCCTCCAGCCACGACTACTGGGGCAAGAACCTCGCCGCCGGCGACTTCGACGGCGACGGCAAGGCCGACCTGGCCGTCGGCAGCTCCGCCTCCACCATCTATGTCTACAAGGGCGGCTTCACCACTTCCGGCAACCCGGGCGGCCGCTACACCATCAAGCCCCCCATCCAGTCGGGCGGCGACGCGAACGGCCCGCTCAATCTGACCGCCGGTGACGTCAACGGCGACAAGCGCACCGACCTGGTCGTCGACGGCTACGAGACCCAGACCGAGTACGGCTGGAACCGCAACTACTACATCCCCGGCACCGCGAGCGGTCTGAGCGTCGCCTCCGCCCAGGCCCTCAAGCCCGGCGTGATCACCGCGATCGGCGACATCAACGCCGACGGCTACGGCGACATCGTCAGCGGCGCCTACTGGGACGCCACCACCGGCGACGGCACGACGATCCCGGACTCCGGCAAGGGCGGCAAGGTCTGGGTCACCTACGGCTCCGGCGGCGGGCCCGGCAACTCCACCGGCATCACCCAGGACACCGGCAACGTCCCCGGAGGCGCCGAGAACAAGGACTGGTTCGGCTCCGAGCTGGACCTCGGCGACATCAACGGCGACGGCTTCCTCGACCTCGCGATCGGCGTCCCCGGCGAGGACCTCGGCGGCGCCGCCGACACCGGCACGGTCACCGTCCTGTACGGCACCTCGACCGGCCTGAACACCGCCTCCGGCGCCCAGGGCTTCGCCCAGAGCACCCCGGGCGTGCCCGGCAGCGACGAGAAGGGCGACGAGTTCGGCCTCGACGTCAAGCTCGACGACGTCACCGGCGACGGCAGGGCCGACCTGCTCGTGGGCTCGTACGAGAACGACGGCAACGGCGCGGTCACTTATCTGCCCTCGAACGGCACCGTGATCACCGCCACCGGCTCGCGCGTGATCTCGCCGAGCACCTCGGGCGTCTCGACGACGGGAACGCCGGCCTTCGGCGCCAACTTCGCGGACTGACCCGCCCCGGACGGGAGCCGGGCCCTCACCCTCGGGCCCGGCTCCTCCCCGCACGGCCAGGCCGGATGGCGTAGGGCTTCCCTAGGGGTTCCTTTACCGTCCCCTTAAGGGATGTCACAGCTCGGCAGCAAAGCCGGGCCCAAACGCCGGGCCCGCCACGTCACTCTCCGGGACCAGGTACGTTCGAAGACGTGGCTGGATTCAGGATCGGACGCGGAGCCCGGAACAACGGCGCTCCGCAAACGCGACCGCAACAACCCCCGTACGGACAGCAGGCGCCGCAGGGCCGCCCGTCGTACGGCGGGCCCCCGGCGCCGCAGCCCCACCCCGGGCAGCAGCAGTACGGGAACGGCGGCGGCCAGTGGCCGCAGGGCAACGGCGGCGGGTACGGCGAGCCCGAGTACTTCGGCGACGGCGGCGCCTACGCCCCGCAGGGCGGCCCGGACCCGTACGCGGCCAACAACCCGGGCCACACCCAGGCGTTCACGGTCGGCGAGGACCCGTACAACCAGGGCGGCACCTACCGAGCGGGCTCGGCGCCGGCGGCCCCCATAGGCCCCCGCCTGCACTGGAAGGACCTGCTGAGGGGCATCGTCTTCTCCCCCGCCCAGACCTTCCTCCAGATGCGCGACTACACGATGTGGGGCCCGGCCCTCGTCGTGACCTTCCTCTACGGCCTCCTCGCGGTCTTCGGCTTCGACGGCGCACGCTCGGACGCGATCAACGCCACCCTGGCCAACGCGGTGCCCATCGTCCTGACGACGGCCGTCGCACTGGTCCTCTCGTCCTTCATCCTGGGCGTGGTCACCCACACCCTGGCCCGCCAGCTCGGCGGCGACGGCGCCTGGCAGCCCACCGTCGGCCTCTCCATGCTGATCATGTCCCTGACCGATGCGCCGCGTCTGGTCTTCGCCATGTTCTTCGGCGGCAACGCGACCTTCGTGCAGGCCCTGGGCTGGGCGACCTGGGTCGCGGCGGGCGCGCTGCTGACGATGATGGTCAGCCGCTCCCACGACCTGCCCTGGCCGAAGGCCCTGGGCGCCTCGGCGATCCAGCTGATCGCCCTGCTGTCGATCGTGAAGCTGGGCACGTTCTGACCCGCCTCCTACGGCACAAAGGGCTCCCTGCTCACGGCCGGGAGCCCTTTTGCTACGGCGGTCAGGTGGCTACCGGACGTCCACGAAGTCGCCGGTGGTGCAGGTGCTGCTAATCAGTCGCGCCGGGCCAGGTCGGGCCCTGGTCGGTCCAGATGACGCCCTTGTTGCGGCACAGGCAGAAGGGGTGGCCGAACGGGTCGGTGTAGACCTGCCAGCCGTAGCCGTCGGGACCGATGAAGTCCTGCCTCAGCGTCGCGCCGAGGCCGAGGACGCGGCGCTGCTCGGACTCGATCTCGTCCACTTCGAAGTCGAGGTGGAACTGCTTGGGGTGCTCACTGTCGGGCCACTGCGGAGCGCGGTAGTCGTCCACCCGGATGAATGCCAGTTCGATCTCGCCGAACCGGATGCCGGCCCAGTGCTCCGAGCTGCCTTCCTTGATCGGACGACCCGTCACCTCGGAGTAGAAAGCCGCCAGCTTCATCGTGTCCGGGCAGTCGATGATGAAATCGGTGAGTCGCAGCATCCCGCGATCCTGGCACAAGCTCACACCCGACGTCAGAGCGCTTCCTTGGACGGCGTGACCGGCTCCCCCGACTTACGCACCACGGGCAGGACACTCCACGGGAAGTTGATCCAGTCGTCGGTCCGCTTCCACACGTATTCGCACTTCACCAGCGACTGCGACTTCTCGTAGACGACGGCGGAGCGGACCTCGGCGACGGTGTCGAGACAGAAGTCGCGTACCAGCTTCAGCGTCTTGCCCGTGTCGGCGACGTCGTCGGTGATGAGCACCTTCTTGTCGGAGAAGTCGATGACGTTGGGAACGGGTGCGAGCATGACGGGCATGTCGAGGGTGGTGCCCACGCCCGTGTAGAACTCGACGTTCACCAGGTGGATGTTCTTGCAGTCGAGGGCGTAGGCGAGCCCACCGGCGACGAACACACCGCCGCGGGCGATGCTGAGCACGATGTCCGGCTCGTACCCATCGTCGGCGATGGCCTGCGCGAGCTCGCGCACGGCGTGCCCGAAGGCCTCGTAGGTCAGGTTCTCCCGCACACCGCTCACCGCGCTCGCTCCGCTCACACCTGGGTCCGGTGGAAGTTGAGGTAGGACCGGGAGGCGGTGGGACCGCGCTGCCCCTGGTACCGGGAGCCGTACCGCTCGCTCCCGTACGGGAACTCGGCCGGCGAGCTCAGCCGGAACATGCACAACTGGCCGATCTTCATGCCCGGCCACAGCTTGATGGGCAGAGTGGCGAGGTTGGAGAGCTCCAGCGTCACGTGCCCGGAGAAGCCGGGGTCGATGAACCCGGCGGTGGAGTGGGTGACCAGGCCCAGCCGCCCGAGGGAGCTCTTCCCTTCGAGCCGCGAGGCAAGATCGTCGGGAAGCGTGATGACCTCGTACGTGCTGGCGAGGACGAACTCCCCGGGGTGCAGGATGAACGGCTCGTCGCCCTCGGGCTCCACCAGCCGCGTCAGATCGGCCTGCTCGACGGAGGGGTCGATGTGCGGGTAGCGGTGGTTCTCGAACACCCGGAAGAACCGGTCCAGCCGCACGTCGACACTCGAGGGCTGCACCATGGATTTGTCGTAGGGATCGATCACCACCCGCCCGGCGTCGATCTCGGCCCGGATGTCCTTGTCTGAGAGAAGCACGCCCTGAGGATACGCAAGGCGCGCGGACCGGCCACAATCCAGCCACCCGCGCGCCCGCTACCGCTCTGCCCCGCCCCTGTTACTTCTGCCTCTCCAGACTGACCGGCACCACACTGCGGAGCCGGGCACACCGTGGGCACCGGAGGAGCCTGCCGGGGCCGAGCCGCTCGGCCTGCTGCATCGGGAACGAAGCGGTGCTGAACACGTGCCCATCGGCACAACGGACGACGGTGCGCTCCATCAAGTCCAAGAGTCCCTTCCCCAAGAGCCGCGTCCGGCTACTGATCACCTGACGACAAATGCCACATTACGGGATCAAAGGAACGACTCTCCAGGGGGCTCTCCGACCTCCCCCGGCCCCTCACCCACCCCTCCACCGTACGCCCCAACTCCGGCCCCCCGCAGCCTCATCGCCCCCCGAAACGCACACGGGCCCCACGGCTTCAGCGCCGGGGGCCGGGGATGAGGTAAGGTGACGATGCGTTCGGACACCGACTCCGGTCGGCGTCTTACGCGGGTGTAGTTTAATGGTAGAACATCAGCTTCCCAAGCTGAGAGCGCGAGTTCGATTCTCGTCACCCGCTCCATGATGAAACCCCAGGTCAGTGGCCTGGGGTTTGTTTGTTGTCTAGACCAATTTGGGGGTGGCGTGCCCTCTGCGTGCCCTAAGTGGCACGAACGCGCCCCCAGGGCGGGCCCCGGAGGCCCTTTCCTGGCAGAGTGTCAGCAATTTGTCTTGAATGGCGCGACGCATTTCTTGCGGCCTGCGCCACTATCCGGACTTTGCAATTGAAGTGGCATACGCAAAGCGTCAGTTCCGTAGCTCGGGCGACCGGCCATCCAACGCACCCGTTTCGGCCGCACCCCCCTGCCAACAACGGCGAGCCTCCCCGGGAGGTGCTGGCAGTCACACTCCGGCTACCGGAGCAACCAACAGTGAACAAAGAGGCAGGTTGCGACACATTCAACCGTTGAATCCGGAACTTACGACACAACGGGTCCCCGGATTGCGGACTGAAAGTTCATTTCGCGCCATCTCCGGTCAATAGCCGACTTTGTCGCCCACGCCCATCGCATCCTGTAGGTGAATGCATGCGCACCGTGACGTACCGGTGTGACAGGGCGACACAGGGGGCTGCAATGAGTGATGCGTTGGCATTTCCCGCATTGGCCGCGTCGGCTCTCACCCAGGCCATGGGGTTCCTCTACCGCCGTGCCGAGGTTGTTCTCGACTGCCGTGCGCAGCGCAGTGAGGCAAGTGAGCCGCTCCCGCCGGAGGAGGTCCCGGAAGTGGTGGTCGGAGATCCTGGCCACGCACTGGACTTCGACCCGGACGAGGTGACTGACGAGCGGGCGGAACGGCTGGAGACGTTGATGGAGGTGCTCGGGTTGTACGCCGAGAACGAGCACCTGGTCCAGGAGCAGGAAGAGCGGTTGCGCCGCACGCTGGGCAGGCTGCGCACCCTCCTTGAAGACGTGTACGGACGTCGCATCACTTTCGTCGGCGAAGAGCAGCGGCCCACAAGCGGTATGCGCATCGTCAACAGGGCCCGAGACGTACACGGCGTCTCGCGCGCGTTGAAAGCGCGCCGGGTATCCAGCGACGCGAACCCCGACATCCTCCACACGGCAGAGGTCGTCCATCCGGGGGGAGAAATGACCAGCGTCGAGGTCGACGACCTTCTCTGATCACGCATTTCACACGTCGCTGCCTACGTGGCGATCTCAAGCCGCACGATCACCAACGGGGAGAACGAACATGGAATCCGTCGTGCCCGGAAATCCTTTCGACCGCGCCAATGCCAGCCGCACCGGAGACGGAGACCGAGTCGACCGCTCCAACAGAGCCTCTTACGGATCATGGGACGAGCAAGCCGGACGGGACGATGCCGACGACGGCGCGAACACCGACTCACAGTTACGAAACGGACTTGAAGACCAGCGGTCCGGCGAAAACTTGGACGGCCCTCCTTCCGAAGCCCGAGCGAATGGTATGGCTGCCCGCACCGGGCCGGGCAACCATGACGATGATGCCGGCGTACTTGAGGCCCAGCGGGTGCTGCGGGCGGCGGTCGCAGAGCTGCGGCAGGAGGCCCTGTTCAACTTCGGTGAGATGACGGCGGTGAAGCTCACTGCGGTCCTGGGCCAGTTGCTGGAGCACTCGGAGCTGCCCCGCCGCTACCTGGAGACCGTCCGCGCAGTGTTCGCCGAGCCGGTCGGTTACCAGACGGCGTACAAAGCGCTTGAGGAGCCGGGCGCAGTGCTGGTCTTACCCCGGGAGCCGGGTGCGGGCCGGACGTTCACCGCCCACGCCCTCCTGGCTGATCTGCATCTGCGTACCGGGGCTCGAGTGGGGCCCTTGAGTTTCGGCGGCACCGCACGGTTTCCCCTGCGGCGTCTCCCTCGTGAGCAGAACGCCGGCTACTTGCTGGATCTCCCGGCCGACGAGGACGACACCGTGGCGGTCAGCAGCGACTTCGGGGCGCTGCTCCACGACATCCAGCAGTCGTTGAAGAACCGCTCCTCGCGGCTGATCGTCCTGACCACACAGGAGCAGTGGCAGCGCATCAGCGGGGGCGCCCCGAGAGGAGTTGTTCCCGAACTGGGCAAGCCGGACCCCGTGAAGGTGGCTCGTGCCTGGCTCTCGGCCGAGGCGCCCGGGTTCGACACCACGCGCTGGCTCACCGACGGGCGCATTCGGGAACTGCTGGCCGGACAGCCACCCGCCGACGTTCTCCAGACCGTCGGCCTCATCCTCAAGGCCGAGCAGACCAAACACATCCACTTGGCGGAGCAGTCCGCGGCCAAGGAGCAGGTCGAAGCAGACCCGGACGGCTTCAACGCCAGGGTGCTGAGTGTCGTCAAGGCACGCACCGACTGGCGAGAGGAATTGCTCAAGTGGCACAAGAAGCCGGGCAGGACCGACTTCCAGAGGAACTTCCTGCTGGTCGCCGCCCTCTTCCGGAGCGCGACCGTCGCGCATGTGTACGTGAAGACAGCTGAGCTCTGCGGCCACTTCAAGACGCCGGTCTCACTGAAAGGACAGGTCGCGCCAGGCGTCGTCGAGCTGGTGGACGAGATCGAGGCCGCACTCCACCCGACGGACGACACCCTCGATTTCGGGCGACCAGGATGGGACGACGCCGTCCTCAGCTACTTCTGGATCGACCGACCAGCAGCCCGGAAGACCTTCCTGGCATGGATGGCCGACGTACCGACGACCAAGACGAAAAACACCAATGAGTTCCTGGAGTCGTTCACGACGGACGACCGGCTGCTCCTGGCGAACCGGGTCGGCGCTTTCGCTGTGCGCTGGGCCACGCGCCACAGGAAACCAGCTCCCCTTGAAAGGATCATCTCAGCCTGGCAGCGGGAACCAGTCCTGTGGAAGGCAGCCACGGATCTGATATCCGCTGCCGCCCTTCATCCGACCATGGGGCGGTTCATCCACGAGCTGCTGTTGCGCTGGTCCAAGAACAGGGAGGACGCGGCACTGCCGAGACTGGCCGTCGATGTGTGTGCCGGCGAGTTCGGTCGCCGCTACACCACCAAGGCGCTGCTGCGCCTGGGATACGCAGCAGGCTCGGAGGACGGCAGAGTGCAGAAGTCGCTGCATGCCGCGGTCCGCACCATCTGGGCTGACCCCACTGCCCGCGAGGCCCTGTTCAACTCAATCATCGACTGGTGCGCTCCCGGCGCGGACCGTCTCATCTCGGGCCGCCGCTCCTTCGCGGCCTTGGCCACTCTGACGGCCGACCAAGACTGCGAAACCGTCCCCGAACCGGTACTGCTCCAGAGCGGTGGCGAGGAGGACGAGTTCCGCCCCGCTCTCAAAGACCTGTGTATCGGCTGGAGTGCGTTGCTGACCTCCACGGACGACGACACGGAGCCTGCGGAAGCGCTCCGCCTCTGGATGGACGCCGCCCACCAGCATCCGAGCCTGCGCCCCCTGGTATTCAGCGTCTTCAGGGGAGCCCTGACCACATCAGACCCGGACCTTGCCCGCAGACTCCGGAACCGCCTGAACGACCTGCTGTACGCCTGGCAGCCCTATCCGGCACCAGACGCCGACGCCACACGCGTACAGCTCCGACATGAACTGGCCGACCTCCTCTTCCATGACCGGAGCCGGGCCGTCGCCAGGTACCACCCTCGTGTCGTCGGCCGTTCCACGGAGACCGCGTGAGACCGCTGATGCGCAAAGGCTCCTCGCGCAGTGAGGGCATCGCGCAGGCCAACTGGGTGCGAGAATTCCGCGACCTCCTCGACAGCAACGAACCCGGCCTCACGTTCGACGCCACCATCCGAGTCGAGTGGCGACGCCAGGAAGACGGGCCGGGCAGCACCACGGCCTACGAAGATGCCGGACGGGCAGTACGGCGCGTCGCGGAGAGTTTTGCTTCCCAGCGCAGTGTCTTGCGCTGGGAAGCTACGGAACAGGACATCAACCACGAACTCAGGCGCCTCCTTCCGTGGTGCACCGACAGCATCGAGATCCTGTGGGCGCAGGTCACCCTCCGTGTCGACGATCACGCTCGAACCATCGCTGAGCGCCTCGCTCAACTCCGGCGTGAGGAGACACTGGAAGAACTCGCACGCCAGCAAACTTCAGCACGTATCCGGTTCATGCAGGACGAAATTCTGCGGACCCCGGCCACGGCCCGCCTGTACCTGTTGCTGGAGCAGACCGCGCACCACGGGTACCTGCCGCCGGGCGTCGATGCCGATCAGATCGTGCGGGACGTACAGCAGTGGCACCCGCAAACGCAGTGGGTGGCCGTAGCTCAAATCTTGCATACGTTCCTGAGCAAGCTGAGCGACAAGGACGCAGGCGACCTCCTGCGCACCCTGCACGCGCTGTTCCTGGAGTACGGGGAAAAGGAACTCGCCGCACAACTGCCCACGGAGCCGGGCCAGCGGAGCTCGGAGCGGCCGGAGTGAGCCGGGGAAGGGAGATCCGGCTGACCATACTCCGCGTGCTCCTGTCCCCCCGTACCAGCTGGCATGCCCGCCGGGCGATACGGCGAAGCCGGACTCCGCTGACATTCGATGCCGCGTGGCGGTCCGCAAGACTGCGCGGACATCCTGATGAGGCCCCCTTTCGGCTTCAGGGTCACCGAGCCGAAGCCCTCCAGCAGCAGGACGAGCGTCCCTCCCAACGGAACCAGTAGATATCCGGGGCAGGGGCAACTGGCTGCCGCCGGCCAGAGCCCCAGCCCCGAAGCGATGAACGGCTACGCCTCGCGGGGCTGGCGCTGCTCCTCTGCAATCCACGTAGCTGCTCGCGCACCTCGGTGTCGATGCCCTGCGCGAGTTTCCGCTGGTGCTTCACCGTCGAGTGCTGGTAGATCAGCTGGGCCCGTTCCGAGGATTGGCCCGCGTGGACCATGAGGTCCTTCAGCTTGGCGCCGGTGTCGGCGGCCAGCGTGTTGCCGGTGTGCCGAAGGTCGTAGAAGCGGAAGTTGTCCGCTATGCCGACCTTGGTCCTCGCCTTGCGCCACTTGCGGCCGAAGGTCGAGCGGCGGAAGGGGGCGCCTTTCTCGCCGACGAAGAGGAGGCCGTCCGGTCCCTTCTCGGCGAACCACTGGAGGTGGCGGCGCAGTCCGGGAGCAGGAAGTCGGGCAGGTAGACCGTGCGTTTGCCCGCACGGGTCTTGGGGTCGCCGGTGACCCGACTACCGTTCGTCAGCTCGGGGGACGCGTGCGTGACGCGCAGCGCACATTCGTCGATATCGACACTATGACGGCGCAGTTCGGCCAGCTCCTCCGGGCGGAGGGAGGCTAAGGCGCCGAGCAGGACCATCAGGCGCCAGCGTGGGCCCATGGCGCCGACGAGGTCGAAGACCTGCTCGACCGTGGCGGTGGGGCGTTCGTCGGCCTCCTCCTTGCCTGCGCCCTTGATACGGCACGGGTTGCTGCGCAGGAGATCGTCGTCGACCGCCGTCTGCAAGATGCCCTTCAGCAGGCGGTACGACTTGGCGACCGTGGTGGCGCCGGTCGCCTTCAAACGCTCGGCGCGCCATGTGCGGACGGAGGGCGGAGTGATCTCGTCCAGGTCCTTGCCGCCGAAGGTCGGCAGGAGGTGCAGGCGCAGCAGGCCGTCGTAGCGGTCGACGGTGGTGAGGGCCAGGCCGCGCTCCTCCATCCAACGGAGTGCGTACTTCTCGAAGTTGACCGCACCGGCATCCGGATCGCGCCAGACGTTGCGCTCGGTGTCGGCGCGGACGAGGTTGAGCCAGTCCTGGGCGCCGGACCTGGTCTCGAACGTCTCCGGGGCGGTGTACCGCTGGCCGTCCGGGCCGATATAGCGGGCCTGCCACCGGCCGGAGGCGAGCTTGCGTACCGTGCCGAACTCGCGCCGCCGGTGCGGCTTGCGTCCCGCCATCAGGCCGCCTTCCCGTAGCGGGTACGGACACGGCGGACCGGCTCGACGGTGCGCGCCTCGACGTACTCGGCGATCGCGCTTTCCGGGACCCGGGACGGGCGCCGCTCCGCGTGCGACGACAACCGCGTAGACCGCTGTCAAAGGGCCGAACAAAGCTGATCCCGGCCGTCTCTGCTTCGTTTTCTCGGCCGGTTCCTTGCGCAACAGATCGGCGGGTTCTGCCAGCCGCACCCGCCGCTCGACCGTCCACGTCAACGTTTCCACGATGCAGAACGCTCCCGCGTAGAAGCTACGCAGCAAACCAAGGCCCGCAGCGGGCAGAGCAGAAGACCCCCTGACGGAAGATCCCGTTCAATCGATCTCAGTCCTGACCGGCACGAGCACCCCACCGAGACGACACCGGACCCACCGACCAACAAGAACCAGGATGGCGGAGCCTCCCTGACCGGACCGCGCCTGCACCAGGCCGGAGTCCCAACGCCGGTCCGACAGGGCGCGCGCCCTGTCGGACCGCAGCCCGAACAGGACCAGGCGATTGATCACTGGCACGATTCATGTCGCCAATCAATTCTCGGCGCCTGACAATTGAGACGAGTGATTTCAAGGGAGGGCTCGGTTCATTGATCAAAGGCCGACGGGTCGCGTGACGGCTGTGACTGGTTGCAAGGCGACAACGTCCTTTGCGTCGGGTTTGTGAGATATGCCACGCAAGACTGCCGCCGCCTTTGTCGGTGCAGGTCAGGGCGGGGGTGGGCGCCGCATTCGGCTTGTGGCGGGACCGTGCTTGTTCACGCAGTAGAAACCCGCCTCGTAAATCCTGAGCGGCCCAAGTCCTTCATACGGCTGACCACGATCCGACCATGAGGTCGACCGTAAGGAATCGGCAAGAACTCCTGGAAATTTTCGATCATGGTACGGGGGAGACGGGGAAAGCATGACCAAGGTGATCGCAGGGTGCGGGAACCTGCCCGCCGCCATCACGAGCTTTGTGGGCAGGCGGGAGGAGACCGCTGAGATCCGGCGCCTTCTGGGCACGCGGCGGCTGGTGACGCTCGCGGGCATGGGCGGTGTGGGCAAGACGCGGCTGGCGCTGGAGGTGGCGGCCGCGTGCCGAGAGGAGTTCGCGGACGGGGTGTGGCTGGTGGACCTGGCCCCGGTGACCGACCCGTCGGCGGTGGCGGCCACGGCGGCGGGCACGCTGCGGGTGCCGGACCTCGGGGCGCTGCCCTTCCTGGACCAGCTCGCGGGTTATCTGGCCGGGCGGCGCGCGCTGCTGGTGCTGGACAACTGCGAGCACTTGGTCGAGGCGTGCGCCGAGCTGGCCGGATCCCTCCTGTCGGCTGCTCCCGGGCTGCGCATCCTCGCCACGAGCCGCCACACCCTGGGTGTCACGGGCGAGCATGTCTTCGCCCTCGCGCCGCTCGCGCAGGACGAGGCGGTGGAACTGCTGCGGGACCGGGCCGGCGCGGTGCGGGAGCGGTTCCACGGAGACGAGGCCGGGCACGCCGCCCTCGCGCGCCTGTGCGCGGATCTGGACGGGCTCCCGCTGGCGATCGAGCTGGCCGCCTCCCGGCTGCGCACGCTCACCGTAGGACAGCTGACGGACCGGCTGGAGAACCGCTTCGCCCTGCTCACCGGCGGCAGCCGGACGGCACCGGCCCATCAGCGCACGCTGCGCGGGATGATCGACTGGAGCTACGAGCTGTGCGCCCCGGCCGAGCGGCTGCTGTGGAACCGCCTGACCGTCTTCGCCGGCGGGTTCAGCCTGGAGGCCGCCGAAGGCGTCTGCTCCGGGGAAGGGATCGCCGAGGCCGAGGTGCTGGACCTCCTGGACCGGCTGGTCGCCCAGTCGGTCGTCCTGACCTGCGAGGCGAGTGGTCAGCGGCGTTACCGGCTGCTGGAGAGCATCCGGGACTACGGCCGGGAGCGGCTCGCGGACTCCGGCGAACAGGACGAACTGCGCCGACGCCACCGCGACTTCTACCTGGCCCTCGCTCACCGCATCGACCGGAACTGGTACGGCCCCGACCAGGTGGAGAACCTCGCCCGGCTGCGTGTGGAGCACCCCAATCTGCTGGCCGCCCTCGACTACGAGGGTGACCCGCGGTCCCGGCTGGCGCTGGTCGCCGCCCTGCGCTGGCACTGGTGCGCGGGCGGGTTCCTCAGTGAGGGGCGCCGCCAGTTCGAGCGGGTGCTCGCGGCGGCGCCCGAGCCCGGCCCGGAGCGCGCCCGCGCGCTGCTGGTCGCCGTCTGGGCGGCGCAGACGCAGGGCGACCTGGCGACAGCCGACCGCTGGCTGGACGAGGCCGACGCGCTCGGCGAGTGGCTGGGGGACCCGTGGGTGCGGATCCAGGCGTCGGGCCTGCGCGGGGTGTCCGCGCAGAACCAGGGGCGGCCCAGGGACAGCATCTGCCGGTACGAGGAGGCCCTGGCCGCCATGACAGCGCTGGGTGACGAGTGCGAGGCGGCATCCTGGCGGCTCGCGCTGGCCTTTAGCCAGGCGCATTTCGGTGACCCTCGGGCCGCACAGACCGGTGCGGGGTTCACCGCCGCCGCCCGGGCGAGCGGGGATCGGTGGGGCCGGGCCCTGGTGCTGATGGCCCTGGGCTACGACGCCTGGGCCCGTGGTGACCGCGAGACGACCGAGACCCTGGTCAGGTCCGCGCTGGAAGGCATGCGTGGCTTCAACGACTACGCGATGGTCGGGAGGATGCTGGAACTGCTCGCCTGGGCCACCGCCGCCGGCGGCGCTCACGAGCGGGCCGCCCGGCTGCTCGGTCTGGCGGATGCCCTGTGGCACGACGCTGGCAGCTCGATCTGCGCGTTCGGACCGCAGATGGCCGAGTGGCACGCCCGCTGCGAGCAAGCCGCGATCGCTGCGCTCGGCGAGGCGTCGTACCGGCAGGCGTTCGCCGAAGGCGGCACACACCGCACCCGCGCACACGCCGTCGACTTCGCCCTCGCCCTCGACACGGATTCCGGTGCCGGGCCCGAATGCGGCAGGGACACCGCGTACGACACCGGCACCGAAAGCGACAGTGGCACCGACACCGACGCTGAGAGCGGTGCCCAAAGCGATATCGGCACCCACGGTGATCCCGGTCCCGGCGCTGACATCGACGGCGACGGTGACATCGACCTCAAGGAGACTGCGCCGAGCACTGTGCGCCTCCGACATGCGCCTACCACCGCGGACACCGAGCCTGCGTCACCCGCCGAGGGACCCCGCGCATACGACGTACTGCTGGTCGACGGCGACCCCACGGCCAGGGAGAATACCCGGCTCGTCCTTGAGGAGTGCGGCTACCGGGTGCGTAGCGCCGCCGACGGCGTGACAGGGCTCACCCTGTTCCGTCAGCAGACACCGGACGTGGCCGTGCTCGCGGGCCGGCTGCCGGGCCTGGACGGGGTGAGCCTGGCCGGGCGGATCCGCGAGGAGTCCGAGGTGCCCGTTCTGCTCCTCTCGGACCGCGACGACCCGGCGGACGTGGTCAGGGGCCTGGAGGCGGGCGCCGACGACTGCCTGGCCAAGCCCTTCGACGGAACGGTCCTGCTCGCCCGCGTGCGCGCCGTGCTGCGACGCACGGCCCCCGCGGGCCGACGGCGCGACACTCGTACGAGCCGGTTCGGGGACCTTGTGTACTGCCCGGAGTCACTTGAGGTGTACAAGGACGGAGAACCCGTCCACCTGACCACCACCGAGCTGAAGCTGCTGCGGGAGTTCGCCGCCTCGCCCGGCACCGTCCTCACCCGCGCCATCCTCCTGGAGCGGGTCTGGGGCTGCGCCTGGTCCGGCGACACACACGTCGTGGACGTCCAGGTGATGCGGCTGCGTACCAAGATCGGCCGCGACCGCATCGAAACGGTCCGCGGCTTCGGCTACAAGCTACGCGCCTGAGCCGAGGGAGCGGCCGTCATCACCCTGTCGCCGCCATGCGCCGGCCCAGGTGGGACAGCCGGTCAGGCGTGTCGCCCAGGACGAGCAGCCGACGTGGTTCGTCGGCGAAGTCGCCGAGGATGGACACGAGGGGGGCCAAGGCGGTGTCCGGCCCGTCGGCGAACAGGTCGCCGGCCTCCCGGACGATGACCGTCACCGGCGCGGCCAGCCTCCCGATCGTGGCGGCTGCGCCGGGTCCGCTCGCGACGGGGTGTGCCGGAGGCAGTCGGAGAAGGCGACCCAGCAGGGCCCGAAGTGCCCCGGGAAGCTGAGCACGGCGGGCTCGTTCGATGAACAGGCCCTGCCTCGGACGGCAACGGGAGCCGTGCACCTCCTGCCGCGCGGGAACGTCGGCGGCCACCTCGGCCAGTAGCCTCGATCGACAACCTCGCCAAGCGCATCGCGGACGAGACCACACCCACCTGGCGAGGTACCTATTGGGGCATGCAGGGCGATCCGCCTAAAACTGATGGCCACTCAGAAGCGGGGGGTAGCCTGCTTCCGTCATGCGTTCGGTCACGCGAGACAGATGGTCCGGGGTTGCGTCCAGGAGCAGTGACAACGTGGGCCTTGAGCTGTCTTCACCAGCGGTTTGGGCCAGGATGGTCAGAAAGACCGACAGTGCGCTCGCGGGCTCGTCCGCGAGGAGCTCGTCCGCCTCCTGGACGATCACCGCCAGTGGCGCTCTCTCCCCCTCCGAGGTGGCACTCTCGGCGGACGCTCTCACCACCGCTTCACCGAGACAGTCATTGAAGGCGTCCCAGTTCCGGCCGAAATAGTCCGGGAAGCCGAGTTCGGTCGCCCATTCGGTGAAAAGGTCCCGGCTGGTACGGCAACGGGAGCCGCGCACGGTACCCAGTGTCGTGATGTCGGCTGCCGCCTGCGTCAGCGGGCGGAGCCAGGCAGTCGTGGAGGTCAATTTGATCGTCCCCTTCATTTCCTTCATGACCACCGGGGTGATGTCACGGACGGATTCACCTGTCTGTGGCACCACCCCGGCCCGGTCGGCTTCCACGTGCCTAGAAGCGGCCCAGGTAGTAGAACGAGTTGTAGTGGTCGAACGTGGCGTAGACGTTGCCGGACCTTGTGTTGCGCACGAGCCGCCTCGCGTTACGCGACGCACCCGCACTGCCGTAGTAGTCGATGTCGTACTCCACGTAGGGAGAGTTCCCGTGGACCTGCGAGCTCTGCCAGGCGTCGTTGCTCGAGACGCCATGGTTGATTTCGGCCCTGGTGATCACTCCGGCGTTGTCGTTGAACGTGCCGCCGTAGTAGATGAACTGGTCACGTCCTACGCCGGGCTCGTAAAACCCGTACCAGTTACGGCCCCAGAACGCGTCGGGCCATCCATGTCCCTGGGCCCCATCGATGCGGTAGTAGCGCGACCAGCCGGACCTGACGACCCGGGAGAAGTCGATGTTGTTGTTGGCCCACCACGTCGCCGCTATGTTCGCGTCGTCCCAGTCCACCTGCTGCACGCCGGCGGGCGGGCCGGCGTAGCAGGCTGCGGGGCATTGGGCCGCCGGCGGCTGCGCGGACGCGGTGCCGGCTTCGGCGATCACACCGCCCATCAGGGCGAGCACCACGCTCGCGACGGTCAGGATCCGGCGGCGGCCCCGGAGCCGGGGGCGCTTCGTACGGCGTTCCGCGTCGGACGCGGACGCCGTGTCAAGAGAGGAGGACAAGACGTCTCCTTCGCTAGTTCCGGTTTTTCACCCGGGGGCCGTTCGCCCCGGTGCCATCAAGAAACCGGTCGTGCATAGCAGTGGCCTCTCAGTCGGCTCACAGCTGTCCGACAGACGGAAATGACACCCGGCTGTGAGAAAGTCCTCCCGCGTGGCCACTGGTGAACGCACGGTCTGGACCGCTCGCGGTCCAGGAACGTTTCGCCGATCGGCACGAGCAACCAGCCTCACGGCGAGGCAGCGCCAGGACCGAAACACCTGGTCAGCAGCTCTTTCTGCGTGAGCGATGCGTGAGCGGACGGTGTGGCACAGCCCATCCGTAGGTGGATCAGCCCCTACGGCAAATGTGTTCTGACCTGGTGGTTCCGGACACCGAAGGACCGTCCGGAACCACCCGGCAAGCTTTGGCCAGGACTTTTAATCCATTGGTTGTGGGTTCGAGTCCCAGAGGGCCTCGGTGGCGAGGGACGTAAACGCGCTCTCACCTACTACACAGCATCTGAGTCGGCTTCGGCCGGGTCGGGCGCTGCTTCGTTTTCGAGCCAGTGTGTGCGCCTGACATGGCACCCGTGCTCTACGAGGTGGCCACCGCCGCGGCGACCACTCTTGACCCGCCACGCACGACCGGGGCACCGGTGCTTCCATGTCCTCCTGCAACGGCACCTTGCCGACCGGGGCTCGTGTCCGGAAGCCGGCCTTCCGTCAGCCCGTGAGAAGCGCTCCCCGCGCCTCCAAGTCGACGGCGTGCCCATAGCGTGCCCATAAGACCGGTAAACCACGGTCAACAGCGGTGCGATCGGTCCCACATGACCACCTCAAGGACCAGGTATCTGCGCTGGTCAGGGCCCATGAACCCGCCCAAGCGCCGTCGCTTCCCAAGCTGAGAGCGCGAGTTCGATTCTCGTCACCCGCTCCAGGATGAAACCCCAGGTCAGTGGCCTGGGGTTTGTTGTTGCCTAGACCAATTCGAGGGTGGTGCGCCCCGTGCGCCCTAAGCCGAGGTGAAGCAGCCAGTTCAGGGGCATACAGGGGCCCCTTGGGGCCACTCGACTCCCGGGTGTCATTGCGAGACGCATTTTGTGTGACCTGCGGCACCATGCCGCGTCGTACGTGCGAAGTCGCTTACGCAAGGCAGCAGTTCACGATGCCCGGCCAACACGTCGCGGCTGTCATGCACAGGGCTGCACGCCGAGGTCGGTGAGCAGGCCGCGGATGCGGTCCTCGATCTCGTTGCGGATGGGACGTACGGCGTCGACGCCCTGCCCTGCGGGGTCGTCCAACTTCCAGTCCAGGTAGGTCTTGCCGGGGAAGACCGGGCACGTGTCCCCGCACCCCATGGTGATCACGACGTCCGACGCCTGGACGGCCTCGACGGTGAGGATCTTCGGGGTCTCGGCGGAGATGTCGATGCCGACCTCGCTCATCGCCTCGACGACAGCCGGGTTGACCGTGTCGGCAGGGGCCGAGCCGGCCGAGCGGACCTCCACCGCGTCGCCGGCGAGGTGCGTGAGGAAAGCGGCGGCCATCTGGGAGCGGCCGGCGTTGTGGACGCAGACGAAGAGGACGGAGGGCCGGTCGGCGGTGGGAGTGCTGCTCATGGTGGCGTCTTCCTGGGCGGTGGGTCAGGGAAGGGTGGGGGCGGCGAGTTCGGGCTCGGCGTGCAGGGCGGAGGTACCGGTCTGTGCGGGAGCCGGGCGCCCGAAGACTGCCGCCACGAGGGCCAGTCCGAGTACAGCGCCTACCACCTGGGCCGCTATGAAAGGAGCGACCGATGCAGGTGCGATGCCGGCGAACGTGTCCGTGAAGGCACGGCCGATCGTCACCGCCGGGTTCGCGAACGACGTGGAGGACGTGAACCAGTACGCCGCCCCGATGTACGACGCCACTGCGACCGGGGCGACATGGGCACGGCCGACACGGGCCAGCCCGAAGATCAGGAGGACTAGGCCGGCAGTGGCCACGGTCTCGCCCAGCAGGAGGTGGCCGGCCGAGCGGTCGTGCGTCGACCACCGCACCAGCGGCCTGCCGAACATGGCGTCGGCCAGGACCGCACCCGCTGTCGCTCCCGCGATCTGAGCCAGAACGTACGCGGCCACCTCCTGGGCCGTGAGACCCTCACCATCGCGGCGGCCGGTGAACCAGGCCGCAAGGGTCACGACCGGGTTGAAGTGAGCCCCGGAGACGGGCCCGAGCAGCACGATGAGCACGCCCAGGCCGAACACGGTGGCCAGCGAGTTGGCGAGCAATTGGACGCCGACGTCCCGGGACAGGTCGGTGGCCTGGATGCCGGAGCCGACCACCACCGCGACGAGCGCCGCCGAGCCCATGGCCTCGGCCACGGCACGGCGCCCCAGCGAGGCGCTCACGCGAGCGCCTCGACCGCGGTCGGGGCCTTCAGGAACACGGCGAGCCGGTCGAGAGCCGCCGGCAGCACCCAGTAGTACACCCACGTGCCACGGCGCTCGCAGTCGATGAGACCGGCCTGGCGCAGGAGCTTGAGGTGGTGGGAGATCGTCGGCTGGGACAGGTCGAAGGCCGGGGTCAGCTCGCAGACGCAGACCTCGCCGCCCTCGCCGCGTGAGGCGATCATCGACAGCAGGCGCAGCCGGACCGGGTCACCCAGGGCCTTGAACACCTTCGCCAGCTCGGCCGCCTGGTCCTCGTCCAGCGGTGCGGACGCCAGCCCCGGGCAGCAGGCGGTGTCCTGGCCGATCACCTCAAGCTCTTGTTTCGACATGCCTCTATGTTGACGTTTTTCGATCCAAGGCGCAAGGTTGCATCAACGAACTTCAATACAGGCCGTTCCGGGCACCGAATGCCCAGTCACCCAGGAGTGAAGTGATGAACGAGCAGTCCACCGACCTGCGCGAAACCGTCCGCCAGCGCTACGCGGCCGCGGCCGTGAAGGTCACCGAGGGCACCGCCGCCTGTTGCGGACCGCAGCCGGTCGAGGTCGACGAGAACTTCGGCTCCACCCTGTACGCCGCCGACGAGCGCGACACTCTGCCCGCCGAGGCCGTCGCCGCCTCGCTCGGCTGCGGCAACCCCACGGCCGTTGCCGAACTCCGAGAAGGGGAGCGCGTCCTGGACCTCGGCTCCGGCGGCGGCATCGACGTCCTGCTCTCCGCCCGCCGCGTCGGCCCGACCGGCAAGGCGTACGGGCTGGACATGACCGATGAGATGCTCTCCCTCGCCCTGGCCAACGCGGCGAAGGCGGGAGCCACGAACGTCGAGTTCCTCAAGGGCACCATCGAAGCCGTCCCGCTGCCCGCGGACACGATCGACGTCGTCATCTCCAACTGCGTCATCAACCTGTCCACCGACAAGCCCGCCGTGTTCGCCGAAGCCTTCCGCGTCCTCAAGCCCGGCGGCCGCATCGGTGTCTCGGACGTCGTCGCCGACGACACCCTCAGCGCCGAACAGCGCGCCGAGAGGGGCGACTACGTCGGCTGCATCGCGGGCGCGCTGTCCTTCGCCGAGTACCGGAAGGGCCTTCAGACCGCGGGGTTCACCGACATCTCGATCACCCCTACGCACGCCGTCGCCGACGGCATGCACTCCGCCGTCGTCCGCGCCGTCAAGCCCGTGACCGCAGCCGGCCGGCCCGAGGCGACGGAGTCGGAGACGGGCGATGCCTGCTGCGGGGTGAACGGCTGCTGCACCCCGGCCGAGACGTCCGCCGACCCCGCCCTGACCGTCACCGAGGCCAAGAGTGCCTCCGGGTGCGGCTGCCAGGGCTGATACGGCGGCGGCTGCCGGACCGGCCACGGCCGGTGCCGGCCGACTGAGCGCTAACGGGGCAAGGACTGGGTGACGCGCCACAACCGTCGCGGCAGGTCGCCCTCCTCGAAGGCGTGGACCTCGTTCAGGATCCAGCCGTCGGCGAGTGCGTCGACGAGTTCGCGGTCGAAGAAGTGCACGGCGAAGCCGCCGTGTTCGAAGATGTCGTCCCCGCGGGCGGTGCCCGCACCGTAGTGGGCGTCGCCGGTGTGCCGGACGGTGTAGACGAACGTACCGCCGGGCCGCAGCACGCGGCGCACCTCGGCGACCAGCGCGTGGATCTCCTTCGTGGACAGGGCCATGCACAGCAGCATGTGCGCGAAGACCGCGTCCACGGAGGCGTCCGGCAGACTCAGCGGGTCCCGCACGTCCTGCACCGCGGTGGTCACCCGTTCGGCGACACCTTGCTGCCGGGCGGCGGCGCGCAGCTGCTCCAGGCCCGCGACCGAGAAGTCGGTGGCCTGGACGGTGAAGCCCTCGCGAGCGAAGTACAGCGCGTCCCGGCCGTGCCCGGCGCCGAGTTCGAGCACCTCCCGGGCGTCGGCGGCACGGAAGACCGCGGCGGCATGGACAGCCGGGGCGGACGGCTCGGCCCCGTACATGCCGGGGTGAGCGGTGTAGGTGCCCTGCCAGTGCTCCCGCTGGGCGTCGGCCAGATCCTGCCCGTCATCCGTCACAGACATCATCCTCTCGCGCTCATGAAGCGAAGCGTAGGCCGAAGCCCGTCCCGACAAAGTTCATGGCTTCCTGAATTCAGGCATCTGTGTACTGTCGCGGATGTGCTGACCGTTGCTTCAGACGTCGACGTGCTGGCCCGCTTCGGGCGCGCGCTCGCCGACCCGATCCGCTGCCGGATCCTGCTCGCCCTGCGCCAGGCCCCTGCCTATCCGGCCGACCTCGCCGATGCCCTCGGCGTCTCCCGCACCCGCCTGTCCAACCATCTGGCGTGCCTGCGCGACTGCGGGCTGGTCGTCACGGTCCGGGACGGGCGCCGCACCCGCTACGAGCTCGCCGACGAGCGCCTCGGTCTCGCCCTGGACGACTTGCGGGCCGCCGTGGTCGCGGTGGAGGCGGACAAGACCTGTCCCGCCGCTGCCTCGGACGGTTGCTGCTGATGGTCCATATCCCTCGGACCGACCCCGGCCCGCCGAGAGGCACTCACCCGCCGGATACGGCTGCTGGCCGCCGCCACCATCACCTACAACACCATCGAGGCCATCGTCGCGCTGACCGCCGGCACCGTGGCGTCATCGACCGCGCTGATCGGCTTCGGCCTGGACTCGGTCATCGAGGTCTCCTCCGCCGCGGCGCTCACCTGGCAGTTCTCCGCCCGCGAGCACGCCGTCCGCGAACCCGGGAGAAGACGACGCTGCGGATCATCGCGGTGTCGTTCTTCGCGCTCGCCGCCTACGTCACCCTCGACGCCGCCCGCGCACTGGCCGGCACCGGTGAGGCGGACCGCTCGCCCACCGGCATCGTGCTCGCCGCCCTCTCGCTGGCCGTGATGCCGTTCCTGTCCGCCGCCCAGCGCCGCGCGGGCCGTGAACTCGGCTCCGCCGGCGCGGTCGCGGACTCCAAGCAGACCCTGCTGTGCACCTACCTGTCCGCGGTGCTCCTGGCCGGGCTGGTCCTCAACGCCATCCTCGGTTGGTCCTGGGCCGACCCGATTGCCGCCCTCGTCATCGCCGGCATCGCGGTGAAGGAAGGCCGCAACGCCCGGCAAGGCAAGGGGTGTTGCGCCACCCCTGTAGCCGCAGCCCCGAAGACCGTTGCCACGGACGGGTGCGGCTGTAGGCCGGGCTGCTCCTGCTGTGCGTGAACATCTCGTTGCCGACCTGCCCCATGTCGAGGACATCGAGCCCCTCATCACCGAGCTGCGGCGAGGAGCGCCTGCCGCACCCGCCCGCCTCGCCCATCCCCGACCCCGTCGTCCAGTCCAGCCCGGGCGGGCCGTCCGCCCCCTCCACCGGGACCAACTTCGAGGGCATCGGCGCCGGCAACTACTCCATCACCGGGGTGCCGCCGGACCCGAACGCCGCCGTCGGCTCCAGTCAGATCGTCGAGACCGTGAACACCGCCTACGCGGTGTACTCCAAGTCCGGGGCCACCGTCCTCGCACCGACGAACACCAGCACCCTGTGGTCCGGGTTCGGCGGATCCTGCCAGACCACCAACGACGGTGACGCGGTGGTCCGCTGGGACACCCTGGCCGGCCGCTGGGTGGTCACGCAGTTCGCGAACGTCTCCTCGTCCTCCGGCCCGTACTACGAGTGCGTGGCCGTCTCCACCAGCGCCGACGCGACCGGCAGCTACAACCGCTACTCGTTCCAGTACGCCAACTTCCCCGACTACCCGAAGCTGTCGGTGTGGCCGGACGCGTACTACATCACCTACAACATGTTCACCGCCTCCGGCAGCTTCTTGAACGCCGAGGCGTGCGCGCTGAACCGGTCGGCCATGCTCACCGGTGCGAGCGCCGCACAGCAGTGCTTCACCACCTCGTCCTCCTACGGCGGCCTGCTCGGCGGCGACCTCGACGGCTCGACCGCGCCTCCGTCCGGGGAGCCGGAGCCGATGGTGGGACTGGGCACGACGAGCACGACGCTGGCGTACTGGAAGTTCCACGTCGACTGGACGACCACGTCCAACTCGACCTTCACCGGGCCGTCGACGCTGACCGTCGCCTCGTACACGACCGCGTGCGGCAGCTCGGGCACCTGCATCCCGCAGAGCGGCACCAGCCAGCAACTCGACTCGCTGTCCGACCGGTTGATGTTCCGCCTTGCCTACCGCAACTTCGCTGATCACGAGTCGCTGGTGGTCAACCATGCGGTCACGGCGGGCAGTTCGGTGGGCGTGCGCTGGTACGAGCTGCGACTGTCGGGCGGCAACCCGACTGTCTACCAGCAGGGCACCTACGCGCCGGACTCCGCCTACCGGTGGATGGGCTCGATCGCCGAGGACAAGGTCGGCAACATCGCCCTAGGCTACTCGCAGTCCTCGTCCTCCGTGCATCCGTCGATCCGCTACACCGGACGGCTGGCCGGGGACACGCTCGGTTCGATGACGCAGGGCGAGGTCACCGCGATCACGGGTGGCGGTTCGCAGACCACCTACAGCCGCTGGGGCGATTACTCCTCGATGGCCGTGGACCCGACGGATGACTGCACCTTCTGGTACACCAACGAGTACATCCCCGCCAACGGCAACTTCAACTGGCACACCCGGCTCGCCTCCTTCACCCTCCCGAACTGCGGCTCGACCGCGAGCAATGACTTCTCGGTCGCCGTCAGCCCGGCCTCGTCCAGCGTGGCCGCCGGTTCGTCGGCCACCACCACGGTCTCGACCGCGGTGACCTCCGGCACGAGCGCGAAGATCGGCCTCTACTACTACTTCTACCCGGCCGCCAACTGCACCGCCTCCACCTGCCAGCTGGAGGTCGGCTACATCTCCTCCGCCAACGGCGGCAGCACCTGGAGCACCCCCACCACCGTCGCCGGGCCCATGTCCCTGTCCCAGATCGCCGACTCCACCCAGGGCCGCATGGTCGGCGACTACCTCTCCACCTCCGTCATCGGCGGCAAGGCGGTCTCCACCTTCGCCGTCGGCAAGGCCCCGACCAACGGCCAAGCCTTCGACGAGGCCCTCTACACCGCCGGCCCGCTGACCGTCACGGGCGGCAGCGTCGCCTCCAGCACCCGTGGTGCGGCGAGCGTCGCCGCACCGCACAGGTCCGCTGGGTCGATGCCCCTGCCAGTGCGGCACTGATCACCCCACAGCCCGGTCCGAGGTGCGTTCCGGCCCCCGGCCGGAACGCACCTCCTGTTAACCGGTCACCGTCACGGTCACCAGCGGCCGGTTCACCGACATCGTCATCCCCTTCGGCTCCGGTATCCGCTGAGGCCCTGCCAAGCTGCCAGGGACGACGGGAACCGAACGGCGGCCGAGGACGTCGCAGTGACGTCCCATGGCGCAAAGGGAGTGGTCATGATGATGGAGGACTGCAGACACCGAGGATCCTGGCCCTCGCTCGCGGCCGTCCTGGTTGCCCTCTCCTGCCTCCTGACCGCCTGCGGAGGCAGCGGCAGTGACTCGGAGGCGGACTCGGCACCGCCGCGCCCTTCTACCTCCCCGCCCACGACCGCGCCCCCAGCGAGCAGCTCCAGCACACCGAGCACCCCCGGCTCGCCCTCCCCGACGCGGCCGGCGGCGCCCCCGCCGTCGACCCCAGCTCCAAGCCCTCACCCCACAGCCCCCGCGCCCCCAGGATGCGTCACGGGATCCGCCACCATCACCCACGGCCTCGGAGATCCCTCCGTCCACACCCTGTGCGTGCGATCCGGCACGACAGTGACGGTGATCCTCAAGCCCCGGGCACAGGGCTCCTGGCCCCAGCCACGCAGCAACAACCCCATGCTGGCGCTGGTGACCTCGACCGCCACGGACAGCAACGGCGGCGCCCGGGTCACGGTGCGGGCCGCGCGCACCGGATCGGTGAGCATCACCTGGGGTACGCAGAGCGCGCCGGTGTTCACGCTGCGGCTGAGTGTGGCGGCGTATCCGGTGCAGTGAGCCGGACGCGCGGCGGCCGGTGCGCCCCCGCCTTGGGGTGCGCACCGGCCGCCGTATGCCGGAGTGCGTCGGATCAGTCCTTACGGCCCTTGAGGTGCCGTACGTCGAAGGACCAGATGCCGCGTCCGTGGGTGGCGGCGTACAGCTTGCCGTCGGGGCCGAGACGCAGCTGCATCACGGCCGTGGTGGGCAGTTTGTGGCCCAGGACCTGCCACTTGGTGGCGCCGGCGGGCCGGTAGAAGGTGGCCAGGTCGGTACCGAGGGCGAGGCCGCCGTTCGGCAGGAGCTTGACCGTGTCGGCCGGGACGTCGGGCAGGTTGGCCGAGATGTCCGACCAGTTCGCGCCGCCGTCCTTGGACTCGAAGACGTGGCCCACGCCCGCGCCCGGGCCCTCGGTGAAGCGGCGGGAGAAGCCGTTGATCGCCACGTAGACGTGCTGGGCGTTGGCCGGGTCGATCTCGAAGCCGGAGACGTAGCGGTTGGGGATGGTGCCGTCGACGGGCAGGTTCAGCTGGTGCCAGCCGGTGCCGTCGGCGTTGCCGACCGCGATGCCGCGGGTGAAGCCCTGGTTGTTGCAGGGGCCGCACCAGCCGACGTAGACCGTGCCTCCGGAGGACGCGACGGCGGTGGCCACATGGCCCTCGCCGAGGTCGTAGGCGTTGGTCCATTCCTTGCCGGAGCGGATCGCGAAGCCCTTCGTCTGCACCCAGACGTGGCGGCCGCCCGCGATCCAGGTGCTGGTGTTCTTGGCATCGGCGGTGATCGGGGCGATGAAGCGGGCGCCCGCGCCACCCAGGTCCTTGTCCGGCGGGGCGACCTCGTACTCGGTGGCCTTGGACGGGTCGGTGGTCCACGAGCCGTCGTTGACACCGCAGTTCTGGGTCACCCACAGGTCGAGGTAGACGTACTCGGCGGCGATGTTGCAGCCGTTGGCGGGGTCGGCGATGGTGTCGCCGCCGTCGCCGCCGAAGTTGGAGCCCATGACCTTGTCGTGGCCGCGCAGGATCGACTGACCGTTGTCCTGCAGGCCGCCGGTGACGGAGACGCCGCCGTTGTCGAGGTCCTTGCCGACGCCCACCGAGTAGTACTGCAGCGTGTCGATCGTGCCGTCGTTCAGCGACTGCCAGTCCTTGGCGTGCCCGCCGGAGTCGACCGCGCCGCTGAGCGGGCGGCGGTAGATGCCGCCGTCGTTGCCGACGTACGCCCAGCTCTTGCCCTTGTAGCTGCCGATCGCGACCGCGTGCTGGTCGGAGTGGGTGGTGGGCGAGCAGTCGCCGGTCTGCTTGGCCGGGTCGATGCTCCAGCAGGGGAAGGGGAAGTTCCAGTACGGGCCCGGGGTGATCCAGCTGTCCCCGCCGTTCTTGGTCTCGAAGACCTCTTCCAGGCCGAGGTAGACGTGGTCGGCGTTGGCCGGGTCGACCTGGAGGAACTGGTTGTACCAGGACTGGATGCCGGGCTGGTAGCCCGCGCCCTGCAGGGCGGAGCCGGACGCCTTCAGCTTGGTGTAGTCCGCGATCAGCGTCCACGGCCCGAACGGCGAACCGTTCTTCGACACGTACACGCCCTTGAGCCCGCTGTCCGGGTTGGCGGCCGTCTGCGCCGGCGACTGGTCGATGGCGTACAGACGCGAACCGTCGGCCGCCGCGCCGAACGTCACGTTGCCGACGTCGGCACTGCTGGTCGGCAGGTCACCGAGACCGGTGGCCGGCTTCCAGCTGCCGTCGCTCGCCTGCGCGTACAGGCCGTTGTAGGTGTCGCCGCCGCGCCAGCCGACCGCCAGGAGAACCTTGTTCGGGTCCTTCGGGTCGACGGCGATGTCGTTGGCGATGTTCTTGTACGGCGCGCTCGGGTCGTCCGCCTTCGAACCACCCGGCAGATAGTCGGGGTTCGGGGCGAACTCGTGCTTCCACGGTCCGGACAGGGTGGTCGTGGAGTGCGACCACACGCCGGTGCTGGTCGCCGCCCACACCTTGGTGCCGGCGAAGCGCAGCGCGTGGATGACGGTGGACTCCAGTTCGGCGCCGCCCACGCGGTCGCCGGGCTGGAACGTGCCGTGCTGCGGGTCCTTCAGGACGTACACGCCCGTGCCGACGAAGGACGTCGCCCCCGTGTTGGACTCGCCGGTGGCGTACCAGAGCCGCTTCTGACCGTCCAGGGAGAGGGTGCCCGTCGACAGGGAGGGCAGCTTGTCGGCGATCGGCTTCCAGTGCCCGCCGCCGGTGGTGGAGCGGAAGACGCCGCCGTTGGCGCCGCCCGCGTAGACGTATCCCTGGTCGTCGGCGGCGATGCCGGTGATCCGGCCGGTCACCTTGCCCGAGCCGCCGCTGGAGTTGGAGTTCACATCCCGGTAGCGGGAGTCGTCCGAGTTGTACGCCTTCTTCGTGACGTGGTCCCAGTCGCCGCCGGTGTGTTTCATCGACTGCAGCTGCTGCCAGGCCGCGCCGTAGGCACCGGGTGCGACCACACCGGGCGCGGTGCGGGCCTCGGTGAACTGGGCCGTGGACTCGGCGGAGTTCTCCGCCTCGTCGGCGCCGTCGTCATCGCCTTCGGCGGCGAAGGCCGATATTCCGTGACCGGCGTGCACCGCCTTGATGTGCTCCCGGCCTATCGCGGCCTGGTGGCGTGCCTGCCAGGGCCGGGGTCTCGTGTCAGCCGATGCGGCGAACGACTGGGTGCTTACCAGCCCGAACGCGGCGGCTACGACGGTGCAGGTTATGAACCGTCGCTGGTGTCTTGGGGGCAACATGCCCGCTCCTCCCTGCGACGGGCATATGGGGGTGTCCCGGCGCGGGAAGATCTTGGCGTGCCCATAACAGTCGCACAAAGGGCTCACAGGAAAAATGGCGGGGAGTTTACGTTTGCGGCCCGCATGGACACGAACTTCCCTTTACGTACGACTATTTGGGGCCGTAGATCGCGACATCATTCACATGTGCCGCGTGTTGCGTGGAAAAGGTCGAAGCCTGGCCTTTGCGGGCGAGCGTGAACGTGAGATCCCTCTTGCCGGGCAGCATCTTGTCGCGCGGAATGGTCACCGTGCCGGAGGGGCCGCTGAGGGGGAGATCCAGGCCGTACGAGCCGGAGGAGCCCAGCGTCAGATGCAGCCGGTATCCGTCGGACGCGGTGAAGTGCAGACCGGTGATCGCGTAGCCGACCGTGGCGGGGAGGGTGAGGGTCCCGCCGGAGCGCAGCGTGGTGATGCTGACGGCCGGGACGGTGGCGGTCCCCGAGGGGCCGGCCGTGCTCGGGGTCCCGGTGCTCGCAGTCGTGGGCGTTGGCGAGGGTGTCGCGCTCGTTGCCGACGTCACGGAGGGCGTGTGCGAGGGGCTCGGTCCGGCGGAGGACCCGTGGCCGGAGGAACAGCCGGCGAGCAGGAGCGCTGCGGCGAACACGATGGCCGTGGGCGGGAGTTGGCGGCGGGCAGACATCGGTGTCCTCCTTGTCCGGCCCGCGGGGTGCCGGACCACGGGTGGTGTTGTCGATTCGACGTGGGGATGGTGCCCGGCGTTCCGCTGCCGGGCACCATCCCCACGCTCCGAGGCGGGATCAGGCGCAGTTGTGCGTGTCGCTGGTGGCGGAGCCGACCATGACGTCGACGAGGCCGCCGGCGGCGGTGAGATGGACGGCGTTCACGGTCAGACCGAAGTCCGCACCGGGGACGGCCGACTGCTCATTGACCACGAGTTTGGCTCCGGCCCCGAGGTCGATGGTGCTGTTGGGGGCGGTGGGCACCTTGGTGGGCACCCCGGCGATGGTGAGAGTGAAGGTGGCGCTCCCGGTCGTCTTCTGGCAGGTGCTGGTGGAGGAGGCGGTCAGCCCGCTGATCCCGATCAGCGGCAGGCCCGGGATGCCGATGGAGGCGTCCTTCACGGTGGTGGTGGCCGTCGAGGTCCCCGGCGCCAGTGAGGTGACCACCTTCGGGCACAGCGCATGGGCGGTGATGACCACCGCATCGACGGATGCCGCGCAGGGGGTGCCGGTGGTCGATGCCTGGGCGGTGCGGATGGCGCCGGTGTCCGGGGTCGGCTTGAGGTCGAGCGAGGTCAGGAGCAGGTCGACCTTGCCGGTGATCCCGTAGGCGCGTCCGGTGTAGTACTCCAGCTTGAGCTGGGCGGTGGCGGTGGAGGGCAGATAGTAGGCGTCGCCGCCGAAGGATGCCGTCATCGGGACGGTCGCGGCGTCGTTGAGCGGCTGGTTCGCCTTGTCGATGGTGCAGGCCGCGTGTCCGGCGGAGTCGGTGGTGCCGGAGCAGGTCTGCTGGGACGTACCCGTGCCGAGCGCGAAGGAGACGGTGCGTCCGGCGATCGGAGCCGTGGCGTCCTCGGTGAGGGTGCCGGACAGATGCACCGGGGTCCCGTTCGCGATCTTGGCGGGACCGGTGTAGGCGAGTGCGGTCTCTTCCTTGGTGATGGTGAACGGCACCGTGGTGCTGCTCGGGGCGGTGGTGGCGTTCCCCGCGAAGCCGGCGGTGATCGTCGTTGCGCCGGGTACGTTCTGTGGGGTCAGCGAGCAACTCGCGGTCCCAGCGGCGTCGGTGGTGCCGGTGCAGCTCTGGCTGCCGAGGGTGAAGTCGACGTCCGCGCCTGCCACAGGGCTGCCGCCTGCGGTGAGTTGGGCGCTGGCGGTGAAGGCGTCGTGGTAGTCGGCGGTCGTCGGCCCCGTGTAGGTCAGCTTGCTCGCGGTGGGGGGCTTGGCCAGCTGGACGCGGGCCGTGTACATGTCGAAGCTGCTGTGGGCGCCCGCCGGATTGTCTCCGGTGCTGTTGGAGTTGTCCGCCCAGAACGGGTAGAAGCTGCCGTGCTCGTAGGCGAGCCCCGAGTAGTCGCCGTAGTCGATGCCGTTGTGCGCCTGCGCGGCGTTCGAGGTTCCGTCGCTGACGCGGTCGTTGGCGGCGAAGGCGGTTCCGTCGTCGCTGGTGGCGGCGTACAGCTGGGCGGTGTCGTTGGCCGAGCCGGCGTTGCGCGCGTCGTGCCAGGACACCGCGATCTTTCCGGATGTCTGGTCCAGGGCGATCTTCGGCAGGAACTGGCTGTTGGTGCCGGTGTCGTCGTTGACCCGGACCGGTGAGGTCCAGTGTGCTCCGGAGTCGTCGGAGTACTTCACGAAGATGTCGGTGTCCGCACTGGTGTTGGAGGGGGCGTCCGTATAGACGTAGTAGAGGCGTCCGTTGTGGGTGCCGCCGCTGCGGTCCCAGGCGAGCCCGGCCTCCGCGTCGATCGTGCGGGTGCTCTGCGCGGGGATCGGATAGAACGCGCCGATGTGCAGATCCACCGTCGTCGCCTCGGCCTGGAAGCCTCCGCCGCCCAGTCCGTCGGAGTCGAGCGCCGTGTACAGCTTGCCGGCCGCGCTGCCGCTCTGCGGGCGCTGGTACGTCACCATCACCGCCCCCGTCGGGCCGACCGCGATGTCGCCGTAGTCTCCCGACCCCGCCGTCTCGGTCGCCGAGAAGGCGCCGATCCCGGAGGCGCCGGAGCCGGTGACCTTGGCCCCGGCCGCAGTGATCGCGTTTGCGTGGGAGCCGTCGGTCCACACTGCCCACACGCTGCCGGCCCCGGTGGTGATGGTGGGCTGGTCGGCGGCGGTACCGCCCGCCAGGTTCGCCAGCAGGGAGAAGTTCTTGCCGCCGTCCGTGGACAGGGCGACGTGGATGCCGCCGGTGTCCGTGTTGTCGTCCAGGTAGATCAGGAAGAGGTTGCCGAAGGAGTCCCAGGACAGACTGGGGTCGCAGCACGCCTTGGGCAGACCGCCGGATGCCCGTCGGCGATGGTCCGGTGCGTCCAGGTCGCCCCGGAATCGGTGCTGTACGCGGCCGTCATGCCGGCTCCGGCTCCGTCACCGTTGTTGGACACCGCCGCAAGGTGGCTCGGGTCGGTCGGATCGACCGCGATGGCCCCCTCGGCCTGATTGCCCGCGCTGCGCGTGACGTTGACGACCGTGCCGACCGTTGCCGCCTCCGCGGGGCCGGCCAACAGAGTCGACAGTCCTGATCCACCGGCTAACAGGAGCAGGCTCGTTGTGAGTGCCGTACCAGCGCGTCTGATGGAGCCACGTCTCTTGCGCATGCGATCCCTCCCCGTCGGCGACGCCACTCGCCGTCGAATGGCATGGTCGCGACAATCGCGTCGCAGAGTCCGAGGCTAGGAACGCCGTGTGTGGTTACGGAAGGAGAGCAGCGGTGAACGTTCTGTGCGGCCTTGTCCGTTACCGGAACCGCCCGCATTCACTTCTTCGGCCCGGCGAGTCGCCTGTGCCAGGGCAATGGACAGCAGCCTCGCCGGGGAGCATTGCCGTGGTCTGGAACTACGGCCCTTCTACGGCTCTTCAGGACCGGGCAGTGGCCGGACGGGCGTCTGTGCATGCCGCAGCGCGGGCACGATGGCGGCGACAACGAGCGCCGCTGTGCCGGAGATCAGCAGGGCGAGGTGCCCGTCGTCGTTCCAGACAACCCCGTCCTCGTCGACGCGGTCGCCCTCGACTCGCCCTGAACGCTCCTGGCCTACCGAGACCTCATCGGCCATCCGGTCCACGCGACGGTCCCGGGACGGCGCCAGGCGGCATAGCTCGTCGGAGCCTCAGTGCCGTCGCCAGAGGCTGGGGCAATGTGCCGGGCGCCTGCGCGACCGCGACCAACGGTCCCGCAGGCGCCCGCAGGCAGCGTGTGATCAGCGGATGACGCGGTGCGGCTGGGCAGCCTGCAAGGCCGTCGCACGAGGCGCGACCGCGGCCGGCGCGACGGGACCGTAGCCGCCGCTGGTGAGCAGTACACCGCGGTACGCGTCGGTGGAGTCTTGCGACGCGTGGCGCGACAGGCCCGTAGCACCTGGTCACGTGGCCCAGGCCGCCCTGCGGACGGGGCTGAGCCCGGGAGAGGTAAGGCGCCGGCTCGAACGCTACGGCTTGGAAGTGGAGCCGTTCGCCTCCCGGAGCAGGTGGACCAGGTGTACGTCAACCGGCTCAGCCGGGACCACGACGGGCAGTGGCCGTGGGTCAGCTCCGTCGGGCCGCCGCCCTGGCAGCTGGTGGCGGCCCAGGGGTGGCTGAGCCTTACCGCCGACGATGTGCGGGCCGAGCGAGCCTCAGGTCAGCGACCCGGGGCTTGTTCATTGAGGGGCCGATGCTGCGGGGCGGGCACAAGCCCCTTGTAGAAGCGGGCACTTGACCGTCGGGGCCCTGCGTCAGAGCGGGAGGTCGTCGGGGAGTACCCGGAACGCCTTGTAACGGCCCAGTGGGCGTACGGCCCGGAAGTCTCGTCGGTCGAGGGTGAGAATCGCGTCCGTGTCGTAGTCGGCGGCAAGCGCCACGTTCACCGCATCGGCGAGGTCGAGGTCCAGCGCGTGGTAGCGGACACGGACGGACTGGGCGGCGCCCAGGTGGTCCTCCGTGATCTCCGGCAGGACGACACGACCCCGGCTCATCCAGCGCCGCAGGTCGTCGACCGCGCTGAGGGCGGCCTCCCTGCCGAGCTCACGCGTCGCCACGTGATCCAGTTCGGCCAGCAGGAGAGGGGACATGACCAGCAGGCCCGCCGCCATGATGGCCTCGTTCGCCGCCCGGTGCTCCGGGTGAGCCGAGTCCAGCGCTGCCAGAAGGCCGGACGTATCGGCGATGACAATGATCACGCAGCGGATCCGGAGCCCGAGCCGGTCTCACGCCGGACGGCCTCGGCGACCGTGTCGCGGACTTCCGACTTGGGCAGCGTACGCCCCGGCCCCTCGAAGGTGCGCGAGAACAGCGGCTCGTCCCAGACCCGGTTCGCCATGGCTGCGAGGTGGATGCCCTGGCGGATGATCTCGGCCTCGCTTATACCTCGGCGCTTGGCGGCCTCCTTGATGATCGCCAGGTCCTCGGGGTCCGCATAGACGTTCGTGCGCTTCATGGACATGTACCAAGAGTAGTCCATGTACCGGATTGATGTATGCGGAGGCCTCCCCATGCCGTGGGTGCCAGACTGTTTCTGGGGAGAGGGGTATGTCATGGGGTTCGGTTTCCGTGTCGGTGTGCCCGGGATGAGTGTGCGGGTCTCCACTCGAGGAGTGCGCACCTCGATCGGGCCCCGTGCGGCAAGGCTCAGCGTGGGCAGTGGCGGCGCCAGGATGTCGACCGGACTCGGCCCCTTCTACGCGTCGAGTTCCCTCGGCGGCAATCGACGGCGCACCAGTACGCGGCGTACGACACGCTCTCGTACGGTCGCCCCGTCGGCCGCGCAACTGGACCGGGCGCGCCGTCAGGCGGAACGGGCTCAGCAGGAGGCGGAGCGCGATGGCGCCATCGCTCAGTTGCGCGAGCTGAGGCGGCAGATGACCAGCGTTCATCTGGAGTCCTTCCCCACCGCGCATCCACCCCACGTTCACCGCGTCCGCGAGGTCGAGTTCCAGCGCGCGGCGGTGGACGCGGACAGACTGGGCGGCTCTCCTTCAGAACGCGGGGGAAGCCGCCGCCCGGCAGGGGACACCTGACCTCCACGGCGCAGCACCGTGCCCCGTCGGCGATGCCCGGTTCACCCGTTTCCGGTTGGCGATCACCGGCACCGGGCATCAGCACCGGGCAGGCCCGGCCGGACAGGACATCCCGCGGCCCGGCGAGCGGCCACGGCCATGGTGGTCGCGTGGCCCAGGAGGGGAAGTGATCCGCCATGCGTACGCATCGGCGTACCCATCGGCGTTCCGCACGAGTCGAGTACCTGCTGTCCGACGACGCCGAATCGGCGGGCAGGGCCCGCAAGTTGACCTCGCGGTTCCTCTCCCGGCCCGACCGCCGGACGGCGGGGCTCGACGCCGAGCACATCGGCGACGCGGCCCTCATCGTCTCCGAACTGGTCACCAACGCCACGCGGCACGGCGGCAGCTGCCGCCTGCGCCTGCACGTGTCCGACACCCAGCTGACCGTCGAGGTCTACGACGGCAGCCCCGGTCCGCCCCGCGTTCGGCCGCTGACGACGTGGGGTGAGAGCGGGCGCGGCCTCGCCATGGTGCGGTGCCTGGCACAGCGCTTCGACATCGATCCGGTCGACGGGGGCGGCAACAGAGTGCGCGCCGTGCTGGCCCTGGGACCGGCCTGACCCGGCCCGGGCGTCGCTCCTCGAACCGCTCCTGCCGTCCAGGCGTAGCCTGAACGTATCGAGGGCTTTTCGCGCAGCGCGACCGGCGGTGCCGTTCCCGGCGAGTGACGAAACGGGCAGCCGCCCTCGGCTCCCGGGACGGGACCACACGATGGACCCCAGAAGAACGCCTGCCGAGAACGTGCCCGCGGACGACGGGCACACCTACCGCATGCCCCTGCCCCGTCTGGCCCTCACCCCGGAAGTCAGCCACGGCCCTCTTGATGGAGCCTGGTGGCCGCGCTGCGACGCGCTTGAACTGGAACTGCCCTCACTGGTCGCCGCGTTGGAGCCGGACCGCTTCACCACGGTGGCCGTCACCGTGGACCCCGCTCAATGGCCCGAGGCACCGCACACGGTGATGGCACCCGGCCGAGTGATCACCGTGGAACCGACCCGATCCGCGGGCGAGGAGCATGTCATCACCCTCGACTGCGACACCGTCGGACGCTGGGTGCTCCTCGTCGTCCCGCCCCAGGAGCCCGCCGACGAAGCCTCCCGGCTGATGACCGCCGCGGCCGACCCCGAGCTCCACCTCGGCGCGAGCGCGCTCCTGACCCGCTGATTGGCAAATATCTGTCTCCTCGAAGAGAGAATTAGGCACGGGGGAGAAGGAATATTCCCCCATCCACCCGGCTGAGCGGAATTATTCGCGGCTGGCGGCCCGGTGCGCCGTGCTACTGTCGAGACAGGTTGCAGTTGTGGTTGCCAAAAGGGTTCATTTTCCGACGGGCTGATCATCGCGGCGACACGGAGGGCGCACAGGGCGCACTCCGAGCACCGTTTCCGAAGGAGAAATGACATGGCTACCGGCACTGTGAAGTGGTTCAACGCAGAAAAGGGCTTCGGCTTCATCGAGCAGGACGGCGGCGGCGCCGACGTCTTCGCCCACTACTCGAACATCGCCAGCCAGGGCTTCCGCGAGCTGCAGGAAGGCCAGAAGGTGTCGTTCGACATCGCGCAGGGCCAGAAGGGCCCGACCGCCGAGAACATCGTTTCGGCCTGACCACAGCACCGACGCATACTTCGCAGCTGGGGCCCGCACCTTGGGGTGCGGGCCCCAGCTCGCTGCATTTTCAGGGGTAATCTCCCCTGTCGCCTTCGGCTCGTTCTCGATATTCTCTGCGCGTTCACCGTGCTGCGGGAATTCCTTGATACGCGCCCGCATCGAGGAAGGTTCCACATGAACAGAGCACGCGTTTCGCGCGCTCAACGTACCGGTCGAACCGCACGCGCCACACGCCCTTACGACCGTTTCGAGGCCGCTGCCGCAAACCGCTCCGGCCCCTCGCGCCGTTCCCAGGGAGCCGGTGGCCGACCGGCCGCTCCCCGCGGCGATTTCGCGCTGCCCAGGACGATCGAGCCCGCATTGCCCGCCGTCGAGTCGTTCGCCGAACTCACGCTGCCGGCTCCGCTGTTGGCCGCGCTCGGCCATGAAGGCGTGACCGTGCCGTTCCCGATCCAGGCAGCGACCCTGCCGAACTCCCTGGCCGGCCGCGACGTACTCGGTCGCGGCCGCACGGGTTCCGGCAAGACCCTCGCCTTCGGCCTCCCGGTGCTGGCCCGTACGGCGGGACGGCGAGCCGAGCCGCGGCAGCCGCTGGCCCTCGTCCTGGTGCCCACCCGAGAGCTCGCCCAGCAGGTCACCGACGCGCTCACCCCGTACGCCCGCGCCGTACGGCTGCGGCTGACCACCGTGGTCGGCGGGATGTCGATCGGCAGGCAGGCGAACGCGGTGCGGGCCGGGGCCGAGGTCGTCGTCGCGACACCGGGGCGGCTGGCGGACCTCATCGACCGGGGTGACTGCCGGCTGAGCGAGGTCGCCGTCACCGTCCTGGACGAGGCGGACCAGATGACCGACATGGGGTTCATGCCCCAGGTCACCGCCCTGCTCGACCAGGTGCGTCCCGGAGGCCAGCGGATGCTTTTCTCGGCCACCCTCGACCGCAACGTCGACAAGCTGGTGCGCCGCTATCTGACCGACCCTGTGGTCCACTCCGTCGATCCGTCGGCGGGTGCCGTCACCACGATGGAGCACCACGTCCTCCATGTGCACGAGGCGGACAAGCACCGCGCGACCACCGAGATCGCCGCGCGCGACGGCCGGGTGATCATGTTCCTGGACACCAAGCACGCGGTGGACCGGCTGACCAAGCACCTCCTCGGCAGCGGTGTCCGCGCCGCCGCCCTGCACGGCGGCAGGTCCCAGCCGCAGCGCACCCGCACCCTCGCCCAGTTCAAGAACGGACAGGTGACGGCGCTGGTGGCGACCAATGTCGCGGCGCGCGGCATCCACGTCGACGACCTCGACCTGGTCGTCAACGTGGATCCGCCCGGCGACCACAAGGACTATCTGCACCGCGGCGGCCGCACGGCCCGCGCCGGCGCGTCCGGCAGCGTCGTCACCCTGGTGACGCCCGGCCAGCGTCGGGACATGAGCCGGCTGATGGCCTCGGCCGGCATCAACCCGACGATCACCGCGGTGCGTTCGGGCGAGGCGGAGCTGAGCCGCATCACCGGCGCCAAGGCCCCTTCCGGTGTCCCGGTCGTCATCCCCACGCCGACCGCAGAGCCGCCCCGGCGGGCCGCGTCCGGTGCGTCGGCCTCGGCCCGGGGCCAACGGGGGCGCAGCACTCGGGGCCGGTCCGCCGGGAAGCGCCGCGCGGCATGACAGGTCACCAGTCCGTCGCCGCTCGGCGACGGACTGCCTGCGCAAGGCCGTCGCGCTCAGAGAATCCGCCCGTACCGCAGGAGGCAGCTGTGACACCGCTTCAGACCGATCGAACCCCGGCCACTCCCGACCTCATGGCCCGGGTCGACCACCTGGACGCGATCGAGCTACGTGTGTTCGACGACATGACCGTCGAGGT
The DNA here is from genome assembly GCF_039532765.1 of Streptomyces longisporus. Taxonomy (NCBI): domain Bacteria; kingdom Bacillati; phylum Actinomycetota; class Actinomycetes; order Kitasatosporales; family Streptomycetaceae; genus Streptomyces; species Streptomyces longisporus. Next base: position 228,416 of record NZ_BAAASG010000025.1, read on the forward strand.
GGCCCTGTCCGTCATGGCCGGTGCCGGTGTGGACCACCTGCTCCTGTGCGACGGGGACGACGAGCGCACCGGCTCGGTCACCCGGGCCGAACTCGCTGTGCACCGCGACAGTTCCGCCTACACGGACCACGTCCGGCTGCGGGACGTCCTCGGCGCACCGTGCCCGGTCGTCCGCCCCTCTTCCTTCTCCCTGTGAGGCATCATGCGCTGTGTCATCGCCCGCTACCCGTTCGAACTGACCAAGCCCGGAGTGCTGGACTCGATGGCGGGCGTCAAGCCCGAGATCGTCACCGGTGATTCCGTGACCATCGGCCGCCGCCGCTATCCCGTGATGCAGGTCGGTGAGGTCATCACCCGGCAGGACCGCCGCGACTTCACCAGCGGCGAGGTCATCCGGACCATGGCCCGCCTCGGCTTCACCTGCCACGCCCGTCCCGAGGCCGCGCCGCTCCTGGATACGGGTGCCCGTAACCCTTTCCAAGCCGCCTCGGAAGCGCTCGGGAGCCCCGGCGTCCAGGAAGCGTAATGCCGTACGGCGGACGGCGTTCGTCCGCTGCCCCGTCCAGGAAAGACACTGCGCAAGGCACCGCGCGGCAGTGGGCCACCCGAACTGTTCGACGAACGCCGGATGGTGGCGCGTCCGCGGCGAGCTGGACCTGGGCACCATGAAACCCCTACCCAGGGGTTGAAGTCGCCATGACCCGCCCATCACTTGGGCTGGGCCGGCGTCCTGTCACTGCCGCGTGCGCTGCGCCTGCACGTAGCACAGCCAGGGCCGCACCTCGCCCTGCCCGGTCACCTCCAAGCCCGCGTCCGCGATGAGCCCTTCCAGCAGGTCCACCCGGTTGTGGGCCATGGCGTGGCCCGCACCGCCGTGTACCAGATGGCGGCCGGCCCGGCTCTTCGGCGGCCGGAACTCCACGACCAGCAGCCGCCCGCCGGGGCGCAGGACGCGACGCATCTCGCGCAGCGCCGCGGGGCGGAGGTCCTCCGGGAGGTGGTGGAGCATCAGGCTGGTGACGACCGTGTCGAAGGCGGCGTCCGGCAGGTCGAGGGCCTCTGCGATGCCTCCCTGGTACGTGCAGGAGGCGCTGCCCGGGCGCTGCTTCTTGCGGCGGGCGTAGTCCAGAACCGGCGTCGAGGGGTCCACTCCGGTCACCGCTCCGTCCGGGCCGACCCGCGCGGCCATCCGCCGGGTCAGGTAGCCGGTGCCGCAGCCGACGTCGAGGACGCGGTGGCCCGGCTCGGCGCCGCTGAGTTCGGCGAGGCGGGTGAAGGCGCGGCTGCGGCGGCCGAAGAAGCAGACGTCGCCGAAGAGTTCGTACGCGCGCGGGGTTGCGATGGTCACGCCGGGGGTGTCCGGGTGCTGCTTGCCCTGCATGAGTTGTCCGAGGTTCATGGCCCTCTCCATAACTTAGTCACGACTAAGTACCACCCCTAACTTAGTCCCGACTAAGAAAAGCCGCAAGGGCCGCATACGATGGCTGTCGTGACCGAGCCCCGCCCCCGCACGCGCCACCGCCTGCCCGCCGCCGAGCGGCGCGCATCGATCCTGGCCGCGGCCACCGAGGTCTTCTCCGAGACCGGCTACCAGCGCGGCAAGGTCTCCGACATCGCCAAGAAGGTCGGGGTCAGCGAACCCGTGGTCTTCCAGAACTTCGGCTCCAAGGCCGCGTTGTACCGAGCGGCCCTGGACCACGTCACCGAGGCGGTCTCCGCGCTCCTGCACCATGCCGCCGACGCGGGCCGCCCGGTTCCCGAGGTGCTGGCGGCCTTCCTCGACCCGGCGCACATGGAGCGCTTCCACCAGCCCGGCGCGCACGGCTTCCTCTTCGCCGACGCCACCGCCCTGGCCCACGACCCGGACCTCGGTGAGGCCCTGCGCCAGGTGCACCAGCACTTCGCCGACACGCTCGCCGAGCTGATCCGCCGCGGTCAGACGGCCGGCGATGTGCGGGACGACCTCGACGCGCGCACCGCCGCCTGGTGGCTCGTCTCTCTCCTGGCCGGGCGCACCTTCCGCGCGAGCGTGGTCCCGGACCGGGACACCGTGGAGGCCGAGATGACGAAGATGGCATTGCGGGCGCTGCGGCCTGACGCCACTTGATGGCGGCCCCGACAGCCCAGTGGCCCTGGTAGCGACCAGGGCATCGTCCGAATCAGCAGGACGGAGCCCGTGGACCGGAAGGGGTGGTGAGGGGCCAGCTGCGGGTGCGTGCCGCTCTCGAGGACACCCACGCGGCGCCGCAGTTCATCCAGTTCGCGGGCTCCCGGTTCGAGAGCGGCTCGTCACCCGGGCCATGGACACCAGAAGATCCATGCGATGCCGCACACGCGAGCCGGGTGCGCCTGACGAGTGAACCGCAGGACGTGCGACCGGCGCGGTCCGATGATGCAATGGCATGGGGGACAGCCACGAGCTCAGAGGTGACGCCGTGAGCGACACATTCGATGAAGTCGACACGTCCGGCGAGATGGGACCGATCGACTATCTGGTCGTCGAGTTCCCCGGCAACCGAATGACCGGCGAGGGCCTCCCCCTCCTGGTCGATCTGGTGGACCGCGGCCTCATCCGGATCCTCGACCTGACGTTCATACGGAAGGACACCGACGGATCCGTGACCGTCCTGGAGATCGGAGATCTCACCGGCGACGGCAAACTCGACCTGGCCGTCTTCGAAGGAGCGTCCTCCGGGCTGCTGGGCCAGGACGACCTCGAAGAGGCAGCCGCCGCCCTGGAACCCGGCAACTCCGCCGGCGTACTGATCTACGAGAACCTCTGGGCCGCCCCGTTCGCCGCCGCCCTGCATCGCGGCGGTGCCGAGCTGGTCGCATCGGGAAGAATTCCCGCGTCGGTCGTTCTGGCCGCGCTCGACGCGGCCGAGAGCGCGCCCTGACGAGCAAGGGAAGCGAGAAGGGAGATCGACATGCCGGGACTCCTGAGAGGGGTGGCCCGCACGGCCGTCGTCGCCGGAACGGCGACCGCCGTGTCGAACCGTGTATCCCGCCGACAGCAGGGGCGATGGGCGTCCCAGCAGGAGTACCAGGCGCCCGCACCGCAGCCGGCGCCTCCTGCCGAGCCGTACGCTCCGCCGGCCGCCGACATGACCAGCAAGATCGAACAGCTGAAGCAGCTGGGCGACCTCAAGGCCCAGGGCATTCTCACCGATGCCGAGTTCGAGGACCAGAAGCGCAAGCTGCTGGGCTCCTGACCCGCTCCGCAGTGCGGCTGTGGATCCTGCATCTCGGCCGAGGGAAGACTTGCAGGCTGGGTGCAGGCGAGCGGGCGCGACACCTGCTTGAGGCGGACACGGCCGGTGCCTCACATCGCGAAGCCGGCTGCACATCCGCACCGGGAGTCCGGGCCACGCCCGGCGTGCCCCGGGAGTGTGCCCACCTTCAGCGCCGGCGGGAGCGCGTCATGTCACCCTTCACCCGCGCCGCGTCGGCCCCCTCAGCACCGCACAGCCACGCCGATCAGCGGCCCTGCGGCGGCGGCGAAACGGCTGTTGACCCCAGGAGTGGAGGGATCCCAGATGTGCCGCTGGATTGCCTATTCGGGCACCCCCGTCCTTCTCAGCCAGGTTCTGTTGGAGCCGGCCCACTCTTTGATCGACCAGAGTCTGCACTCCCGCATGGGGGTGGAGACAACGAACGGCGACGGCTTCGGTATCGGCTGGTACGCCCAGGACACGGCCGACACTCCGGCGATCGTGCGAGACGTGGGGCCGGCTTGGAACAACCGCAATCTGCGGGAGGTCGCCCAGCACGTTCGCTCGGATCTCTTCTTCGCCCATATCAGGGCGGCGACCGGGACAGCCGTGCAGCAGTCCAACTGCCACCCCTTCCGCAGCGGTCGCTGGATGTGGATGCACAACGGGATGATCAACGGATTCCGCCTCCTCCGGCGTGACCTCGCCCTGGCCGTCGATCCGGCGCTGTACCCCGACATCGAGGGGTCCACCGACTCCGAGCTCATGTTCTTCCTCGCCCTGACCTTCGGCCTGCCGGAGGATCCGCCCGGAGCGGTGGCACGCATGGCGGGCCTCGTCGAGAGAACGGGGCACGCGCACGGCGTCCGGCACCCGCTCCAGATGACCGTCGCGGTGGCCGACGGCGAGCGCATGTGGGCCTTCCGCTACTCCAGCGAAGGGCGCTCACGGTCGTTGTACTTCAGTACCAGGGTGGACACCCTGCGCGCACTCCACCCGGCCACGGAGTTCCTCCGGGACATCTCCGACGAGACCCGCCTCGTCGTGTCCGAGCCACTGGGCGACCTCCCCGGCGCCTGGAACGAGGTACCGGAGAACAGCTACGGCGTCATCCAGCCGGGCAATGACGTGATCGGCCCCTTCCGGCCCGACGTCCACGTCGGCTCGGTCCGGGGCTGACCGGCACGCCACTGCCGCGCGACCTCCGGCTCGGGGCCCATGTCTCCCCCGCCGCGGGTGAGGAACACGGCGCGTACTCGGGATGCGATGAGAGGAGCGGTGGAGCGTTCGCCGTTCACACTCCGGCCGGGCTCCACCGGAGGGAGTCGCCGGTGTCCAGAACCAGGACCGGGCCACCCACCACGGCCCGCAGTGCGCGCCGGGCCGAGCACCGGGCCCGCGCGGACTACACGGGCGGAGTCTACGGATCCCTGCTCGCGGCCTCCGTTGTGATCGGGGCCGGCTCCCTGGGCTCGTTCCCCCGTGCCGAGCTGGTGCTGCTGCTGTTGCTCACCGGCGTGGTGTTCTGGATCGCGCATGTGCATGCCCACCTGTTCGGGGCGCGCCTGGCGCAGCAGGCGCTGGACCGCCGGGTCGTGCTGGCCGTTTGCCTCGACGAGTGGCCGATCGTCAAAGCCGCCCTCCCTCCGGCGGCCGCGGTGGCCGTCAGCCCGCTCCTGGGCCTGGATGTGCGCGGTAGCCTCTGGCTGGCTCTCTGCGTCGCCGTGGCCGGTCAGGTGGGCTGGTCCGTGGCCGCAGCCCGGCGTGCCGGTGCTTCGCGGCGGCTTGTGGCCGCCACGGCGTCGGTCAACCTGGTGCTCGGCCTGCTGATCATTTCCTTCAAGATCGTTCTGAAGCACTGATCCGCCGCACAACCGGCCGTGCCGCCGGTCGCCGGTCGCTTCGAGGACGCGCGGGCCGCTCTGACCACGGTGGCCGGTGCTCCTGGCGGATGGTCCACCGTGCTCCCCCTGGGGAGTCGGAGACCCTGCACCTGGGGCCGGTTACCGGTGCGGTCCCGGCGTCTGCCGGAGGTCGCCCGGGTGGTGGCCCGCGGTCGGCGCGGTGGTACGGGGGAGAAAGGCGGCGGCGGTCAGACCGCCGAGCCCCACGACGGCGAGGACGGCCATCGCGACGGCGTAGGCGTTCTTCGACAGGCCGGCGACGAGGATGGTGCCGGCGATGGCGGTGCCGAAGGACGAGCCGAGATTGGAGACGCTGCGGGACAGGCCGGAGATCTCTCCCTGGCGCTGCTCCGGAAAGGCGGACTGGACGACATTGACGGAGGGAGTCAGCATCACGCCGAGCCCGAGGCCGATCAGCAGCAGGCCCGGGGCGAACGCCCACGGTCCGGAGGAGCCGGCGACGAGTGCGATCAGGACGCCGATCCCGGCGACGGCCAGTGCGAACCCGGTCATGATCAGTGAGCGCTGCGGCCATCGTTTCGCGAGGCGCTCGGCGGCGAGCGAGGAGGCGAGCAGGCCGAGGGTGGCCGCGGTGAAGATCACGCCCGTCTCGACGGCGTCGTAGCCGCGGACGACCTGCAGGAACGCGGCGACGGTGAACGAAGTACCCATGAGCAGCAGCCACTGGGCGTTCTGGGTGATCAGGCCGAGGTTGGACGCGCGGTTGCGGAACAGGCCGGTCGACAGCAGCGGTTCCCGCCCGGCCTTCTCCTCTCTGCGTGCCCACCACAGGAACCAGACCAGGACCAGTGCGCCGGCCGCCAGCAGCCCGGCCATCAGCCAGAGGTTGTTGTCGGCGGCGAGGATGCCCGTGACGATCAGCACGAGGCCGACCGCGGACAGCACGGCGCCGGGCGTGTCGAAGTGCCGGCCCGGATCGGGCGGCAACGGGTCTTCGAGCGAGAGGCTCAGGACGACGATCAGCACGATCACCAGGGCCTGGAAGACGAACGCCGCACGCCAGCTGATCGCCGAGGTGATCAGGCCGCCGATGAGCGGACCCGCCGCCGCGCCGACACCGCCGGCGGCCATGACGATGCCGAAAGCGCGTGCACGGGAGGTCAGGTCGGTGAAGAGCAGCGTGGCGAGGATGTAGACCGGCGGGATCAGCAGGGCGGTGCCCACGCCCTCGAGGATCGAGTTGCCGAGGATCAGCACGCCGAGCCCCGGCGACACCGCACTGAGCACGGCACCGATCCCGTACACGACGAGGCCGGTCAGGAAGCAGCGCCTACGGCCGAGGATGTCGGTCAACTTGCCGCCGGGGATCATCAGCGCGGCCATGACCAGCAGGAAGATCGTGATGGCGACCTGGACGCCCTGAACAGTCGTGTCGAGGTCGTGGCTGATGTCGTTGATCATCACGTTCATGTTCGACCCGGCGAAGCTGCAGATGAACTGCGCGAGGGCGAGCGGGACCAGGGCCCGTCGGCGGGAACCGGCCTGCGGCGGAAGGCGGAGGCCGACTGGTTGTCTCTGTGCGGTCATCGTCCCTGCACCCCTCGCGTCATGTCGTACGGTCGGCGGTCAACGGGCCGCGACTTCAGCCCGGTCGAGTTCCTCGTCGAGCGCGATCGCGGCGTCGATGAGGGCCAGGTGGGTGAACGCCTGGGGGAAGTTGCCGAGTTGCTCGCCGGACGGCCCGATCTCCTCGGCGAAGAGACCGACGTGGTTGGCGTAGGTGAGCATCTTGTCGAATGCGTAGCGGGCCTGGTCGATGCGGCCGGACTTGGCGAGGGCCTGGACGTAGAGGAAGCTGCACAGGTTGAAGGTGCCCTCGGAGCCCAGCAGCCCGTCGGGGGAGGCGGCCGGGTCGTAGCGGTAGACGAGGCTGTCGCTGACCAGTTCCTCGTCCATGGCGTCGAGGGTGGTCAGCCAGTCGGGATCGGTGGGGGCGAGGAACCCGACGCGCGGCATGAGCAGCAGGGAGGCGTCGAGGACGTCCGTGTCGTAGTGCTGGACAAAGGCGCTGCGCTTCTCGCTCCAGCCGCGGTCCACGATCTGGTGGAAGACCGTGTCGCGGACGGCCAGCCAGCGGCCGATGTCGGCGGGGCGTGAGTGGGCGGTGGCCAGCTGGACACCGCGGTCGAAGGCAACCCAGGTCATGAGTCGGCTGTAGGTGAAGTCATGGCGGCCTCCCCGGGTCTCCCAGATGCCCTCGTCGGGACGGTCCCAGTGGTCGGCCAGCCAGTCCAGGAGGCCGGCGAAGACCTTCCAGCCCCGGACGCCGCCGATGTCCGCGGACTGGGCGAGGGCGTAGGCGGCCTCACCGTAGATGTCGAGCTGGATCTGGTCGGCGGCCGCGTTTCCGGCCCTGACCGGTGCGGAACGGTGGTAGCCCTCCAGGTGGTCGAGGACCTCCTCGACCAGGCGGGGTTCGCCGTCGACGCGATACATGATCTGGAGCGGTTCGCCGGGGGCGGATGCGCCGGCATCGAGGCGTTCGCGCAGCCAGCGGCGGAAGGCGTTGGCCTCATCGGTGAAACCGAGGTCGATCAGCGCACGGACGGAGAGCGAAGCGTCCCGGATCCAGGTGTAGCGGTAGTCCCAGTTGCGTTCGCCGCCGATCTGCTCGGGCAGCCCCATCGTGGCGGCGGCGATCGGGGCGCCGGTGGGGGCGTAGGTGAGGAGTTTGAGGGTGATCGCGGAGCGTACGACCATCTCGTGCCAGCGGCCGCGATAGCGGCAGGAGCGCAGCCAGGTCAGCCAGAACGTGCGGCAGGCGTCGAAGGCCGCCACGATCGCCTCGGCGTCGGGAGCCGGGCCGCCGGGCCGCCCACTGCGGGTGGCGGCGTGGCCGCTCTCGCTGGTCAGGACGATCGCTGCCAGTTCGCCGGCGTGCAGGGTGAAGCGGGCGGTTACATCGCTGCCGTCCGGGTGGAGGTGGGCCGGGGCGGTGGCCTGCAGATGCAGGTCTGTGTCGGGACCGTGGAAGACGACGGACCCGTCGTCGAGGCGGTCCAGGGAGTGCGCGGCTCGGCCGTAGTCGAAGCGCGGCCGGCAGATCAGCTCGAACGGCAGGCTGCCGCGCACCACGCGGGCCACCCGGACCAAGCGGTGCAAGGCGGACGGGATCGTCGACGGGTCCGGCTCCATGAAGTCGACGACCTCTCCGACGCCGTCGGGGGCCATGTAGCGGGTCACCAGGACGGCGGTGTCGGCAAGGTAGAGCTGGCGGACGGTGACCCCGTCCCCGGCGTCGGCGGCCAGCCGGCAGTGGCCGCCGCGGTCGCTGTCGAGCAGGGAGGCGAACACGCTGGGAGAGTCGAACCTCGGGGTGCACCACCAGTCGACGGTGCCGTCGGCGGCGATCAGCGCCGCGGTCTGCAGGTCGCCGACCAGCCCGTGATCGGCGATCGGGGGGTAGTCGTCCATGGCTTCTCCTCGTGGTGCAGGGCACAGGCGTTTCCACCGCGGCTCGACCCGGACTGCAGGCTCGGGAGGCGGGGCGCCCTGAACGCCGGGGAGCCTGACGGCTTCCCCGGCCTGGCGTGCCCGGTCATCCATCCTGCGTCCCGCGCATCGGCCCCACAGCCTGGCGGGCGTGATCCGCGCGGCCGGCCCGCGCCGTCGGACACCACGAGATCACACATGCACCAGGCGGCGGGTCACCTGTACGGGGTGAGGTCGGGCCAGGCAGAGGGGTGGACGATCTCAGGGAAGGGCGCCGTCCGCCTGCCCCCACGCCGCCCGCGGGAGAACTGCCCATGCGCTACGAGATTCGCGTCGAGGGACACATGTCGGAAACGCTGACCAAAGCCTTCCCGGAGCTGGGCCACGTGGTGATGTCCGGCCAGACGGTCCTGTTCGGCCCGGTCGTGGACGAGGGGCACCTGTACGGACTGCTCGCCCGCTTCCAGTCGCTGGGACTGCGCGTCCTGGAGATGCGGCAACTGCCGGAGGATCAGGTCGACTGACAACCCCGGCACGAGAACAGCCGGAGTGGGGGCGCGGGCGTGTGCCCCGCCCATGTGCGGGTGCCGTCTGCCGCACGTCGTTCGGCAGAGCCCTCACCGGGTCGCCGTGGTAACAACGGGGCCCGCCCTGGGGCCGACGGCTCAGGCTCCTGCCCGGCGAACGCATCCACTTCTTCCCCATCGCCACGGTGGTGCGCCCCGATCACCCGCCGTGGGTGATCCGGCGGTCGGGTGGCACGCGGGACGCTGAGCAGCCAGGGGTTCCCCACGCACCGCCCCGTCGGCGATCCGGGAGCGACCGGCCGATCGCGCGAGGAGGAGCCATGACCATGTCGCGCGATCCGGCGTCGCCGGCCGAACCGGAACCCCCTGCCGACGGGGCGGCCCCCGCCCGGTGAGTGATGCCGCCGACGTACTGGCGCAATGGGGCCGCCCGTGGACCTGGATCCTGGGCTCAGCAGTCGCCTCCTTCGAGTGGTACCGGACAGCCGCCGTACCCCGGCGCGGCACGAAGACCGGCCCCTGATCCGAGCGCGGGAGCGCGTCGGCCGGGCGGACCGGACGGCCCGCGCGCTCACCCACGAAGGGTGAGGCACCGGGCCCTGGCCCGTGCGCACGCTGAAGCGAGCACGCAACGGCGGCCGGGCGAACGCCCGGGATGGAGGAGTGACATGAGCGCGCAGACGTACCTGGCGTACGACTACCCCATGCTGAGCGTCTTCTGGAGCATGCTCCTGTTCTTCCTGTGGATCATGTGGTTCGTCCTGTTCTTCCGCGTCGTCGTCGACATCTTCCGTGACGAGGACATGAACGGGTGGGCGAAGGCCGGCTGGCTGGTGTTCACCCTCGTCCTGCCCTTCCTGGGCGTCCTCGTCTACGTGATCGCCCGCGGCAAGAACATGGGCCGCCGAGAGATAGCGCAGGCCCGAGCACAGCAGGCAGCCTTCGATGCCCGCATCAGGGAGGCCGTGGCCGACGAGGGGCAGCGCAGCAGCGTCGAAGAGCTCGCCAGGCTGTCCGAGATCCGCGCTCGTGGCGACATCACGGACGAGGAGTTCAGCAAGGCGAAGGAGCTGGTCCTGACCGGCCACGGGCCGGCCAACGGCTCGGGCTCGGGCACCACCTCCTCCGCCTACGGACGCTGAGCACGCGCAGGGCGCCACGAAAACGGGTACGGGCATGACCGCGACGCACACACACCTCTGTGTCCTGGGCGGTGGTGTCAGCCGAGGCGCCACTGCTGGTTGGTGCCGCCGTTGCAGTCCCACAGTTCGACCGCTGCGCCGTTGGCGGTGGAGGCACCGGTCACATCCAGGCACAGGCCCGACTGGGCGCTGGTGACGGTGCCGTTGGAGTTGACGTTCCATTGCTGGTTGGTGCCGCCGTTGCAGTCCCATATCGCGACTTTGGCGCCGGCCGCGGTGCCGGCCGCGTCGAGGCACTTCGCGCCGCCGTAGACGGTGAGTTGCTTGCTCGCTGTGCGGGTCCAGGTCTGGTTGGTGCCGCCGTTGCAGTCCCAGAGCTGCGTCTGGGTTCCGTTGGTCTGCGAAAGGCGGGGCACGTCAAGGCACTTGCCGGAACCGGTGGCGTGGACCGGCCCCGTGGTGGTCCCGCCGGTCCCGCCGGAGCCGTCGAGTTCGAAGAAGGCGATGGCCCGGGCCGCCATTCCGCTCTGGGGCAGGGAGTGCCCGACACCCTGGATGCTGATCGCCTCGACCGGGGCCTGCGCTCCGGTGGAGCCGTAGCGGGTGCGGGTCCAGCCGGACTGCGGGGAGTCGGTGAGGACCGGAGTCTGGCTGACCCCGAGCACATTGGTCCACTGCTTGATCTCTTCACCGAAGTTCACGTAGTTCAGCGCTTCGTCCTCGGTGCCGTGCCACAGCTGCATCCGCGGTCGGGGGCCGGTGTATCCCGGATAGGCGCCCCGGACGAGGTCGCCCCACTCCTGCGGGGTCTTGGTGATCTTTCCGGTGGAGCAGTCGCTGTTCCAGCCGGAGCCGTCGGTGGTGGCGAAGCAGCCGAACGGCACGCCCATGAACGCCGCACCGGCCTTGAACAGGTCGGGGTAGTCGCCGAGCAGGACATTGGTCGTCATCGCGCCGGACGAGGCACCGGTGACGTAGACCCGGCCCGCGTCGGCGTTCATGTTCTGCACGGTGTAGCGGACCATCTGGGCGATGCTCGTGGGGTCACTGCCCCCGTCATGCCTGAGCGCCTGGGGCGAGGAGACGTCGAAGCACTGCCCGCTGACGTTCGCGTCCGGATAGACGACGATGAACCCGTACTGGTCGGCCAGGCGGGCGAACTCCGTGTTGGCGTAGAAGGTGGGCCCCGTGCCGGTGCAGTAGTGCACGGCCACCAGCACCGCCGGGCGTGCCGGAGCGCTGTCGGGCTTGTAGACGTACATCCGCAGGTTTCCGGGGTTGCTGCCGAAGTCGGTCACCTCGGTCAGTGACGCGGCCGACGCGGCGGTGGCCGAGGCGCCGGTCAGTAAGAGCGCTCCGATCAGCGGCGAGAACGCCATCAGCAAGGCCGCCAGTACACCCCTGCCACTTCCCTTTTTGGACTTCCTGGACATTGACGGCGTCCTTTCTGGAATCCGGCACGGCCGGAAGAGTGACGGATGGTGAAGCGCTTCGACGCTCCCATCGGCCCGGATACGACGTCAACACCTCGGGTGGAGTAAGGCCGTTCCCCTCATGCCTCGCGTTTTCCTCAGAGAGCTCTCACCGGCTTGAGCCATCAAGTGAAGCGCTTCGACACCGCGATTGAACGAGGAACGGTTTTCGATGAAATTCGGGCTTTTCGGCCTTATGTGCGCGTTCGCATGTATCCAAGCCTCTTGGCCACGAAATACCCAAGACCGAAGGTGCCGCCGAATGCGCTCACAGCGGTCATTGCCGTCACCTTGAGACCCACACCGACGAGGGCGAGCACCAGCTCGGAGACGAGTGTCACGCATGTCGACATGAGAAGGATGACTCCCATGGCGAACCTGCGGATTTCGACGTCTTCCGATTCCCCTTGAGGCGTTTTGCCTGCTGGAGGCGGCCTGGTTCCCCTTACAGGCGGCGTCTGGTTTTTCACACGACTGGCTCTCTGGTTCCGGGTGGCGCGCTGCTCGCCACTGGGTGCTTTGTCTCACGGTCGACTTGGGGTCGCACCCCGTGACACACAGGACTCTACACACTGTGTATACACGGGATGTATACGTCGAGCATCCCTCGGGCCGCCCCAAGGGCACCGTCCGCCCGAAGAGGCGGAGCCCGTCGTATCGGAACCGTGACAAACGCCCCTGCCCTGCATGGACGTACCCCGCGCCATGATCTAAACACTGCGCGTATACATGCCGCGTATACATGGTGTGTAGAGTGCCGGGCATGTCCATCGGTAACACCCTTCTGGGGCTCCTGGAGTCCGGGCCCCGCCACGGCTACGAGCTGAAGCGGGCCTTCGACGAGAAGTTCGGTCATGACCGGCCGCTGCACTACGGCCAGGTCTAC
>NZ_BAAASG010000026.1:0-46217 GCF_039532765.1 Streptomyces longisporus
CTCGGGCTTTCCTCCGGGCGCTTCCCTTCGGTCTTGCGTTTCCGACTCTATCAGACCGTTTCCCGATCCGATTTCCTCGGTGCTTTCCAGGTTCCCGCTTTCGCGTTTCCCTTTCCGGCGGCTCCGACTTTATCAGAGATTCTGAGTCGGATTTCCCGCCCCGATCGGGGACTGGTTCCGGCGCACGAGGCGGCCGGGTTCCCGTTCTGGCGGAGCCGTAAACGTACTGGAGCGGGGCGCCCCGATGCAAATCGAGGCGCCCCGCTCCGGGTTCACACGTACGAGGGGTCGTACGCCCGTCAGACCTCCACCACGACCGGGAGGATCATTGGCCTGCGCCGATACGTGTCGGAGACCCACTTGCCGAGCGTGCGGCGGATGAGTTGCTGCAGTTGGTGCGGCTCCACCACGCCGTCCTGGGCCGAGCGTTCGAGCACCTCGGTGATCTTCGGGATCACGTCGCCGAAGGCCGTGTCCTCGATACCCGAGCCGCGGGCCTGGATGTGCGGGCCGCCCGTGATCTTGCCGGTGGACGAGTCCACCACGAGGAAGACCGAGATGATGCCCTCGTCGCCGAGGATCTTGCGGTCCTTGAGCGCCGGCTCGCCCACATCGCCGACCGAGAGCCCGTCGACGTAGACGTAACCCGCCTGGACCTTGCCCGAGATCTTGGCCTTGCCCTCGACGAGGTCGACGACCACGCCGTCCTCGGCGATGACGATGCGGTCGTGCGGGACGCCGGTCATGGCGCCCAGTTCGGCGTTGGCGCGCAGATGGCGCCATTCGCCGTGGACCGGCATCAGGTTCTTCGGACGGCAGATGTTGTAGAAGTACAGGAGCTCGCCCGCGGACGCATGGCCCGAGACATGGACCTTCGCGTTGCCCTTGTGGACCACGTTCGCGCCCCAGCGGGTCAGGCCGTTGATCACGCGGTAGACCGCGTTCTCGTTGCCGGGGATCAGCGAGGACGCCAGGATCACCGTGTCGCCGTCGACGATGCGGATCTGGTGGTCGCGGTTGGCCATGCGGGACAGGGCCGCCATCGGCTCGCCCTGGGAGCCCGTGCAGACGAGCACGACCTCGCTGTCGGGGAGGTCGTCGAGTGTCTTGACGTCGACGACCAGACCCGGTGGGACCTTCAGGTAGCCGAGGTCCCGGGCGATGCCCATGTTGCGGACCATCGAGCGGCCGACGAAGGCGACCCGGCGGCCGTACTCGTGGGCCGCGTCCAGGATCTGCTGGATGCGGTGGACGTGGCTGGCGAAGCTCGCCACGATGATCCGCTTGCGGGCGCTCGCGAAGACCTGGCGCAGGACGTTGGAGATGTCGCGCTCGGGCGGGACGAAGCCGGGGACCTCCGCGTTCGTCGAGTCGGCGAGGAGGAGATCGATGCCCTCCTCGCTCAGTCGGGCGAAAGCGTGGAGGTCTGTCAGGCGGCCGTCCAGCGGGAGCTGGTCCATCTTGAAGTCGCCGGTGTGGACCACCATGCCCGCGGGGGTGCGGATGGCCACGGCGAGGGCGTCCGGGATGGAGTGGTTGACCGCGACGAACTCGCAGTCGAAGGGGCCGACACGTTCGCGGTTCCCCTCCGCCACCTCGAGGGTGTACGGGCGGATGCGGTGCTCCTGGAGCTTCGCCTCGATGAGGGCGAGGGTCAGCTTGGAGCCGATCAGCGGGATGTCCGGCTTCTCGCGCAGGAGGTAGGGGACGCCGCCGATGTGGTCCTCGTGGCCGTGCGTGAGCACGATGCCCTCGATGTCGTCGAGGCGGTCCCGTACGGACGAGAAGTCCGGCAGGATCAGGTCGATCCCGGGCTGCTCCTCCTCGGGGAAGAGCACGCCGCAGTCGACAATCAGAAGACGGCCGCCGTACTCGAAGACCGTCATGTTTCGGCCGATCTCGCCGAGACCGCCGAGCGGGGTGACCCGGAGGCCGCCTTCGGGGAGCGTCGGGGGCGGGCCGAGTTCAGGATGCGGATGACTCAAAAGACTCTCCTCACCACACGCGCCACGTACCGGTGGGCACGTGGCGCGCATGACGTTCGTGCATGAGCAGTTGTCGTTGTGGGGTGCGGGCTCCGGTGGCCCGCCTATTCAGTTGTGAAGCCTGTGGTGCCAAGTCTGGTGTCAGAGCTGTACCCCGCCTGCAGCAAGATCGATCTTGAGCTGGGCGATCTCTTCGGGCGTGCACTCCACCATGGGTGCGCGCAGGGGGCCCGCGGGCAGGCCCTGGAGCGTGAGGGCGGCCTTGGTGGTCATGACGCCCTGGGTGCGGAACATGCCCGTGTAGACCGGGAGCAGCTTCTGGTGGATCTCGGTGGCCTTCTGGACGTCGCCGGAGACGAACGCCTCGACGAGGGCGCGCAGGTCCGGAGTGACCACGTGGCCCACGACCGACACGAAGCCGACCGCGCCCACCGAGAGCAGTGGCAGGTTCAGCATGTCGTCGCCGGAGTACCAGGCGAGCCCGGAGCGGGCGATGGCCCAGCTCGCGCGGCCGAGGTCGCCCTTGGCGTCCTTGTTGGCGACGATGCGCGGGTGCTCCGCGAGCCGGACCAGCGTCTCGGTGTTGATCGGTACGCCGCTGCGCCCGGGGATGTCGTAGAGCATGACCGGCAGCTCGGCGGCGTCGGCGACGGCCGTGAAGTGGCGGTACAGGCCCTCCTGCGGGGGCTTGTTGTAGTACGGCGTCACGATCAGGAGGCCGTGTGCGCCCACCTTCTGGGCGGCCCGAGCCAGCTCGATGCTGTGGTGGGTGTCGTTGGTGCCGACGCCGGCCACGACGTGGGCGCGGTCGCCGACCGCCTCCAGTACGGCCCGTACGAGCTCCGATTTCTCCGCGTCGCTGGTGGTGGGGGACTCGCCGGTGGTGCCGTTGACGATCAGGCCGTCGTTGCCTGCGTCCACCAGGTGGGCGGCGAGCCGCTGCGCGCCGTCGAGGTCGAGTGCGCCGTCCGCCGTGAAGGGCGTGACCATGGCGGTGAGGACCCGCCCGAAGGGGGTCTGCGGAGTCGAGGTCGGAGCCATGGGTAACACGCTACTCGGTGCTCAATGCGTGGTCTGCCCTTGGGGTGCGGGATAAGTCCGGACAAATGCGGAGCCCGGTACTGCCTGCTCGGGGGTTCAAGCAGTACCGGGTCCGTTTGATCAGGCTAGATGAACTTCTCCAAATGCCGCAATACGGACACCTCGCCAGGCTGACCGTACAGCCCTGCCCGACCGGTGAACGGCGGTGCGCTACGGCGCCACACGGCCGTTCGCGTTGAAGGCGGCGTAGGTGAGGGGCATGAGCCTGGCCCACTCGGCCTCCATCTTCTCGCCGACCATCTCGATCTCCCGCTGCGGGAAGGAGGGGACCTTCGCCAGTTCGTGCTGGGTGCGCAGGCCGAGGAAGTGCATCAGCGAGCGGGCGTTGCAGGTGGCGTACATCGAGGAGAACAGACCGACCGGGAGGACCGCACGGGCGACCTCGCGGGCGACTCCGGCGGCGAGCATCTCCTGGTACGCCTCGTACGCCTGGCGGTACGAGTCCTCCATGACGCGGCCCACCAGCTCCTGCTGGGCCTGGGTGCCCTCCACGAAGACGTACTTGCCGGGGCGGCCCTCCTGGACGAGCTTGCGGGACTCGTCGGGCACGTAGAAGGCGGGCTGGAGCTGCCGGTACCGGCCCGATTCCTCGTTGTAGGACCAGCCGACGCGGTGCCGCATGAACTCGCGGAAGACGAAGATCGGGGCGCTGATGAAGAACGTCATCGAGTTGTGCTCGAACGGGCTGCCGTGCCGGTCGCGCATCAGGTAGTTGATCAGGCCCTTGGAGCGCTCGGGGTCCTTGCCCAGCTCGTCCAGGGACTGCTCGCCGATGGTCGAGACGCGGGCGGCGAAGAGCACGTCGGCGTCGGACGCGGTGTGCTTGACCAGCTCGACGGTGACGTCGCTGCGGAAGCTGGGCTTGAGGTCGTCGGCGGGGGTGTCGGTCACGACTCGGAGGGTCCCTTCCATCACTTCTCTCGGGCGGCGCCCACTCTACGACCCGGCACTGACAACGGGGCGTTCGGTGCCGGGTCGCGACATACGCCGGCGAATTTCTGTGAATTCGGCGAAACCGGGCACCTTTTGGGGCACTCGACCGTCTGTGTAGATGACAGTCACTCGTTCGATCCCGAGAGGAGCAGCTCCCCTCATGTTCCGTCGGCGTGAACCCGTCCCGTTCGCCTTCGTCGCCGAAGCCGACAGGTTCCGCAGCAATGTCGCTCCCCCGCCCCGTCAGCGGGCGTCCGCCGGTCAGATAGCCGGGCGCTGGCTGCTGGGACTCACCATCGTCGCCGGACTGGTGGGCTCGCTGGTTCTCGGTATGCCCGCGCTGTCCAGTCCCGCTTCCACGCCGGCTCAGCAGTCACAGGCCTCCCAGGGGCACTGACTCCATCCGGACCCCACGAGTGGTGGGCAGGAACACAGACGGATAACCTCACCGGGCACAGCCCATGCATGGATTGAGTGAGGACCAGCCGTGCCCCTGCCCTTCCTGACGGCCGACCGTGCCTATGAGCCAGCGGACGACGCGCTGCCCTTCGACGACCGCGACCGCTGGCGGCGGCCCTACCGCCCCGGGCCGTGGCGTGTGGGCATGGCGGCCCTCTGGCTGCTGCTCGCCTCCTTCGTGCTGTTCGCCGCGGTCATCATCGCGTTCACCGCTTCGGCTTCCGAGGCCGGTGTGGTCTTCGGTGTCGCGCTGGCCGTCATCGCGGGTTCCCTCAGGCTGCTGCGCGTGGGTGTCTGGGTGAGTGCGCGCGGGCTGCGCCAGGTGGGCTTCTTCGGTACGCGTACGACGCCGTGGGAGCGGGTCGCCGCCCTGCGGACGGTGCAGCAGCCGGTGCGCTGGCTCGGGCTGCCGCGCACGGTGCAGGGGCAGGCGCTGGTCCTCGTGCGCAGTGACCGTCCGGCGCAGGACGGCCTGGTGCTGCTCACCACGCACGGCGTCGACTTCCTGGCGCGGGCCGGGTCCTTCGACCGGGCCGCGGACACGATCGAGGCGTGGGCGGCGGAGAACAGGCGCGGCTGACCCTGCGCTCGTACGAAGGGGCCGGTCCGCGGTGAGCCCGGGCCGGCCCCCTCGGCGTACGGCTGAGGGTGGTCGTGGGCCTCAGGCCTCGACCGTTCTTCCCTCGTGCAGGGCGATGGCGCGTTGCATCGCCTTGCGGGCGCGTGGGGTGTCGCGGGCGTCGTGGTAGGCGACGGCGAGGCGGAACCAGCTGCGCCAGTCGTCGGGGGCCGCCTCCGTCTCGGCCTTGCGCTTGGCGAAGACCTCGTCGGCCGAGTCACGGTCGATACGGCCGCCGGGTGTGCGCTTCAGCTCGTCGACGGGCAGGCCGCCCTCGGCGTCGAGTTCGGCGGCGAGGGCGTTGGCCTTGCGGACGAACTGGGTGTTCTTCCACAGGAACCACAGGCCGATCACCGGCAGGATCAGCACCGCCACACCGAAGGTGACGGTGAGGACCGTGCCGGACTGGATGAGCATGACACCGCGGCTGCCGACCAGGACGAAGTAGAAGACCAGGACGGCGGCCGTTATGGCGTAGGACAGCTTGGCTCGCATGACGGTGTCAGCCCAGGTCCAGGAAGTGTTCCAGGCCGAAGGTCAGGCCCGGGGTGGTCACCACACGGCGGGCGCCGAGCAGGATGCCCGGCATGAAGCTGCTGTGGTGGAGCGAGTCGTGCCGGACGGTCAGCGTCTCGCCCTCGCCGCCGAGCAGGACCTCCTGGTGGGCCAGCAGGCCGCGCAGGCGGACGGCGTGCACGGGGATCCCGTCGACCGTCGCACCGCGGGCGCCGTCCAGTGCCGTCTCCGTGGCGTCCGGCGCCGGTGCCGTACCGGCGGCGCGGCGCGCCTCGGCGATGAGCTGGGCCGTGCGCGTGGCGGTCCCGGAGGGGGCGTCCACCTTCTTCGGGTGGTGCAGCTCGATGACCTCGACGGACTCGAAGTAGGGCGCGGCGATCTGCGCGAACTTCATCGTCAGTACGGCGCCGATGGAGAAGTTGGGCGCGATCAGCACGCCCGTCTCCGGGGAGGCGGCCAGCCAGCCGCCCAGCTGCGTGAGGCGCTCCTCGGTCCAGCCCGTCGTACCGACGACCGCGTGGATGCCGTGGCTCACGCAGTACTCGAGGTTGTCCATCACCGAGGCCGGCGTGGTCAGTTCGACGGCGACCTGGGCGCCGGTCTCCGCCAGCGTCTCCAGCTTGTCGCCGCGGCCGAGGGCGGCCACCAGCTCCATGTCCTCGGCCGCCTCGACGGCCCGTACCGCCTCCGAGCCGATCCGGCCCTTGGCACCGAGGACCGCCACGCGCAGCTTGCTCATCTTCTTGCTTCCTTCAGGAGAGGACTTACGCGACCGCTTCGTTCAGGCGGGACGCCTGCTTGTCCTTCAGCGGGCCGATGACCGACAGCGAAGGCCGCTGTCCCAGGATGTCGCGCGCGACCGAGCGGACGTCGTCCGGGGTGACCGAGGCTATCCGCGCCAGCATGTCGTCCACGGACATCTGCTCGCCCCAGCACAGCTCGCTCTTGCCGATACGGTTCATCAGCGCGCCCGTGTCCTCCAGGCCCAGGACCGTCGAGCCCCGGAGCTGGCCGATGGCGCGGCCGATCTCTTCGTCGGACAGGCCGTGCTCGGCGACGTGGTCGAGTTCGTCGCGGCAGATCTTCAGCACGTCGTGGACCTGCGAGGGCCGGCAGCCGGCGTACACGCCGAACAGGCCGCAGTCGGCGAAGCCCGAGGTGTACGAGTACACGCTGTAGGCCAGGCCGCGCTTCTCGCGGACCTCCTGGAACAGACGGGACGACATGCCGCCGCCGAGCGCCGTGTTCAGCACGCCGAGGGCCCAGCGCCGCTCGTCGGTGCGGGCGAGGCCCGGCATGCCGAGGACGACGTGTGCCTGTTCGGTCTTGCGGCCGAGCAGTTCGACGCGGCCCGCGGTGCGGATCGTGCGGCGGCCCTCGCGCGGGGCGATGGGGGCCGCCGCGTCGCTCTTGAAGGCGCCCGCCTTCTCGAAGGCCGCACGGACCTGTCGTACGACCTTGTTGTGGTCGATGTTGCCGGCGGCCGCCACGACCAGGTGGGTCGGGTCGTAGTGCTTCTTGTAGAAGCGGCGGATGCGGTCCGCGGTGAGGGCGTTGACGGTGTCGACGGTGCCGAGGACCGGGCGGCCGAGGGGGTTGTCGCCGAACATCGTGTGCGCGAACAGGTCGTGCACACAGTCGCCCGGGTCGTCCTCGGTCATCGCGATCTCTTCGAGGATCGCGCCGCGCTCGACGTTGACGTCCTCCTCGAGTATCAGCGAGCCGGTGAGCATGTCGCAGACGACGTCGATGGCGAGCGGCAGGTCGGTGTCGAGCACGCGCGCGTAGTAGCACGTGTACTCCTTCGCCGTGAACGCGTTCATCTCGCCGCCGACCGCGTCGATGGCGGAGGAGATGTCCAGCGCACTGCGGCGGGAGGTGCCCTTGAAGAGCAGGTGCTCCAGGTAGTGCGTGGCGCCGTTCAGGGCCGGGGTCTCGTCGCGGGAGCCGACGTGCGCCCAGATGCCGAAGGTCGCGGAGCGGACCGAGGGCAGGGTCTCGGTGACGATGCGCAGGCCGCCCGGGAGGGTGGTCTTGCGGACCGTGCCGATGCCGTTCTCGCCCTTGATCAGGGTTTGGGTACGGGCGACGGCCCGCGCCTCCGAGGAGGTGCGGGCCGTCGCCTTGAAGCCACGGGGCGTCACTTGTCGCCGTCGTCCTTCTTGTCGTCGTCGCCTTCTTCGCCCTCGATGACCGGGATCAGGGAGAGCTTGCCGCGGGAGTCGATCTCGGCGATCTCGACCTGGACCTTCTGGCCCACGCCGACGATGTCCTCGACGTTCTCCACGCGCTTGCCGCCCGCGAGCTTGCGGATCTGCGAGATGTGCAGCAGTCCGTCCTTGCCCGGGAGCAGCGACACGAACGCACCGAAGGTCGTCGTCTTCACGACGGTGCCCAGGTAGCGCTCGCCGACCTCCGGCATGGTCGGGTTGGCGATGCCGTTGATCGTGGCGCGGGCGGCCTCGGCGGCCGGGCCGTCGGCGGCACCGATGTAGATGGTGCCGTCGTCCTCGATCGTGATCTCGGCGCCGGTGTCCTCCTGGATCTGGTTGATCATCTTGCCCTTGGGGCCGATGACCTCACCGATCTTGTCCACGGGGATCTTGACGGTGATGATCCGCGGGGCGTTCGGGGACATCTCGTCCGGGGTGTCGATCGCTTCCATCATCACGTCGAGGATGTGGAGGCGGGCGTCACGGGCCTGCTTGAGGGCGGCGGCCAGGACGGAGGCCGGGATGCCGTCCAGCTTGGTGTCCAGCTGGAGCGCGGTCACGAACTCCTTGGTACCGGCGACCTTGAAGTCCATGTCGCCGAAGGCGTCCTCCGCACCGAGGATGTCGGTGAGGGTGACGTAGTGCGTCTCGCCCTCGATCTCCTGGGAGATGAGACCCATGGCGATACCGGCGACGGGGGCCTTCAGCGGCACACCGGCGTTCAGCAGCGACATGGTGGAGGCGCAGACCGAGCCCATCGACGTCGAGCCGTTGGAGCCGAGGGCCTCGGACACCTGACGGATCGCGTACGGGAACTCCTCGCGGGTCGGCAGGACCGGCACGAGGGCGCGCTCGGCGAGGGCACCGTGGCCGATCTCGCGGCGCTTGGGGGAGCCGACGCGGCCGGTCTCACCGGTGGAGTACGGCGGGAAGTTGTAGTTGTGCATGTAGCGCTTGCGGGTCACCGGGGAGAGGGTGTCCAGCTGCTGCTCCATGCGGAGCATGTTCAGGGTGGTGACGCCCAGGATCTGGGTCTCGCCACGCTCGAACAGCGCCGAGCCGTGCACGCGCGGGATGGCCTCGACCTCGGCGGCAAGGGTGCGGATGTCGGTGACACCGCGGCCGTCGATGCGCTTCTTCTCCTTGATGACGCGCTCACGGACCAGGGTCTTGGTCAGCGAGCGGTACGCGGCGGAGATCTCCTTCTCGCGGCCCTCGAACTCCGGCAGGAGCTTCTCGGCGGCGAGCGCCTTGACGCGGTCCAGCTCGGCCTCGCGCTCCTGCTTGCCGGCGATGGTCAGCGCGGAGGCGAGCTCCGGCTTGACGGCGGCGGTGAGGGCCTCGAGGACGTCGTCCTGGTAGTCCAGGAAGATCGGGAACTCGGCGGTCGGCTTGGCGGCCTTCGCGGCGAGGTCGGCCTGGGCCTTGCAGAGCACCTTGATGAAGGGCTTCGCGGCGTCCAGACCGGCGGCGACGACCTCCTCGGTCGGAGCCTCGGCGCCGCCCTTGACCAGCTGGATGGTCTTCTCGGTGGCCTCGGCCTCGACCATCATGATCGCGACGTCGCCGTCCTCCAGGACGCGACCGGCGACGACCATGTCGAAGACGGCGTCCTCGAGCTCGGAGTGCGTCGGGAACGCCACCCACTGGTTGTTGATCAGCGCGACGCGGACGCCGCCGATCGGGCCGGAGAAGGGCAGACCGGCCAGCTGCGTGGACGCGGACGCGGCGTTGATCGCCACGACGTCGTACAGGTGGTCGGGGTTGAGCGCCATGATCGTGGCGACGACCTGGATCTCGTTGCGCAGGCCCTTCTTGAAGGACGGGCGCAGCGGGCGGTCGATGAGGCGGCAGGTGAGGATCGCGTCCTCGGAGGGGCGGCCCTCACGGCGGAAGAAGCTGCCGGGGATCTTGCCGGCGGCGTACATCCGCTCCTCGACGTCCACCGTCAGGGGGAAGAAGTCGAGCTGGTCCTTGGGGTTCTTGGAGGCGGTGGTGGCCGACAGCACCATGGTGTCGTCGTCCAGGTACGCCACGGCGGAGCCGGCGGCCTGCTTGGCCAGGCGGCCCGTCTCGAAGCGGATGGTGCGGGTGCCGAAGGAGCCGTTGTCGATGACGGCCTCGGCGTAGTGGGTCTCGTTCTCCACTAGCGTTTTCTCCGATACTTTTCGTCTTTTGTCCTTGTCTGCCCGTGTGGCAGGAGGACCGTCACGGAGAAGCGCTCCACTGGTGCGGGCCGGTCTTCGATCGAAGCACCCGGGGTCGCTTCCCCCGGGGGCCACTACCGAGGACCGGCGGCGGCGAGGTGCGCTTCTCGCTGTGTCGTACGTATTGCGTTGTGCTACCACACTACAAAGGGGCAGTGACACTCCGCATGTTTCCGCACGTACGGAGGTTTCCGCACGTACGGCAAAGGGAGCGGTCCCGACCCTTCGGGAACCGCTCCCCCTGCACGGCGTCTTACTTGGCGCCCGCCGCACCACGGCGGATGCCGAGGCGGTCGACCAGCGTACGGAAGCGCTGGATGTCCTTCTTGGCGAGGTACTGCAGCAGGCGACGGCGCTGACCGACCAGGATCAGCAGACCACGGCGGGAGTGGTGGTCGTGCTTGTGGGTCTTGAGGTGCTCGGTCAGGTCCGAGATCCGGCGCGAGAGCATGGCGACCTGGACCTCGGGGGAGCCGGTGTCGCCCTCCTTCTGGCCGAACTCGCTGATGATCTGCTTCTTCGTAGCGGCGTCGAGCGACACTCGTACTCCTCGTAGTCTTCATGGATGCCACCGAGTGCCCCCGGTCTTTGTCTCGGGGGAGCTTCCGTTACTCGGGAGGCGGGGATCCGCTGGGCGCGGCCTCCAGGTCCTGCAGGTGAACCTGCGGGGGCTCCGGGGGTGCGTACACAAACGGCCGTCACACAGGGTACCAGCCGGCGGGGCCGCTACTTCACGGCCATGCTCTCGATGCCCAGGACGAGATACACCCACCTGGGCTGCCCCTTGGCGGGGCCGTCGACCTTCTTGACGCCGAAGAAGACGCGGCCGTCCTGGACGACGATGTCGTTGTAGTCCGTCATCGTCATCAGATCCGCCTCCTGCGGGAGGTCGAAGTAGAGGTACGGGGTCTCCGTGCCGGTCCGCGGGTCCAGGCTGACCAGCCCCGAGGGCATGACGTGCTGGTCGGTCACGCGTACGGCGAGGAGCCTGCCGCCGCTCATCCGGACCGGGTACAGCAGGGAACCGGGGCCGGAGTCGTACTTCTTGGTGGTCTTGCCGGTCGCGAGGTCGAAGCCGATGATCCAGTTGGAGTTGATCAGCTCGCCCGAGTCCTTGCTGCGCAGGAAGACCTGGCCGTCGCCGACGGCGATGGTCGGGCAGTCGTCGGCGGTGAGGAAGTCGTCGTACGAGCACTCGCCGACGTAGGTGCCGTTCTGGAGGCGGACGACGGCGCGGGGCTTGCCCGAGGTGTCGAGGGAGAGCATCTCGGAGATCCCGATCCCGCCGGCCTGGACGGCGAGGACGGGCGGTTCGGCGGAGGGGATGTTCAGGTCGCGGATGCCCTTCGCGGCGGAGTACGTCCACAGGACCTTGCCGGTTGCCGGGTCCACCTTGCGTGCCTTGTAGGTGGTGGCGTCCGTCGAGTCGGCGGGGGCCTTGTCGTTCCAGCACTGCTGGCGCACGAGAAGGGCGCCTCCGCCCGCCGCGCCCATGTCCTGGCAGGAGCCGGCGGACGTCGTCTCCCACGCGCGCGTGCCGTCCTTCATGCGGTACGCGTCCGTGCCGCCGCCCCAGGTGACGACGACCGTGCCGTGCACCAGGGTCACGCTCGGGGTGTCCTGGGTGTCGCCGCCCGTCGCCATGCCATGGCCGTCGCCCAGTTCGGAGTCGGGGAAGTCGGCGTCCCAAATCTCACGGCCGTCGTCGAGGTCGAAGAAGGCCACGTGGTTGCAGAAGGCGTTGCCCCGGTCGTTGGCGCGGAACAGGACGGCCGTGCGGTGGTCATTGGTCACGTGGCGGGTGTAGCCGCAGATCGGGCCGTCGAGGGGCAGCTTCCACCTCTCGTCGCCAGGGGCGGCGTCGGTGCCTATGCGCAGGCCGACGACGGTCTTGTTGATGCCCTTGGCGATGATCTTGTCCGTGGCCCACATACCGGGCATCTGGTAGTGCTCGCCCGGGCTCAGGTCGTCCACGGAGAAGCGGAAGGCCATCTTTCCGGTGGGGCTCGCGGGCTTCTTCTCGACGGTCTCCCGGATGTCGAGGGGGCCCTGGCGGGTGGCCGCGCCGTTCGTCGTCTTCGTGCCGTCGCCGGCGCCCCACAGGAGCCGGCCGCCGGTGCCGAGCGCCGCGGCCAGCACGAGTGCGAGAAGCGCCAGGGGCCACTTGGGGCGGTGCTTCTGCCGTGGCGGCTGCGCGGGCGGGGCGGGCTGGGCGTACATGGGAGGGGGCGGGCCGAAGCTCACGCGGGGGTCCTTTCCCTGTGGAGTTTTCCTGTGACCGGAGGTGCGGATCGGCCTTGCCGTGCTCACGCCGACGCCCCACGCCCTGCGTGCAGGGTGTGGGGCGTCGAGGTCGGTCGCCGGGCGGGTCTCAGTTCCCGATGCCGCCGCGGACCTTGCCGTAGACGTCGAGGACCGCCAGGCAGACGGGGACCAGGGAGAGCAGGACCAGCGAGTCCGCGAGGTCGAGCATGCGGCCCCAGAACGGCGAGAGACCCTTCTGCGGCACGATCAGGGCGATCGCGATCAGGAGCAGCACACCGGCCGCGACCGAGGCGCCGAGCCACAGGGTCCGTACGTCGACCGGGCCGTGGTTGTTCTGGAGCAGCTGGATGATGATGTCGGCCGGAGGCGAGATCGCGAGGCCGAGGACCAGCAGGCCCAGCGTGATGACACCGGCCACGAACAGGCAGGTGACCTGGGCGGTGTAGCGGAACAGACGCGCCCGCAGCATCGCCGCGAGGCCGGTGCACAGGGCCAGCAGCTGGGCCCAGCCGCTGTCGCTGAAGCCGAGCACCGCGCCGCCCGCACCGACGATGACGGCGGCGCAGCCGCCCACCAGGCCGAGCAGCAGTTCGTGGCCGCGGCTGGTCTGGGCGACGATGCGCTGGACGTCGACGGCCTCGAGGTCGCCCTCGCGGCCCTCACGGCGGGCCCGGGCGAGGTCCTCGGGGTTGCGGAAGCCGATCGGCAGCTTGGCGAACCGGGCCGACCAGCCGGGCAGGAAGCCGACGACCGCCAGGGCGACCACCGAGGTGCCCGCGGCGATCTCCCGCGGTGCCGCATCCGTGAGCACACCGCAGAACACGGCGAGCGTGCCGATCGCGGAGGCCAGCGCGGCGGCCACGAACGGGGCGTCGCCCTGCGGCAGCAGCATGATCAGCACGACCGAGAACAGCAGTACGGCGACGCAGCCGACGAGGAACTGAAGCCTTCCGGGACCTTCGTGCGCGCCCTGCGCGAGGACGCCGGAGCCCGCGATGAGCGCGTGCGGCAGCGCCGAGATGCCGAGCGCGACGGCGGAGCCCCGGTCGTCGTACACCCGGGCCCGTACACCGGCGAGTGCCGTCAGGCCGAGCGCGGTCACGCCCGCGAGGATGCCCTGCAGGCCGTGCATGTCGTGCCGGATCGGGTCCGCGAACCAGAAGACGAAGCCGAGCATGACCAGCAGCAGCGAACCGGCGACGAGACCGGCGACCCGCATGAGGTTGTCGTTCCAGCTGCGGATGTCCTGCTTGACCGCGGCGGCGATGGCGTCCACGACGTCGTCGTGGACGGCCGGCGGCAGGGAGTCGGCAAAGGTCCGCAGCAGCAGCACCTCGCCGTCCCTGACCCGGTGCTCCAGCAACGAACGGCTCGCGTCGAGCACCTGACCCTCGCGGGTCACCAGGTGATAACCGGCAGGACTGGTGTCCGACTGGACCAGGCCCGAGAGCCTGATGATCTCAGGAAAGAGATCCTGGATCGGCAGGTCCTCCGGCAGCGCGACATCGACTCGGCTGTCCGGCGCTGCGATGGTGATTCGGCAGAAACCTGTCGAAGTCCCCGTGCTCACCTGGTGTTCCCCCTGTTGGACAAGGCTGCTTCATGCAGTTCGTACGACGCGAAGCGCCACCCTATCCCTTGCCCTGAGGGGTGTTGGGGCTGCCTCCCTCAATTCTCCTCGTACCCCCTCCGCATCTCCATCCTCCTGGCTCTCCTGGTGACCGGGGGCATCAGTAGGATCGACGCCAACGCGAACGACGCCTACGCGAACGGGAACACGTCGCGGTACACGGGGGCGTCGATGCCAGGACGTTTCAATCACGAAGGATGAGTGCATCGGTGAGCGTCGTCATCATCAAACGGCCACCGCGGATACCACCCCCAGTGGTGCCGGACGGTGAGGTCAAACTGGAGACGCCCCCCGAGATCCCTCGTGAGGGCGACGAGAGCATGCTGATGAACCTGCTGCCCATGATGGGCATGCTGGGTTCCGTCGGCTTCTTCTTCATGCCCAACCTGCCCCCTTACATGAGGGTGGTCGGCGGGCTGATGCTCGCCTCGACGCTGGCCATGGCCATCGCGCAGTTCGCCAAGTCCCGGCAGGGCGGCGGCGCGGGCATGGCGCAGGACCGTCGTGACTACTTCCGCTATCTGGAGCAGGTCCGCAAGGACGTGCACAAGACGGCCGAACTGCAGCGGCGCAGCCAGCTCTTCCAGCACCCGGACCCGGAGCAGCTGTGGGCGGTGGCGGCCGACGGCAAGCGGCTGTGGGAGCGGCGCCCGACCGACGCGGACTTCGCCTCGGTACGGATCGGCCGCGGCGTCCAGCAGCTGAACACGCCGCTGGTCGCCCCGGACACGGCGCCCAAGGAGGAGCTGGAGCCGCTGACCGCGGCGGCCATGAAGGCGTTCCTCGACGCCCACGGCAGCCTGCACGACCTGCCGGTCTCCATCTCGCTGCGCGCCTTCTACCACGTGACGATCTGCGGCGACACGGACACGGTCTACGGCAACGCCCGCGCGGTCATTTCCCAGTTGGCGACGCTGCACTCGCCGGAAGACCTGATGGTCGCCGTGGTGGCACACCCGTCCGCGGCGGCGGACTGGGACTGGATCAAGTGGCTGCCGCACAGCCAGCACCCGAAGGCCAAGGACGGAGCGGGCTCGGCCCGGCTCCTCTTCGACGACCTCGGGGAGCTGGAGGAGGCGCTGGCAGGCCAGTTGGACGACCGGCCCCGCTGGAACCGTGAGGCGACCCCCGTCTACGACCAGCCGCATCTGATCGTGGTCCTCGACGGCGGCACCGTGCCGCCGGACTCCGAACTCGCCAGTTCCGAAGGGCTCCAGGGCGTCACCTTCCTGGAGATCGCCCCGGGTGAGCTGGAGGAGGAGCTGCGCGCCGGTCTGACGGCGTATGTGAAGCCCGAGCGGATGCAGCTGTTCGTCGGCCACGAGTCGGCGTACACCGGCAAGGCCGATGTGCTCAACCCGGAGCAGGCCGAGTCCCTGGCCCGGCAGCTGGCGCCCTTCCGGGTCGGTTCCGCGGAGGAGGGCGAACCCCTGCTCTCCAACCTGGACTTCACCGACCTGATGGGCATCGGCGACGCGGGCACCGTCGAGGTCTCCCGCACCTGGCGGCCGCGCACGCTGCACGAGCGGCTGCGGGTGCCGATCGGTGTCGGCGAGAACGGCGAGCCGGTCATGCTGGACCTCAAGGAGGCCTCGCAGGAGGGCATGGGCCCGCACGGCCTGTGTGTCGGCGCCACCGGTTCCGGCAAGTCCGAGGTGCTGCGCACGCTGGTGCTGGGTCTCGCGGTGACGCACTCCTCGGAGACGCTGAACTTCATCCTCGCGGACTTCAAGGGCGGCGCGACCTTCGCCGGTATGGCGGACATGCCGCACACCGCGGCCGTCATCACCAACCTCGCCGACGACCTCACCCTCGTCGACCGCATGCGCGACTCGATCATGGGTGAGACGCAGCGCCGCCAGGAACTGCTGCGCTCGGCGGGCAACTACGCCAACCTGCACGACTACGAGAAGGCCCGGGCCGCCGGAGCCGCGCTCGAACCGATGGCGTCGCTGGTGATCGTGCTCGACGAGTTCTCCGAACTCCTCACGGCCAAGCCCGACTTCATCGACATGTTCATCCAGATCGGCCGTATCGGCCGTTCGCTGGGCATCCACCTGCTGCTTGCCTCGCAGCGCCTCGAAGAGGGCAAGCTGCGCGGCCTGGACACCTACCTGTCGTACCGGATCGGTCTGCGGACCTTCTCCGCCGCCGAGTCGCGTACGGCGATCGGTGTCCCGGACGCCTACCACCTGCCGTCGATCCCCGGTTCCGGTTATCTGCGCTACGACACCGACACCATGGTCCGCTTCAAGGCGGCGTACGTGTCGGGGCCGTACCACGGCGAAGGCCCCTCCCGGGTGCACCGCTCGACGCAGCTGCGGCCCGCGCTGTTCACGGCGGAGCATGTGGCGCTGCCCCCGCAGCCGGTGATCGAGGAGCCGGAGCCCGACAACCGGGTGGACGACGCGCTCGCCGACACCGTCCTGGACGTCCTCGTCAGCCGGATGGTCAACCAGGGACCGCCCGCCCACCAGGTGTGGCTGCCGCCGCTGGAGGAGGCGCCCTCATTGGAGCAGCTCCTCCCCCAGCTCGCCGTCCACCCGGAGCGGGGTCTGACCGCGCCCGACTACACGGCGCTGGGCCGGCTCAATGTGCCGGTCGGTCTGGTGGACAAGCCGTTCGAGCAGCGGCGCGACGTGCTCTACCGGGACTTCTCCGGCGGCGCCGGTCACGGTCTTTTCGTCGGCGGCCCGCAGTCCGGCAAGTCGACGCTGCTGCGTTCGCTGATCTCCTCGTTCGCGCTCACCCACACTCCGTCCGAAGTGCAGTTCTACTGCTTGGACTTCGGCGGTGGCACGCTGATCGCGATGGAGGACCTGGCGCACGTGGGCGGGGTCGCGAACCGTCTCGACGCGGAGAAGGTGCGCCGTACGGTCAGCGAGGTCGAGGGCATCCTCAACGCGCGCGAGGAGTACTTCCGCACGAACAACGTCGACTCGATCCAGACCTATCGGCAGCGCAGGGCGGCGGGCCATCTGCCCGACCAGATCTGGGGTGACGTCTTCCTCGTCATCGACGGCTGGGCCACCTTCAAGACGGACTACGAGCTGCTGGAGTCCACCGTCACGGAGATCGCGACGCGCGGTCTCGGCTTCGGTGTGCACGTGATCCTGACGGCGAGCCGCTACACCGAGGTGCGGCCCGCGCTCAAGGACATGCTGCAGAACCGCATCGAGCTCAGGCTCGGTGACCCGACGGAGTCCGAGGTCGACCGAAAGATCGCGCAGAACGTCCCGGCTGCGGTGCCGGGCCGAGGTCTGACGCAGGAAAAGCTGCACTTCATGACCGCGCTGCCCCGGGTCGACGGCTCCTCGTCGACCGAGGACCTCTCCGAGGCGACGTCGATCCTCATCCGCGGCATCAACGACAACTGGCAGGGCAACCACGCTCCGGCCGTGCGGCTGCTGCCGACCATGCTGCCGTCGGACCGGCTGCCCAAGGGGTTCGAGCACCCGGACCGCGGTGTCGCCATCGGCATCGACGAGTCCTCGCTCGCGCCGGTCTTCGTCGACTTCGAGACCGACCCGCTGTTCATCGTGTTCGGTGAGAGCGAATCCGGTAAGTCCGCGATGCTGCGGCTGCTCATCAAGCAGATCACCGAGCGCTACACGCCGGACCAGGCGAAGATCGTCATGGGCGACTACCGGCGTGCGCACCTGGAGGGGGTGCCCGATTCGCATCTGTCGCGGTACTGCGCGTCGGCGCCCGCCCTGACCGAGACGCTGGAGGGCCTGGCCGGCTCGATGCACCGGCGTATGCCCGGCCCGGACGTCACGCCCGAGCAGCTGCGCAACCGCTCCTGGTACAGCAGCCCGGACGCGTTCGTCATCGTCGACGACTACGACCTGGTGGCGACCGGCGTCAACCCGCTGGCCCCGCTCCTGGAGTACCTGCCGTTCGCCCGTGACGTCGGTCTGCGCATCATCATCGCGCGCTCCTCGGGCGGTGCCAGCAGGTCGCTGTACGAGCCCGTGATGCAGCGGATGCGCGAGCTCGGCGCCCAGGGCCTGGTGCTCTCCGGCGACCGGTCGGAGGGTGCGCTGCTCGGCAACATCACGGCCTCCCAACTGCCGCCCGGGCGCGGGTACTTCCACACGCGGCGACGTGGTGGACAGCTGATTCAGACGGGCTGGCTGCCGGCCCGGTTCTGAGCGGCGGCTGCCGGGAACAGGGGGCGGTACCCGCACGGGTGCCGCCCCCCTGTGTCAGTGGGGGCCGCTATGGTGGCGTTGCAAGAGAAGAGACGAGAAAAGGCAGGCCACGGGGGGCAGTTGTGTCGTCGGACTTCATGAACTCCGATCCCAAGGTCCTCAAGACCGAGGGCTTCAACATGTACACGGTCGGCCAGGACTTCTCGAAGGCCGTGAAGGCCCTGCAGGACGGACTGACCGCGCTGGAGGGCACCGGCACCCCGCCGTGGGGTGACGACGACATCGGCGAGAAGTTCGGCGTCGCCTACACGGGTCTGCGCGACGGCATGTACCAGTCGATGGGCAGCCTGGCGGAGCGGCTCGCGGGGATGGGCATCGCCTTCACCAAGATGGGCGTGGCGCACGAGCAGAACGAGGCCGACCAGCTGGCGACCTGGAAGGCGACGACCGCCGAGTACGACGGTCAGGTGAAGGTCCCGCCCGGCGTAGCACAGGGCACGTTCACCAAGGTGCAGAACACCTGATCCGCATCCGATCTGCGGCAGTCGGCGGCAGCGGCGGCACCCTCGCAAGTAGGGTGAGTCGAGTTCGTCGTCACATGTCAGGAAGAGGCCCCGCAGCATGACCGAGGTACGGAACAACGGGATCGAGACTCCGGCCGAGATCAAGGCGCGCAAGGAGCGGGAGCGGGACGAGCTGTACGCGCTCGACATCTCGGGGGTCGAGTGGCACTGCGCACCCGGCACCGAGCAGGACGAGGAACGCGTCGAGATCGCATACCTGCCCGAGGGCGCGGTGGCCATGCGCTCCTCCCTCGACCCCGACACCGTGCTGCGGTACACCGAGGCGGAGTGGCGGGCGTTCGTACTCGGGGCGCGGGACGGGGAGTTCGACCTGGAGCCCGCGCCGCACAACGGCGGGGTGCCGGCCGAGCAGGCGGACTAGGACCGGGCGGCCGACCGGCACTGCCACCGCTCCGCACCGCAGGCAGCGCCGGTGATCAGCCGCTGATGCGCCCATGCTGAGCCGGTGCTCAGTACAGCGAGAATCCGCCGCTGTGCCGCCCCTGGCTCTTCGTCCCGGACTGCGCGGACCGGTCCTCGGACGTCCTCTCCTCGGGCTGTCCCGAAAGCGAGGAAGGGTCACCGCCGGTCAGCGGCTCTCCGTGCCTGACCTGGTCGCGCTCCTCCTCGGAGAGCGACTCCCACTGGCCGCGCAGGGACGCCATGCCGCCGCCCAGGGCGCGCGCAACCCCCGGATCGTCCAGGGCGTCGCGGAGGGCGAGGCGGCCGGAGAGCAGCTTCTTCGTGGCGTCCTGCAGGTCCTTGCCGACGCCGTCGCTCTGGGACAGTCCCCGCAGGGCGGAGTTCAGGGAACGGATCTGCTCCGGTTCGAGTGCCTCGTCCAGCACCCCGCGCTCCTGCGAAACACCCTGCGGGTTCGGTGAGTTCTCGGATCCCCTGGTCATGCCGCTCCTTCTCGCTGCCCTCGTCTCTCGGACACCCGAAGTATCTCCCGCCAGGTCAAGGCCCGGTCCGGGCCGCCCTCCGACGGGGGACCTGCAACGGTTTTGTGACAGCAACAGACTGAAGTTGCGGACGGGTGATCCGTAAACTTTGCGAACGGCTGTACTTCTGTGTGACATCCCTTGACCCATGAGGGAGTTGTACGGCCGTGTCGTTTGACGGGGGTGCTTTCTGCTGTGTCGATGATGCTGCCGGACGAGCTCGAGTGGGTTCTCGAGATGCTCGGCTACCGCTGGCCGACGGCGGACGAGGACAAGCTCAAGGACTCGGCCAAGCTGTGGCGGAAGTTCGGCGACGACGTCACCGAACTGCACACCACGGCGAACCTGAGTGCCGGCCAGGTGGTCGCGCACAACGCCGGCGAATCGATCGACGCATTCACCAAGACCTACAAGAAGTTCGACGGCGGACAGGGCGACGGCTACCTCACCAACGCCGCCCAGGCCGCCTACCTCATCGCGAACGTGCTGGAGGCCTGCGCCTACATCGTCGAGCTCGCGAAGTGGGCGGTGATCGCCCAGTTGATCGCCCTGGCCATCGAGATCGCCGCCGCCCAGGCCGCGGCGCCCTTCACCTTCGGCCTCTCCGAAGTCGGCGCGCTGGGGGCGACCCAGGTCACCCGGCTGATCGTGCGCCGCCTCCTCGACGAACTCAAGGAGGCGCTGCTCAACGCGGTCGTCGAGGCGATGAAGGAGCCCGCGATCTCGATGATCGAGGCGATCATCTCCGACCTGATCCGCCAGACGGTGAACGTCGGCTTCGGCGCCCAGGAGGGCTACGACCTCGCCACCACCGCCAAGCAGGGCGCCAACGCCGGCTGGGACGCCATCAAGCAGACCCCGCAGACTCTTGCCGATGGCGTCCGCGACAGCCTGGGTGAGAAGGCCGGGCACCGGGCCCACCATGCGATCGACAGCCGGATCGACGGGCATGGGTCGTCGGGGGGCGACGGCGGGCACGGGGAGGAGGGCGGGGGCGCCAACTCGTCGGACAGCTCGGGCGGTTCAGACACTTCAGACGCTTCCGGCAGTGATGGGGATTCGCACTCGTCTGCCGGCTCCGATTCCGGTTCGGGTTCCGACTCCGGCTCGCACTCCGACGGCTCCGACTCGTCGGTGGCGGGCTCCTCCACGTCGACGCATTCGAGCAGCGATGTGGGCTCGAACATAGGTGGCGGGATATCCGCGGACACCGGCGGCAACAACATCGGCGGGCTGGATGTGGGTGCCGGCCCGGGCTCCGACCCGGGATCGGACTCCGGGTCCGGGTCCGATGCGGGGGCCGGCCCCGGGGGCGCGGGCCCGACGCTCTCCCACTCGGGTCCGACCCTGTCCGACTTCGACGACCCGTCGCCCAGCGGGGCGCACTCCGGTGGCTCCGACTCCGGAGGGTCGTCCGACGGTCCGGGTTCCACGGGCGGCCCGTCCCACTCCGGCGGCGGCTCCTCCGTGTCCGGCCTGTCGTCGCCGTCGGTGCACACCGTGTCGGCCTCCGCTACGTCCGGGGGGACGTCGGCGTCGACGGGCGGCCACGGCTCGATCGGAACGTCGATCGACAGCTTGGCCGCGACCGCGCCCACGCACACCAACGCGGCGCCCACTTCTGCGCCTTCGACGGGCGATACCTCGTCGGGGGGCGCCGGTGGCGGCCGTGCGGACGGTGGACCGGCGGGCATACCGACCCCGCCCGTGGCGACTTCTGCGGGGGGCGGTGCGGGTGGTTCGCAGGGCGGGGGTACGTCGTCGTCCGGCGGCGCAGGCCCGTCCGGGGCGAGCCCGAGCAGCCCGGCGCCCAACTCCGGTGCAGTGAGGAGCAGTTCGGCCGGCACTGCCTCACCCACGGGGTCGGGGCCCGCATCCACGCCGAGTCCCACTCCGTCGACGGCGCCTCGGAGCGCTCCGGAGTCCACGCCCGCACCTACGCCCACGGCTTCGGCGGACGGTCGGGGGGCCGGTACGGCGGGTGTCGGGCTTTCGGGCCCGGAGAACGACCGCCTCTCCGGCACGGCGAGTGTCGGAGTCTCGGGTGCCGGGGACGGGCGTGCGTCCGGAACCCCGGACGGTCGTAACTCCGGAACACCGGACGGGCGGACACCGGGCCGGCGCCCGCCCGGGAGTACGACGCCGGGTGACGGTACGAGGCCGGGCGACGGCACCACGTCCCGCAAACCCGGTGACGGTACGACGCCCCGCCAGACGCCCGGTACGAGGCCGGGCGACGGCACCACACCTCGGGACAGCACCCCGGGCGACGGCGCCACTCCGCGCAGCACGACACCGGGCGACGGCACCGTGCCCCGCGGCACCACGGACCCGACCGGCAGCACTCGTACCAACGCCCCAGGGCAGACGCCGGGCACGACCGCCTCGAACCCGAGCTCATCACCGTCGTCGTCCCCCAGGGCTTCGTCGACGTCCACCGGCACCTCCACGACGGCACCCTCCGCCTCGACCGGCACGGGTTCCGGATCCGGTTCCGACTCCGGCACCGGCACGGGCACCGGCACCGGCACCGGCACCGGCTCGAACCCCTCGGCGTCGGGCAGCCGTACCCCCAACTCCTCGAACTCCGACCGGCCCGGCGCCGCCGCGCAGGGCACGCCCGGCAGCACCGGCACGACTCCCCCCGGCAGACCGCCCCAGGAGCCGTCGGGCGGCACGCCCAACGGTCCGCAGCAGCCGGCCGCGCAGTCCCACGCACCGACGCAGAACACCCCGCCCGGCAACCCGCAGCAACAGCACCAGCAGCAAGTGACCCCGGTCCCGGTCCACACCGTCATCCGGACCCCGGGTGCCGCCGCATCGCCGTCGCACGCGGTGGGCTCCGCCTCGCCCCAGGCGCCGGGTTCGCCGCAGGCAATCCCGGGAAACCCGAACCACCAGCAGCACCCGCAGCAGGACAGCCTCCAGGACATCCGTTCCGACCTGGACCACTACCCGGGCGGCCTGACCGATCCCGACCCCGCCGACCAGCAGGCTCTGGACGACGCCGTCCCGCGCAACGAGGACGGCACCCCGCAGCGCTTCCCCGACCCCTTCGAGGGCAACTGGTCCCAGCTCCAGAACGACGGCGGCGTCACCGTCCCCGGCCGCAGCAACAACTGCGCCGACTGCTCCCGTTCGTTCCTGGAGACCTGGTACGGAAACCCGCAGGTCTCGGCGCCGCGTACCCTCGACACCGACGCGAACGGCAAGCCGGACCACTGGTCGCCCGAGGACAACGCGAACGACAACCAGATCCGCTGGACCGGCGCCGCCCACACCTACGCCGGTCCCGGCGGCGACCCCGAGACCGCCGACAACATCGCCCACACCCTCCAGCAGGCCGGCCCCGGCTCGGCAGCCATCGTCCAGGTCGACTGGCCCGGCGGAGGCGGCCACGCCTTCAACGTGGTCAACCACAACGGCAACATCGTCTGGGTCGACACCCAGAGCGGCCAGGTCAGCAGCCAGCCCCTGCACATCGATCAGGCGGCGCACGTGTGGCACATCCCGCTGGACGCCGACCGCAACCCGATCGACACCAGCCAGCCGCAGACGAACGGCTCGGAGAGCCAGAGCGGCGAGTCACAGCACGAGAACGGCGACGGCTCCCAGCCGGTCAACGCCCAGAACAACGGGCAGCCGGAAAACGGCCAGGACCCGCAGAACGAGGTCTCGGCCGACGCCGACCCCGCCCAGCCGTCGAAGGCCGACCCGAACACCTCGTCGCCGGACCCGGCGAACAGCGAGCCCGGTGACGAGAACGGCCGCCCCCGGAGCGAGACACCGAGCACCCCGGACCAGCAGGCGCACCCGAGCGAGGCGGCGCATCCCGACGAGCGGGACCACACTCCCCGCAAGGACGAAGAGCAGCCGACCGCAACGACCGAAGCTCCGCGCCGGCCCGACTCCGCTGAGGAACAGGGGCCACCCGCGCACACCACGTCCGACGCCACCGACAACGGCACGCCGGACAAGACCACCACCCCCGCCCGGACCAAGACGGACACCCCGACCGACCCCACCACGGACCGGCACACACCTCACCAGCACACCGCGCCGTCGGACCCGCGCACCACCGATCCGCGCAGCACCGACCCGCGCACCCCGGATCCCCGCACCCAGGACCCGCGGGCGACCGACCCTCACAGCCCGCACCCCCGCGCGGAGGATCCACGTACGCCCGATCCCCGTACGTCCGATCCCCGTACGTCCGATCCACGCGTCCAGGACCCGCGCACCTGGGACCCGCGGACGGATACCCCGCCACGGAAGAGCCCGGATACCGACGAGCGGTCCGACGAGCAGTCCCACGGACGGCGCCCGGACGACGAGCCGACGCCGGACCGGGAACACCCCGATCACGCCGAAGACCCGCGGCCGGCGGCACCGGACGCGGACCGGCCCGACAGCTCGGACCACACTCGTCCCGGGAGCCCGGCCCAGTCCCCGGCCGACGACCACCACGACCGCCCCGGCAACATGACCAAGGACTCCGTGGTTCCCCCGCGCGAGATCCCGCCGGACGGCAGGAACGCCGATGCTGCCCACTACGTCAAGGATTCCGTCAACGGGAAGAAGCCGCTGTACGGCGACATCGCCGCCGAGCAGTCGGCGCAGCCGCCCGGGCCCGCGCACCCGGAACACCCGTCCGGTCCGGCGGAGCCCGCGGGCGACGGTTACAGCGACCCGGACCAGCGCAGGCAGCGTGATCTGGACATGCTCGCGCGGGCCAATTCGAACGACCCGAAGGACAGGGCCTGGTTCGAGAAGTACTACCACCCGAGGAGCGGCTACCGCCGCAGCGTGACCGCACCCGCCGAGGACGGCCGTCCCGTCCCGCAGCTGCATCCCACGAACGATCCGAACGCTCCCTGGATGCTTGCCAAGGACGCACCGGAGGCCGATCCGGAGTCCTATATCGACGAGGGCGCGGATTCGGGTGAGCGGCACACGGAGATCTCCGACGACAACCTGAAGCGGCTCGACCGGGCCGCCAAGGAACGCCAGGATGCGATCGACGCCGACAACCAGCCGCACAAGGACCGCAAGGCGGCCAAGGACGCCTACGAGGCGAACAAGACCCCGGAGAACCTGAGGAAATTCGAGGAAGCCGACGCGAGGCACAGTCCTCTGCACGGAAAGATGACGCGGGCCAGTGAGGACTACGGCGAGGCCGTCGCCGAGCACCACGTGATGCCCCGGCACTTCCCGGACTACGACCGCGTCGACGACCGGGCCATGGGAAACAACCGGTTCGACCAGATCTACCGGGACCCGAACACCGACCCGCCCCACTTCGTCGTCGTGGAGGCCAAGGGCTCCCTGACCGCCGATCTCGGCGAACGGCGAGGGCTCACGCCGGAGACCGGCTCCGACCAGCCTGTTTCACCGGACGATCCAGGCCAGGACCAGGGCGACGGCGCGCGGAACGACGACGGCCAGGACAGCCAGGACGCTCCGGGTCCCGGTGTGCCGAGGGTCCGGCAGGGCACTCGCGCGTACTTTGAGACGATCCTGCATGAGATGGATGCGCGCGCCCGCCGGAACCTGGACACGGCCCGGACCGACGCCGATTTGGATGCCGCCCGAGCGGAGCGGCAACTGGCACGCGACCTCAGAAAGGCGCTGGAAGCGGACCCGTCGCGGGTGAAGTACATACTCGTCAAGGGCAACTCCTCCGGGGGAGAGCACCAGGGTTACGAGATGAAGCAGTTCGACATCAGAACGGAAGAAGAGAAGGCACGCGATGCAGATTCCGCGACATGATTTCCCGACGCGAAACATGGCGAGGATCCTCCCGACTCTCACCGACGACTTCTGGGAGGACGTCGACGGGCTGCAGAACCAGCCCTCGTGGTTCTCGAACGTTCTGGCAGACGCCATCGGGCTACTCGGTCGGCACTGCGTCCTGGACCCGGAGTCCGACAAGCTCGAGACCTGGGAGGCCTGCGTCACCGCGATGCAGGTCGGCTCCGCCCTCTTCGTGTCGGCACAGGCACCGGCCGGCACCACCTTCGAGTACCGCATCGGTCATGAGATGCGGACCGTCCGCGCCGGGGCCCTGCCCCGCGCCCACGCCGGCAACTGGCTCAATGCCTTCTGGCTCGCCTGTGTCTGCCGTGAGAAGAAGCGGATGACCGAGCTGTGCCAGTTCCCCGTCTCGCGTCTTCGGCAGGCCGACGGGGTTCTCGACGAGTACATCTACGACTGGGTGGAAGCGCTCCAGGCCTATTGGCTCAAGCGCCCGGAGTTCGGCGACAAACTGGTGGCCGCGGTGGAGGGGACGGATCCCGCCGCGCTGCGGCACGCGCCGCGCGACGGCGTACTGCAGATCATGTATCCGCCGATGAACCTCCTGACCCAGCTGGCGCGCGGTGACCAAGAGAGGTTCAACGCCGAGCTGGCCAAGGCCGTGGAGTGGCACAAGGAGTACTGGACGCGTGACGAGGACCGCGAGCTGACCACCGAGGGCCTCGTGGCGCTGGGCCCGCTGGCCGTGTCCTGCCTCGCCGTCCAGGCCGGATTCACCATCACCGTCGAGTCCGAGTACCTGCCGAAGCATCTCCTCGAAGGTGCCTGGGTCAACGAGTTTCCCACCTGATCGCAGCCGCCCAGCCCCCGACCAAGGCGACAGACGAAGGAAGCCCATGACCTCGGACACCCCGCCCCCGGCACCACAGACCCCGCCCACCACCCCGGACCAGGCCCTCGAGATCGTCCGTGCGCGTTACGCCGATCCCAAGCTGCCCGACGGCACCCCCGCCGAACTGCGGGTCCACGAGTTCGACATCGGCTACCTGGTGTACGCGGTGTTCCCGCCCACCACGGACGCGGCCGGCCGGCCCCGGCCCGCCCCGCCCGGCGGAGCCAAGATCGTGGTGTCGAAGGAGACCGGCGAGAGCGTGACCGTCCCCAACTTCCCGACCGAGCAGGCGATCGCGCTGTACCGGCAGAACCTCGGTCGCAACTCCTAGCCTTCGTCCACCACTCCGGCACCCGCGAGGTCTCCCACCGATGACCGCCCCGACCAACGGCTACGCACCCCATCCCTACCTGGGCGGACGCACCGCCGTGCTGCGTGCGCTCGCCGCCTGGCGGTCGGGCCGGCCAGGTGCACCCCGGGTGATCATCCTCACCGGCAGTCCGGGCAGCGGCCGTTCCCACCTGCTCACCGGCTTCCTGATGCTGTGCGATCCGGAGTTCCGCGGACGGCTGCCACTGGCGGACCTCGACCCGTCGACGGTGCCGCCCGACCTCCCCGCCCCGGCGGTACCGAACGCGGCGGGGCTCACCGCAACACAGCTCGGCTGGCTCATCGCGGACCACTACGGCCTCCGGGCCGGCCGCCTCGAAGAGGTCTACGCCGCACTGGGCGCCCTGGGCCGGACCGAGTCCGTCGTCGTGCCCGAGGTCGACCGGGCCGGTCCTGTGCGTACGACGGGCGAGCCGGCCCGCGTCGTACGGGAGGTGCTGAGGCCGCTCGCCGCCACCGCGAACGTGCGGCTGCTCGCGGACGTACCGCGCGAGCTCGCCACCGAACTCGAAGGTGGACTCGCGCCCGGCACGGCACAGATCATCGACCTCGACGACCCGCAGTGGGCCGATCCGCGCGGTCTGGTGCTGCAGGCGTACGCGCTGCTCAGACCGGAGTCCGGCGCCCCGGAGCCGCCCTTCGCCTCGGATGCTGCGGCGAGGCGGACCCTGGCCGAGGCGATCGGGCGCCGGGCCGGCACCAGCCCGCTCACCGTGCAGCTCGCCGTCCGGAGCCTCCTGACGAGTTCGGGCGCGGCCGCCCCGTACGACGAGACCCTCCTGCCCACGTCGGTCGGCCAGGCACTTGACCTGCACGCCTGC
Organism: Streptomyces longisporus; assembly: GCF_039532765.1. Lineage (NCBI taxonomy): Bacteria > Bacillati > Actinomycetota > Actinomycetes > Kitasatosporales > Streptomycetaceae > Streptomyces > Streptomyces longisporus. The sequence continues at coordinate 27,447 of NZ_BAAASG010000026.1, forward strand.
CGCCTGGGCGCGGACCCGCAGACCCTGCGTCTGCTGCTGGCGCCGCTGGCCCTCGCGGAGGGCGACGGTCTGCCCGTCGCCCTCTGGACGCGGCTCGTCAACGCTCTTGCGGGCAGGGACATGAGCGGCCCCCTCTCGGACAGCGGAGCGCTCGCGGGACCGTTCGTCGAGTCGCATCGGCCGGACGGGGACGGCAGCGCGCGTACGCTGCTGCGGCTGCTGCATCCGGCCATCGGCGACGAGATCCGCGCCGGCCTGCCGAACGTCCGTGCCGCCCAGACACAGATCGCGATGGCGCTGCTGGAGGCGGTGCCGGACCAGGACTGGAGCAGGGCCGACCCGTATGTACGGGACCACATCGCGGGCCACACCCTGGAGGCGGGCCTACTGCCCCAACTCCTCACGGATCCAGGGCTGTTCGTGCACGCCGACCCGGTGCCGCTGCGGGCCGCCGTCGAGGCGGTACCGGCCGAGGAACTGGGTGCACCGGCCCGGACGTACCTGCGTACGGCGGCCCTGCTCACCCGCACCCAGGTTCCTGCGCTGCAGCGTGCCGCCCTGCTGGAGACGGCCTTCGTGGAGGACGGCCTGCCCGAGTACGCCGACGCCATCCACGGGCGGCTCGGCCTCGACCTGCCCTGGCAGACCCTGTGGACCCTGCGCGCGCCCGGCATCAGCGCGGTTTCCGCCGGCAGCCTGCCCGGGGCCGAGGGGCAGCCCGTCCCGGTGGCCGTCCTCGTCGTACCGGCCGATTCCGCGGTGCTCGTCCACCCCCTCGTCCGATCCGACGACTCCGGCCCCGGCCCCGGCCCCGGGCAGGTCCTGCACCCGTCCGAGGAGGAGCGGGCCGCCGCCCCACTGGGCCTGAGCCGCGGCGACGACTACGTGCGCGTCTGGGACCGGGCAACTCGGAAGGTCGTGGCAGAGCTGCTCTCGGACGTTCCCTTCACGGCCGTGGACCTGTCCCCCGACGGCATCCTCGTCGTAGCCACCGAACGCAGCGCGAAGGCCCTCCGCATCCGGTCGGCGGCTGCGGGGGCCATGCGGCGGGCCGCATGATCTCTCCTACTCGGTTCGGATCCGAACAGGCGGAAATGACCACGCACGTCACACGACATGAAGTGCCTGCCGACCGTGTTCTCGGTGCGCAAGCACTCGTTGACGACACCGAGGCTCGGGTCCGGAAGCTCGAGACCATGCCCAGCACGTTCAACACCGCTCTGAACAGGGCGCTCGCGAACGCCAAGAGCCATTGCGCCCTTGATCCCCACGCCGCCCGGATCGAGACCTGGGAAGCCTGGGTCGCGGCCATGCAGATCGGCTCCGCCCTGTTCCGGTCCGCCACCTCACCGGAACCCACCGTGGAGTGCCTGATCTCGGGTGTGCCGCGGACGATCCGCTCCATCGGCCGACAGCCACCCGCCCACGCGGGCAACTGGCTCACCGCCTTCTACCTGGCGCTCGTCTGCCGCGAACGCGAACGGCTCACCGAGCTGAGCAACGTCCCCATCTCGCTGCTGCGCGAGTCCGGAGCGGTCTTCGACGCGTACATCTACGACTGGGTCGACACGCTTCAGACGTACTGGAAACAGGGCCCCGGCATCGGCGACAAGCTGATGGCCGCAATCAACGGCACCGATCCGGAGGCTCTGCAGGTCACCGACCGCAGCCTGATGCTGCGCATCCTGTACCCCCCGCTCAACCTGTTCCACCGCCTGGTCACAGGCGACAGCGAGCGCTTCGATGTCGAACTGGTCAAGGCTCTGGAGTGGCACAAGGAGTACTGGACCGCGGACGAAGCCACGGCCGCGCAGGTCAGCGGCCTTGTCGCACTGGGACCGCTGGCCATGGCCTGCCTGGCCCACGACGCGGGGGTCCCCGTCGACGTGGAGTCCGGCTACATTCCCAAGTACCTGCTGGCACGCGGCCGGGTCGGCGACTTTCCGACCTGACGAGAGCCGGGTGCTCCTCGAACCGGTCGACCGGTGCGGGCCGCTCCAGCTCGGCACTCGACGAGCCGACACCCTTCACGCAGCCCGCTCCAGCTCCGCCGTACCCCTCCTGATCTCACTGATAACTTGCTGCTTCTGCCCGCTAACTCCATTGACTCCACGGGGAATCATGAGCCAGCCGCCGTTCCAACCACCGCCGCAGCCACCACAGCCTCCACAGAACCATCCCAACCCGTACGGCCGACCCGCCCCGCCACAGCAGCAGCCGGGGTTCGGACCGCCGGCTCCTCTCGGGCAGCCCCCCATGTACGCCGGACCGTCGCCCGTCCCGGGGCAGCCGCCGGTGCAGCCGATGTATCCGGCTCAGCCCGGACCGCCGTTCCAGGCGCCCCCGTTCGGACAGCAGCCGAACCGGGGCGGTAACCCCGTCGGCGCGGTGTTCCTCGGTCTCCTGGTCTCTTTCGTCGTCTCGCTGCTCTACAGCGGTCTCCTGGTGGTCATTGTCGAGCACCTGACCTCCGCCACGTCCACCACCCTTTACCTCGCGTACGCGCTCCTCAGTGGGGCGATCGTCGGCGCCCTGATCGGCAAGGTGGGTCACCGCAGCAACGGCGCCCGGATCTGCGCAGCCGTCATCGCCGCGCTCGGCGCCTTCTTCGGCGGGGCCAACTTCCTCCCGATGTACATCGCCAAGGAAAGGGGCTTCTTCGGGATCAGGGACATGCTGGAATACGACCCTTTCTTCCCGGCCAAGGCCTGGTGGACCGACGGGACCCACGGTGGAGTCGACTGGACCTCCCCGCTCGCCCTCGTGCTCGCCGCCGCCGCTGCCTGGGGCATCGCCTACCTCGTCGGCAACAAGCGCCGTCAGGCGTGACTTGTCCGCCGCCGTGCCGCCCTGCCTCAGCGGAAGGCAGGGTCGTCACCCGTACTCGCCGTCGCCATGGCGATCTCCCGTGATCGCATAGCCTGCCTCCCATGCTGATGAACGACATGGGTGACGACAGCCGGGAGCGACTGGAGGCCCGCGTCCGGCGCAATGCGGCAGCGCTCGCCGGCATCCTCGGCACGATGACTGCTGTAGTGAGCACCGTCTTGACGACCGTCCTGCCAGGCGTCCCCGTCGTCATGCGTGTGGTGAGCGGAGTTCTGGCTGTCGTCAGCGGTGCCGGCATATGGCAGGCCATACGCGGCTACCGCAGCCGTGGCGGCAAGCACTTGGCACTCGCCTATGCGTGTGCTCTCGGGAGCATTGCGGTGCTGACAGCGCTCCAAAGGGCCGCCCCGAACTGGTTCGGATGAGCACTCACAGCCCGCATCGCGCTCGACGGCGGCACCTACCAGAACTGAGGCACGCGGCCACGGCTGCAGCCTGGCCGGATCCTTCCGGTGGGCAGGACTGCTCGGGGATGCCGCCGACGCCGGTGCCGGACCGGGCTGCCGCGCCTCAGCGCCGGCCCGGTCGCTTTCCCCCGGCAAAACCGTGCACGGGCGCGTCTCGCTCGGCGCGTTCGCGGTCGAGTTCGGCCTGCTGGCGTGCGTCCCAGTCCGCGAACCGGCCCTTGGACTGCTGGCGTTCGGCGTACGTCTGGTCCTCGGCCGCCCGGCGCATCTCGTGGAGCCGCTGGTACACGGCCTCGGTGTAACGGGGGTCCTGGAAGGCGTCCTTGACGTCGACGCGTCCGCTCAGCACCTCACCCGCCATCTCGCGCAGGGCCGGGTCGAGCGAGGTCGCGTCGGCGATGGTGCGCAGGGAGCGGCGCAGCCGCAGGGCCTGTTCGGGGTCCTGGGCGATCCCCATGAGTTCCTCGTCCTGGATCTCCCGGTCCGCGGTCATGGGTCCGGCCGTCCTTCCTGTCATGCCTGCCGTGTCTGTCGCGCTCGGCGCGCTCGGCATGCTCGGCATGCTGTCATTTGGGCGCGTCATCCGAACTCGCTTCGAGCCCAGTCCTGCGCGCCCCCCGAGCCGTGCGAGGAGCCCGAGCGCGCCGTGGCCGCGGAGACCGGGGTCCTGTTGCCGGCGGCCGAACTGGAGCCTGTCCCCGAGGAGTTGTCCGCAGACCCCTCGGAAGACTCTCCGCTGCCGTCCCCGCGTCCGGACAGCGCGTCGACTCCGTGCTGTACGCGATTCCCGACCGCCCCGGTGGCCTTCTCCGTCGCCTGGTCCACGGCGTTGCCCACGTGCCCCTGCACGTCCGTGTAGCCCGCGAGGGTCGATCCCTCGCCGCCCTTGACCTCGTTCTTCAGTCCGTCCAGGTATTCGCCGCCCGCCTTCTCGGCGATGTCCGTGGTCTCTCCGAGGTTGATTCCGGACCGCTCGTCGAAGTGGGTCTCGATGCTCTGCTGGGCGATGTTCTGCGCCATTCCGACGGCGGCTTCCTTGGCCTTCTCCTTGGCCGCGTCCACCACCTTCTCCTGGACGAACTGCTTCGCCTCTTCCTTGATCCTGTCCTTGGCGAACTGCTTGACCTTCTCCTTGGTGATCTTCTCGAGCTGCTCCTTGGCGATCTTCTTCAGGGCGTCCATGGTGGCGTGCTCCATGGCCTTGGTGATGGCCTGCATGACCTCCGTCCGGAGCTTGTTGAGCAGCTCACGGACGATCACCCGCGTGGCCTGGGTCGCACCCAGCGCGCCGACCTCGGACAGGCCGAAGGTGAAGGGGGCCGCCGCCTGCGCCGCGATGATCTCCACGGCCAGGGCGACGAGTTGCGCGATCACGGCCAGCTTCGCCGTGAGGACAGCGATCGCGGCCGCGTCGAAGGCGAGGGCGATCACCTCGCACGCGGTCCTCGCGTCCGGGATGTAGCTGTCCTGGCCGCCCGCGCCGGTATAGGCGCCCCAGCCCTTGGTGAATTCGTCGACGGCCGTACCGGCGTTGCTGGCCAGGATGGTGCGGGCGAATCCATCGCCGTCCGTCTGGATCGTTTCGAGGTCCTTGCCGAAGGCCCGCCAGGCCTCGGCGACATCGTGCAGTGCTTGTTCGTCGGCCTCGGGCCAGCTGTAGCCGAGAAGATCGAGCACCCAGACAAGTTCGCTGGGCAGTGTGAGCGACATGCCAATATCCCCGAATTTAATTAGAGTCGGCCCGAGATCCCGTCCATCAGAACATAGTTCGACGCTTCCGATTCGTCGTAGTTATGTGCCATGTCCTGCAGGTTGTGCCCGATCTTCTCCAGCCGCTTCCCCAGGCTGTCCATCGATGTGAAGATTCCGTCACGAACCGGCGTGTAGACCTGCCCGAAGATCTCCCCGAAATCGGCGTCCGCCCACGGTTCCCCAAGCCCTTCAAGGGTGTCCTGGAGCCGCTTGGAGGCCTTCGTGAAATCGCCTCCGAGTTCGGCGAAGTTCACTCCCTGCTTGCGGAGTACGTCGGTGTCCACATCAAAGGCGTCGAACGCCATAACTCTCCCCCGTACCGCTTGGCGCATTCATATAGGACGACAGACGGATACCTTAGACTCCTCGCGCACGGCCCGGCAAACCGTCGGTCAAGATCGTAAAGTTTCCCAGGGGGGACGACCAACAGTGGTGACAACACAGCCGCGTTACGGCAGTACAGGCAGCCTTTGGGCGGGAAGACTCGTCGGTCTGGGGCTGCTCCTCGTGGCCGTGGTCATCGCCGTGGTGACCATTCCGGAACTGCGCAGTGAACTTGCCGGCGACGGCACCGAGGGAACCCTCACGGTTTCTTCATGCGAAACACACACGAGGACCCACTACGGCACGCACAGGCGTACGACACAACTCGAGTTCAGCTGCACCGGAAACTGGACCGCGCAGGACGGCAAGGCCAGTTACCAGGACGTCGTGGTGAACACGTCTTCGCGTTTCGAGACCGGCGCGAAAATCCCCGTCGTACAGGCGGACGGCACCTTCGAACTACCCGAGGACCGGGCCCCAGGAAAAGACGCCGGAATTCTCGCGTTCTGCCTCTGCCTGGTGGCTTTCGGCATTTTCTGCCTTCTCACCGGTTTCGGTGCCCGCAACGGCCCCGCCCTCTCGGAGTCCTGGCGGCGTCTGCCGGCCTCACGCGTCACCGGGCCGGTCCTGGGCGGCGTATTCGCCCTCGGCGCCCTGGCGGCACTCGTCTGCGCACTCGCCCTGTAACGCCCGCCCGTATCCCTCCTGAGGAACCCCCATGACACAAGTACACGGGAACGCCGCGACGAACGCCGCCGCACCCGGAGATCGGACGGGCCTCGGCCGCCTCATCGGCGCAGGCCTGATCCTCGTAGGACTCGTCGCACTGGCACTCGGCGCCTACCTCGGCCCCTACACCTACGCCACGTCCACCCCGGGCAAGCTCACCGTCCAGACCTGCACCGTCGAGTACAAGTACCGCAGCTCGTCGAGCACTTCGAGCTCACGGAAGAAGACCAGGACCAGGTGGTGCTACGGCACCTTCACCTCCGCCGACGGCACGGTCAAGGACCTCAACGCGGAGCTCAAGAGCGACGCCCTGTACACCCGCGGCCACGTCATCGAGGCCCGCCGGACGAGCGACACCTCGTACATGCAGGACCACGGCTGGACCCGCGCCGTCGCCGTCGGCTGCGCCTGGGGCTTCGGCGCCCTGATCGCCCTGGCCATCGGCCTCTTCTGCGCGGTCACCGGCTTCCCCTACGGACAGGGGGAGAGCCGGGGCCTGTTCCGCACCACCCTGGTGACGGTCGCGGTGGGCGTACTCGGCCTCGTGGTCAGCCTGCTGGTGGTGTTCTTCACGTGACGGAGGGCCCGGCCCAGGCGGGCGCACGGAGATGACGGTGGCACATCAAGTAACGGCTGCCCTACGCTGATCAAGAACGTTCCTTCTGTACGGGGTGAGAGCCGGCAACCGGCTCTGGAGGAGACGGCGATGAGCCATGCAGTCGATCCGAGGCTGGCGTATGCCCAGGTCTCGGCACCAGCGACCACCGCTGCACCAGCCATGACCACGGTCGCGCAACCCGAGCCGTCGCCCTCACCGGGCCCTCCGCCCACGCCTCCCCCACCCGCGCCGCCGGTCTGGGGCGGAGACCCGGACGTAGGAGTCAGCTCGTCGTTCCTTCGGGCCAGGGCCGACGACTGCGACACCACCTCCGGGTTGCTCCGCAAGACCGACGGGCCGGCCGAGGACTCCTTCCGCGATCTGGCGAAGGCGGCGCCCGGCTGGTCGTTCGTCGACAGCATCGACGACATGCAGCACCGCTGGGAGGACCTGCTCAAGGTCGTCACGGACCGCCTGGACACGGCCGCGCGGAACTTCCGCGACAGCGCGGACGCGTACGACGGCAACGAGGTCGCGACCGCCTCGCAGTTCGCCGACCCGCACGCCCCCAACCCGTCCCGCTGAGCCGGAGGAAGCAGCAGCACCATGGTCACCTTCCACCAGCTCATCGAGCTGGACGTCCACGCGCTGGAGACGTTCGCCGACAGCTGGAACGCCATCCACCGCAAGATCAAGGACGCCCGTACGGAGTTCCACGACGCCGTGGTCAAGAAGCTGCACCAGGACCACTGGCAGGGCGAGGCGGGCGAGCGCGCACAGGCCTACTGCGACCGCGTGCAGCTGGACATCGACGCGCTGCACCAGGAGGTCAGGGGGTTGCGTGACTTCCTCGACCAGGAGGCCGACGGCGCGAAGGGCACCGGCGGGACCAAGGGCCTGGAGGAGCTCCAGCGCAGGGCGCGGCAGCTTCAGCAGGAGGCGCTGGAGAACGGCATGACGATCAGCGCGGACGGCCGGATCGAGATGTGCGTGGTCGACAATCCCGACGACCCCGAGGTGCACGCGAACTACGAGCAGCACCAGCGCACCGCCGACGGCCTCCAGGAACGCCTGAATCAGGTCCTCGACAAGGCGGCCGAAGAAGACGCGTGGCTCACCAAGAGCCTGAAGGTGGTCTTCGGCACGGCCCACAACTTCGAGAGCGAGAACCGGAAGTTCAACATCGACAAGCCGGACGACAAGGACTACAAGGTCCGCAACCAGCTGAACAACGTCGCCGCGTACTTCGCCACGGTCAAGGACTGGCCCACGGCGGCCGGCCTGGTCCAGCACTACCTGGACGGCAGCGGCAAGACGGTGGAGGTCGAGCCGCAGACCATGATGGACCAGATCCCGGCCTTCCGGTCGGGCGTCGACGAGACCCTGCGCAAGGACGTCCACGGCCGCCCGGACGGCCCGTTCACCACCGACTGGAAGTCCACCGCGCCCAACCCCGCGGACGGAGACAGCAGTTCGGAGTGGTACTACGCGCTCAACCACTTCCAGTACCGGCTGACCGGCTACGTCCACGACGGCGAGGTCACCTACCGGGTCGAGGTCCAGAAGCGCTACGACTGGGGCATCCCCAGCGAACACCGGGCCAACGCCACCGGAGGCTGGGGCCCGGCCAGCATGAACCTGGAGCAGGCCGACATCGCCCACCTCAACACCGTGGGCCTGGGTCGCGACTTCGACGTGGTCGGCACCTCCGACGAAATAACGTCCTGCGCATGACCGCCGGCCGACACACCCCGCGCAACACCGGCCCACGACCGCCCCGGGTTCGGGAGCCTGCCCGCCGCCGGACGCCTCGGCGGGGCGTACCGCGGGTCGTACGACGGATCGCACTGTGGCTGGCGGCGCTGGCCGCCGTCGCGTTCACCGTCGTCGTGGTCTACGGGTTCATCCGGTTCAACCATGCCGTCGACCATCCCGGGGACGGGTTCTCGGGTTGGCAGTGCGCAGCCGAGTCGGGGACCTGCGGGCCCTGAGCCCGCACAGGATGCGGCCCGACGGGCAACTGCCCGCCGGGCCGACAACCGCGTGACCAGGGGCTACCGGACTACTTCTTCGGTGCCTCTTCGACCGGGCCGGAGGGCGCCTGCGCGCCCACCGGCTTGCCGAAGTCGGAGTACACCAGGTTCTGCATGTCCTTACGGCTGCTGGCCTGCTTGAAGTAGTACGGCTTGCCCGTGGTCGCCACGTACCAGGTGACCGAGTCGCCCTTCGCCGTCATGACGACCGGCACCGCCTGCTGTCCGCCCACCGTGGTGACCTTCCCCTTGGTCACCTTGTTGCCGGCGTCGAGCGTGTCCGGTGCGGTGAACTGCTCCTGGTGGCACCAGCTGGCGAAGCCCTTCATCAGCGGGTTGCTCGGCGTGCCGTGGAGCCACTTGTCGGCGGAGAGCGTGTTGGCGCCGAGTTCGGAGTTGAACTCCTTGACGATCGCCGAGTCCGGCTTGGCCCAGACGTCGTCGCCCTTGCGGATGACCTGGAAGGTGCCCTGCGACATCTTGACGGTGCCGACGCATTCCGTGGCGGACAGCAGCATGTCGGTCTTGGTGCCCCCGCGCGTCATCTGCTCCCGGAAGGAGCCGGCGGCGGCGTTGGCCTTGTGGCCCGAGTCGTAGATCTCCTTGGCGGAGAGCTTCTCGACACCGTTCGGCTTGGCGGCGGGACTGGCCTCCGTGCTCTTCGACGGCGTGGACCCACCTGCGGACCCCGCGGCGCCGGTGTCGCCGTTGTTGCAGGCCGCGAGCGACACCATCGCTGCGGCGCAGGCGAGCCCGGTGGCGGCGCGTCGGACGGTCAGGACACGCGTGTGCATGAATACCCCGTGATGATTGATTGCGTGCAAACGTGCTTGATCATCTAAGCAAGGGCCCGTCCGAGAACTCGAACCAAGCGTTGTATCGGCGGTTTTGTCGGCAGAATCCCCTCCGGGCCTTCACGCCTTGACCTCATTCGGGGGCGTGCTGCGCCGGCTGCACGGGTGCACTCCTCCACCCCGACGCACTCGCCCGGGTGCTCCCATGATCCGGAGATCTGCCGCTCACTCCCCGGATGCCCGAGAGCGGTGAACGCGCCGGAGGCTGAGCAGTTCGGCCACGGCCTCCAGCCAGCGGGCGGCCTCCTCGTCGCCGTCGATCCCGTCGGCGGCAGTGGCCGCAGCCTCCAGCCACGCACGCACCATCGACACCGCTTGCTCGCCCGGCACCGGCTCCTGCAGCTCGGCCGCGTACCGGACGCCCCCACTCCGTACCACCTTGGCGAGGAAGGCCACCGCCCGCGCCTGGATGCCGAGCCGGTCCAGCAGGACGGCGGCACCCACGGCGCCGTCTCCGAAGAGGGCGGTGCGGTGCGGTCCGGCGAAGGAGAGGCCGTAACGCAGCATCGCCGGGATGTCCGACTGCGCCAACTCGTCGTCGGTCCGACCCGGGCGCGAGGTCCGCGGCTCGGAGGTCATGGCTTCCTCACGGTGACGGTGTAGGTGTGGATGGTGGCCCGGTACTTCTCTTGGGGGGTGGGGCTGCCGCTCCGGACAGGAGACGGCGTGACGGGGCCGCCGGCATCGCCGCCGCCGGCGCAGGCACCACGCGGGCACTGGATCAACCGGATCTTCGTCGTGCCCGGACCGACGGCCTTGAAGCCGAAGAAGTCCGTTCCGTTCCCGCTGCCGACGGCGCCGTCATCGGCCTCGACCTCCTCCCGCTTGTCCGTCCTCCGGACGACGTCGCGGTCAGGCTGCGGCGATGTCAGGTACCACCACTCCCCCATCGCGGTGTCGACGGGAACGGACAGCCTGAACTCCTCCCCCGCATCCACCTGTATGTGCTTCTCACCCAGTTCATAGGTGTCCGGCCCGGTGGTACCGCAGCCCGCGAGCGCGGTCATCAGCAGGGCGGGAAGGGCCAGTCGGCGCGGGGCGCTGGTCATGACGCTCACTTATCGGTCGGCGGGCAGGTGGACGGCGTACGCGTCGGGCATGCGGGAGTCGGAGGCCTTGTCCATATGGCCGTTGACGAAGTCGTCCTCACTGACCCAGGTCGTCTGGCCCCAGGGGTTGTAGATCTGCAGCATGTCGCCCTCCTGGCCGATCACCATCATCTGGTGTCCGACCCGACTGCCGTCCTTCTCGTGCCCCTCCACTTCGAAGGGGACGGGTTTGCCCTCGGCAACGGACTTCTCGATGTCCGGAAGCACGTCACGGCGGTCGTCCGCACCGCGGACCTGCTGGTACTCGTACTTACTGCCGGTGTGCGGGCTGATCTCGTCGTTGGCGATCGCGTTCTGCCCGTCGCTGTCCATTCCATCCGGAACGTCGGACCACCAGTGCAGGTAGTCGCCGTCGCCTTCCTCGTGCAGGCGCAGCTGTTCGTCGTGGAGACGGTGGCGGAACGCATCGGGGTCGTTCTCCTGCCCGGACGGTCCGCCGGTCAACTCCAGCGCGTAGAGGGGATCGACCATGGCGCGGGCGGTCACCGTGCTCGACGGCACACAGGTGTTGCCCTCCTGGGACCACTTCTCGTCGCCGAACCACTGGTAGTCGGTGTTCCGGTTCGACCCGTCAGGATTGAGCCCCTCGTCCACCTTGCTGTCGCCGGCCGTGACGATCGGGCTGAGGTGCTGCTGAAGCCAGTACGGGTTCTTGCCGTGGATCTTGTCACGGAACTGGCCGACCTGGTCCACGTCGTAGCCCGCAGCCAGCGCCTTGACCAGATACGCCCGCTCCTGCGGCGTCTGGGCATCCGCGAGCATCCGCTCGAATCGGGCCTCGTCCTGCGCGTTCATCTTCTCCATGAAACGGCCGGAACGTTCGAGGTCGTCGGCGGTGAGGAGTTCGTTCTGCTCCTGCGGGCCCCCGAACACGCCGACATCGGCGAGGACGAGGCGGTCGGCGGCGGAGATGTCGTCGGTGTGCATGTGCCCGGCACGGGCCTCGGCCGCGTACTTGTTCAGCTCCCGTGCCGCCGCCCGCGCCGCGTCGTCAGCCTCCTGCGCGGCTGCGTAGAGCAGGTTGGCCCCTGTTCCGGCTACGTCCTGGGCCCGCTTGCGGTCGGCTTCCTCGTCGTCCGTCTCGACCATGTCGTCGAAGAAGCCGTCCTCGCCGCCGAGCAACGTGCGGGCCTTTTGCAGCTGCTCGCGGCCGTTGTCGTCCTTGGACTGGGCGGAGGTGAGCGCGTCAGAGAGGTCGTAGAGGGCTTTGGACGCCTTACGGAACGCCTCGGCCATCTGCTCGGCGGAACGGCCGGCTGCCGCCACCACCTCGGCCGCCTTGGCACCGGTACTGCCCACCCACACCGACGGAAGCCCTGACGCGGCGACCTTCTCGACCCGCTGCTGTACGTCCGCGGCATCGTCGGCCTGGCTCTTGTAGCGCTGGGCGATGGCCGCCAGGGTGCTCGGGGAACCGACCGGCGCAGAGACGCCGAGGAGGTTGCCGATGGCCTCCAGGACCTCGTTCTTGCTGTCGGCCGTCGCGAGGTCTCCCGTGTAACGGTCGATCTTTTCCTTGCGGTCGGTGGTGGATTCGCCTGCGTCGGCCATGTGGTGAGAGCCCCGTTGTCCTTGCTCAGATGTCAGATGTCAGGTGTCACAGGTCAGGTGGAAGCACACACGTCGGCCGGGTGCGCGGCCGCCGGGTGTGTCGACTGTGTGGCGTGTGCCGGCCCGTCAGTCGAAGTCAGCGAGGCTCAGCGGAGGCGTGCCCGGGGTAAGGCCAGTGGTCGTCCCCGGGTGGGCAGCGGCCGGTGCGGGCATGGTTGTCAGGCCGTCGCCCGCACCCGCGGAGTGCAGCGCGAGGATGGTTTCGTGGTCGGCGTTCTCATAGTTGCGCTGGGAGATGCCGACCTTGTCCGCGAGCTCGTGCAGCGCGGCTTCCAAGGTCTTCGCCTCGGACTGCCAGGCGGCGGCGAAGTTGTCGTACGCGGGGCCGGAGTCGGAGCCGCCGAGAGCGTCCGGTGCGTAGCACATGTGGTCTTCCACGGCCTTGCGTATGGCGCCGACATCGTCGCCTGCCTGGTCGAGCTTTCCGGCCTCACCGTCCATGCCGCTCGCGTCGATCCTGTAGCCGTCCGAGCCCGCACCGGACATGCTCCCCCGCCCCTCTGATCTGAACGGCCGGACACCCCCGTGGCGGTCCAGGCCTTCTGACCAGTGATGATATCTGATCCGGTGTCATGAGCAGGCGGCTTCGCGTGCGGCTGTCGAGGCTGGACGGGACGGGCTTCGGAGTCACACCCGGGCGTTTCAGGCCCGGCTTACCACCATCTGGCCGCACTTTGGAGTTACCCAATTACTGTGGGCCGAGGTGTCCGTGCCGGTCCGCTCGAAGTTCTGGGACACTCGCTCGGTCGTTCCACGAACGGCCGCCCATGGACGACTTGAGGTTGTCACCGCCTGGATACGAATGTACGGACCGTCGAGCGCGGGCGTCGTTGTCGGGTCGGTTCTGCTCAGGTTGGTGCACTCAGGTGTTCAGAACTGCTGCTGCTTGACGCCGGGCGGGAGCATGCAGGGCGTACGTACGGCGAAGGAGAAACGCTGAGGCTTCCTCTTGCCGGAGCCGACCGTCTCAGCCTCCACGCTGTAGCTCGTCTTCTTGCCGCGAGCCCGGAACACCGCCGAGGCGTAGGCACTCCTGAACTCGCGGTACGAGGTCACCTCGTAGCCCCGCTTGGAGAGTTCACTGCGAAGCTTCCGCACGATACGAGTGTGGTCCGTGGCGGGCGCAGGTGAGTAGACGTAGTAGAAGAGGCTGTACCGGCCGTCCTCGGCCACCTCGTCGTTCGCCCCGACGCAGGCCTCGAAGTGCACCTTGGCCGTGTCGGGGAGCAGTTCGACGTCCGTGAGCTCGGCCATGTGGGCGGTGGAGTCCTTGGCCCACTTCAAGGCATCGTCCTTGGCCATCCTGGGCAACGGGGTGTTCGGGGCATCGTCCTGGGGCGCGCAACCGCCCGCCAGGAGCAGGACGACGGAAACCGCTGCGACCGCGCGAAGCGGGACATTTCCCCGCGGCGAACGCCGCTTGGCCGGCAGGCGGTCGGCTGCGCTTTTGTCGGCCATATGCGGCGGACCCTCTTCCTCATCAGACATAGCGGCGTCCAGGAAGGCGCCGAGGTCGACGCCAGTGCCAAAGGTGTCGATGTGATCGATCTTCACGGTCGACCTTGTCATTGATCGCGTTCGTCAACCTGTCCGGATTGGCGCAGACGCCCGTGTGCAGCAGCCGGAGGTCAGCTGTGATGCGCTGGGCGTGTCATCGATCACGGATGCACCGGTACCGATGGCCTGCACAGCCCAACGTCGTACCGCAGATCAAGAACCGTCACAGGCCGATGGTTCAAGACTTCAACGAATCAGCGCTTCGAGGACCACCGAGCGGTCTACTTTCCGTCCTCAGGAAAGAAGATTGGGAGCGATCGCACGCGCCTGCGACTGCCGGCTTTTGGTCTCAGCTGACTGGAACTCGAGGAAATATCCGAAACTGTGAGTGTCAACAGGGACTCCGAGTCGTTCTCCGAGTTCCCGAGCCTGACCTTCGGTGATTTGCCGCGGAGGCGCATCCGTTCGAGGCTGCCTGCCACCAAGAAACCCGGGGAAGAGAGTTCGGCTCAATTCGTCAGGGATCTCGTGGAGACGCCGGAGATTCTTGGTGTGACGATGGAATGCGAGGAGAACCCACCCGTCGCCGAGTGGTTGTTCGAGGCGTTCGGGCGCGTACCGCTTCTCGAGCTCTTGCTTCCTGCGCATGGCGGCACGGAACGCCTCGATATCCGGAGGCGGTGGGGGCGGCGTCTTGATCCTCTCACGGTCCACCACCAGCCATACGTCGTACTCTTCTGTGGTCACGCCGCACATGACGCTGCCATCAAGAGCCATGGTGACAAATTCCGCGTGTCCAGGCGGCGCGTTGTGTCCCACCAAGTGCTCCGCCATATGTGTTCTACCGTGGATGCGCACTGGTACCCACGGGCCGTTCATCGAGGTTGTGATCAAGAAACGGCCCTCCGCGTCCACAACATGGTGCTCACGCGCGAGTTGGAGCCACGCCGTGTCGACACGTGAACTCAGTTCAGATCCCACGAGGGGAACCTTCGCGGCCGGGGCCGTCCCTCCGATGGTGATGCCCACTGCTCGCCGAGGCGCGGGCAGGGAATCGGCTGGGGACTCGTCAAGGATTTCCAGGCCACATCGGCGAAGGAGTTCAGTGGAAGCTGGCTCGCTCATATCAGGGGCAGACCTCTCCGCCTTTGTAGAACAGGTGGTGGTCACCACCAGGCTTGTTGACTTTTCCGTACCGCTCGAAGTTTTCGTCGGACGGATACTTGCTGGCCCAGCCGAAGTTCACCCCTGTGCGATCTGAGCCATGCTTTGGCTCCCCCACGTGAAAGTGGGAGCCAGCCGGATCGTGGGTGTGCTCGACAACCACGCGCGAGCCCTGCGGCGTCTCGAACTGGCGCATATTGCCCCAGTGCGTGGGCTCCGGGTCGTAGACATAGAAATCCTGCCCCTTTCGCCTGACGTCGTCCCCGATTTCCCACTCAAAGTCCGGCACTCTATCGTAGTTCACTCCCGCCATGTCGAACGCTGCTCGCTCCGCGCTCGCGCGATCCGGGAACGGGTTTCCCTTTTCGCCCAGCGGGAGCTCGGCCAGGCCGAGGGGGTCGATTCCGTGAAGGGGATTGGTGACGTAGGCGACAGGGTTCGGAGCGGGAGTGAGACCCAAGGGGTCCGGAGTGAGGTAGCGGGCACTGACAGGGTCGTAGTGCCGAAAGTAATTGTAGTGAAGGCCCGTTTCAGGGTCGTAGTACTGACCGGGGAATCGCAGCGGGGTGTACGCCGTTGCGTCACGGTTCCAGGCGGTGCCGCCCCACAAAGTGGACCGAGAGCGCCAAGCGATGGTCCCTTGTTCGTCGACCAGTTCGGTGGGAGTCCCGACGATGTCGGTGACGACTGCGAAGAAACGAGCGTCGATCTCCTCCTGAGGAGCGTCGATGCCGTGGATCCGTTCCCGCTGAGTGAGCGGTGCAGTGCCGTAATGGTCCCATGTGAGGCTCACCGCGCGGTCATTGCCCGTGAAGCGGGTCGTCTGCTCGCACAATGTGGTGCCGTCCCAGGTGAAGTCCACCTGTTCGACGACCGTGCTGCCGTCCGCCGCCAACCGCTGTTTGGCGCTGCGTCGACCAAGCGGGTCGTAGTGGTAGCGCCAGCGAGTTCCATCAGGCGTCGTGACGGACGTGAGGCGATCCTCGGCGTCCCAGTCGTAACGCCACGTGTCGGGCTTGGAAGACAGGCGAGCCTTCTGGCGGAGGCTTACGCGCCCGGCAGCGTCGTATTCATAGCGAACGCCGCCGGCGGAGTGGATGCGCGTACCAGTGTAGGTACGCGCCCCGGTCGCCTCCTGGTCAGGCATCGATGCAGGCCAGGATGCTTCTGTCTGGTTGCCTGCCTGATCGTAGGCGTAGGTCTCCGTCCACCCAGCCGAGCGCACACTCGTGATTCGACCTGCTGGGTCAAGGTCGTACCGACGGGAGCCGTTGAGGCGGTCATCGATGGCGATCACATGACCGTCTGCGCGGTAGGTGTAGGCACGATGTTGCAGACGTCGGGAGTCCGGGCCGGTCAGATCCTGACTCAGCAGCAGGCCGTGGGGATCGTAGGTGTGGGTCAGGATGAGGCTGTCCCCGATGCGTCGCGTCAGCTCCTGACCTGCCGCATCGCGGTCAAATTTGATGATACGACCAGAACTGTTCAGCTCGGTGCGACGACCCGCGGCATCGTACTGCCAGGTGCTGGTAGCACCAGTCGGGGTGGTACGGCTGACGCGTCGCCCCAGCCCGTCGTAGGTGTATCGCTGTGTGCGGCCGTTCACCGTCTCGGCGACCAGACGCCCTACTGCGTCCCGCTCCAACGTCAGGACAGCATCGGGGGTCCTCGCCTCGATCAGACCGCCGGTCGCGTCGTAGGCATAGGTGGTGACGAAGCCGGCTGCGTCTCGTGCCACGGTACGGCCCAGTAGGTCGCGTTCGAAGCTGATCACTGCCCCGGAAGGCGTGGTGCGAGTGACCAGTTGCCCGGCAGCGTCATAGGTGTAGCTGACGATCCGGTCGTCGAAGTCCGTCTCCTCGACCAATTGTCCTGCCGGGTCGTACTGGTAAGTCCAGCTCAGGCCCTGGGGGTTGATCACCTTTCGCAGCCGCAGCTCCGCGTCGTACTCGAACTCGTACCGCGTGCCTTCCGACGAGATGCTCGCAGACTGCAGATTGAAGTGCGTGTACTCGAACCCGGAGACGGCGCCCATCGCGTCAGTGTGGGTCAGGCAGTTGCCGTCGCCATCAAATGTCCAGGACTCGGCAGCGCCGTCCGGGCCAGTGCGACGAGCAAGTTTGCCTTCCATGGTCCACTCAAGTCGCACCGTCGCGCCCAGCGGGTCGGTAACCGCCGTTTGGCGGCCAAATGCGTCACGTTCGCAGAGGGTGGCCGCACCCTGCGGATCAATGGTCTCCACCGGCAACCCGGCTTCGTCGCAGCGCACGCGTGTCGTTGCGCCGAGAGGGTCGATGACTGCAGTCAGATAGCCTCGGTCGTCGTAGACAAAGCGCGTCGTCGCACCGGCGGCATTCGTGACAGACATCCGATTGCCGAAGTCGTCGAACTCCTGAACAGCGTGAGAACCGTCATCGCGCTGTACTGACACAAGGAGCCCGAGTTCGTTGTAGCGCATGGCCGTCCATGAGCTATCCGGGCGCCGCACGGCGAGCATGTTGCCCTGATCGTCCCAGGTGTACTCCGTGGTCCGGCCCAGTGGATCCGTGCGAGTCAGCACGTGACCATGGGCATTGACTGTCTGCCGGGTCGTACGACCGAGTGGGTCGGTCTCCGCAATGATCTGGCCACGTTCATTGAGCTGGTAGAGCGTGACGTGACCCAGCGCATCCGTCCAGCGAGTGGTGCGATTCTCGGAGTCGTAGACGAACGTGCCGGAGAGATACCCCTCGGGACCGATGGTCTGTATGACCCGTCCGTAATGATCATGGACGTACCGGTAGCTGGAACCATTGCGATTGGTCCAGGAAGTGATCCGCCTCTCGGCGTCGTAGTCGAAGCGCAGCGGTTGCCCCGAGGAATTGACAACCTCCGTGAGATCTCCTGAGGCGCGGTCGTATCCGTAGGCCATGACCTGCACGGTGTCGTCGGCGTCGGGGCCGGTGCGCAGGGACAGCCCGGTGATGCGGCCCAGGTCGCCGTCGGCGGTGAGGTGAACGTCGTAGCCGCCGCTGTGGGTGATCGACAACGGCAGGCCGGTGCCGTCGCGATGGATGTCGATCTGGTTGCCG
Organism: Streptomyces longisporus; assembly: GCF_039532765.1. Classification (NCBI taxonomy): domain Bacteria; kingdom Bacillati; phylum Actinomycetota; class Actinomycetes; order Kitasatosporales; family Streptomycetaceae; genus Streptomyces; species Streptomyces longisporus. Next base: position 45,485 of record NZ_BAAASG010000026.1, read on the forward strand.
TTGCGGTCCTCGATCGTGGCCAGCCACAGTTGCCAGCCCTCGCTGCCTGGGCGCGCGAAGTACTTCGTCCAGCCGGTGCGCGGGTCGGTGGTGGCGAACTCCATGTGCGCCGAACCGACCTCACTGGTGCGGCGCAGTGGTATCCGAGGGCCCTCCAGCGGCAGCACCTCGGGCTGCTGCGGGGTGGGCAACTGGTCGTAGACCAGCAGGGTGCCGTCTTCACGAGCCCAGACGGCCTTGTTGCGGATGTCCACCTCGATCCGCTCGTCCATGGTCGAGGCCCAGGACGGGCCGAACCAGGTGCCGAAGGTGTAGTCCGACAGATGCGTGCGCTTGAGCACGAGGGGCAGCACGCCGGGCAGCGTGAGGTCGGTCTGTTCCAACAGCATCTGGCCGCTGGCGACGTCGATCGGGTCTTCCTTGCACGCACGGTTCTTCGGTTCCACGCTGTGGTGGCGAGGGTCGTCAAGCGCCTTGTTCAACAGATCTGGTTTGCTGCCGGCCGAGCCGCCGTTGCCACCCGGGCCTTTCGATGGGAACCCAGGCCCCATCCCTTCCCCGTCTTTGCCGCCCTTGAGGATCTTCTCCAGTTCGGCGGCGTGTTTCGCGTCGTTCTCGACGTGGTTCTCGGCGACCTTCTTCAGCCGGGTGCCGGTGTCGTGGTAGAGGCCCTTGACCGCCTTGCCGGCGTCCTCGCCGATGGTCTTTCCCAGCTTCTCGGCACCGTGTTCCA
>NZ_BAAASG010000027.1:0-104120 GCF_039532765.1 Streptomyces longisporus
GTGATCGGGTGACACATCACGAGAGCGGAACCGCCGGGCGGAATAAGCCCGGCCGTTCACAGCATCCTCGCTGTGTATTTCAAAGGAACCTCGCCACCAGGAAAAGCTTCCCGGTGTCGGGGTATCAACATATCTGGCGTTGATTTTTGGCACGCTGTTGAGTTCTCAAGGAACGGACGCTTCCTTTGTACTCACCCTCTCGGGCTTTCCTCCGGGCGCTTCCCTTCGGTCTTGCGTTTCCGACTCTATCAGACCGTTTCCGGTCCCGATTTCCTCGGTGCTTTCCAGGTTCCCGCTTTCGCGTTTCCCTTTCCTGCGGTTCCGACTCTATCAGATCCTTTCGGGCCTGACTCCCAGTCAGAGGGGCTGTCCTCCCGGCCGTTGGGCCGTTCCGACGAGTGAGACTTTAGCGGATTCCCGGCCCCCGAGCTAATCGGGGTCCGCGTCCTTTCGAACGTGGATTCCTCATTTCGCAAATACGCATGCCAATAAAGCGACGCCAGACGGATCGACTGGTCGTCGAGTAGTGGTTGGTACTTGCGAAGTGGCTGTCCGGGGACCGACCGCAGTCGGCGCTCACGTCGGACAACTCGGAGAACACTACGTAGCGCGCGGTGGTGTGTCAACTTGCCTCCGGGCCGCACCCGAGAGGCGTACCCTGAGCGTCATGACTACGCGTACGTGTACCCAGCAGTGGTGGGCCGCCTGACGGCGGCCGTACTCACGTATGCGTTCAACGGCCGCCGCCTCGGCGGCCGTTCTCGTTTCTCCCTCCAGAGCTCCTGAGGGCCGGCCGCCGGGACGGCGGTCTCGACCAGGAGGTGGAGAAGAGATGACGCGGGTTTTCAGTGGGGTCAAGCCGACCGGGCACCTGACGCTGGGGAACTACCTGGGAGCCATGCGGCAGTGGGCCGCGGTGGACCAGCACCGGGCGGACGCGCTGTTCTGCATCGTGGATCTGCATGCGCTGACCGTGGACCACGATCCGGCGCGGGTGCGCAGGCTCAGTCGGCAGGCGGCGACGCTGTTGCTGGCCGCGGGGCTGGATCCGGCGCTGTGCACCGTGTTCGTACAGAGTCATGTCGATGAGCACGCGCGGCTGTCGTACGTCCTCGAGTGTGTGGCGACCGACGGTGAGATGCGGCGGATGATCCAGTACAAGGAGAAGGCTGCGCGCGAGCGCGAGCGGGGTGGGAGTGTGCGGCTGTCCCTGTTGACGTATCCGGTGCTGATGGCGGCGGACATCCTGGTGTACGGGACGGACGAGGTGCCGGTGGGGGACGACCAGGCGCAGCATGTGGAGCTGACGCGGGATCTGGCAGTGCGGTTCAACCAGCGGTACGGGCATACGTTCGTGGTGCCGAAGGCCACGCTCCCGGCGGTCGCGGCGCGGGTCATGAATCTGCAGGATCCGACGTCGAAGATGGGGAAGTCGGACGACTCGGGGCCGGGGATCGTCTATCTGCTCGACGAGCCGGACGTGGTGCGGAAGAAGGTCATGCGGGCTGTGACCGACAGTGGGCGGGAGATCGTGTACGACCGGGAGGAGCGGCCCGGCGTGACGAATCTGCTGGAGATCCTGGCGGCCTGCACGGGTGGGAACCCGGAGGCTTTGAGCGGTGCATATGAGTCGTACGGGTCCTTGAAGAAGGACACCGCGGAGGCCGTGGTCGAGCTCCTCAGGCCCGTACAGGAGAGGCACAGGGCGCTGTGCGCTGATCCTGGCTATGTGGAGGGGGTGCTGCGGGATGGTGCGGAGAGGGCGCGGGCGTTGGCCCGGCCGACCGTCGATGCCGCTTATCGCGCGATCGGGTTGCTGCCGGCTGGTTCTGATACCGGTGCCGGTGTGGTGCTGAACGCGGCGCGGTAGGCGCGCGGGCTGGTGGCGAGGCGCGATGCGAAGTGCTGGCGCATCGTGACCTCGCTGCCGAAGCCGGCGCGGCGGGCCACTTCGGGCATGGGCAGGTCGGTGCGTTCGAGGAGTTTCTGCGCTGCGGCGATGCGCTGGTCGAGGAGCCAGCGGAGCGGGGGCGTGCCGGTCTGCGCGGTGAAGTGGCGGGCGAAACTGCGTGGGGACATGCCTGCGCGGGCGGCCAGGTCGGCGACGGTGAGCGGTTCGTGCAGGTGGCGTAGGGCGTGCTCGCGTACGGCGGCGAGGGTGTCGGCATCGCGGTCGGCGGGGGGTGTGGGGTGCTCGATGAACTGCGCCTGGGTGCCGGTGCGGAAGGGGGCGGTGACCATCGAGCGGGCGATGGTGGCTGCGGCTTCGGCGCCGTGGGACCGGCGGACGAGGTGGAGGCAGAGGTCGATGCCGGCTGCGGTGCCGGCAGCGGTCCAGAGGTTGTCGTCCTCGATGAACAGGGCGTCGGGGACGACGGTGACATGGGGGTGGTGTGCGCGGAGGAGGCTGACGAGGTTCCAGTGGGTGATGGCGCGGCGGCCGTCGAGGAGGCCGGCCTGGGCGAGGGTGAAGGCGCCGCCGCAGAGTGCCGCGATGGTGGTGCCGCGGGCGTGTGCGCGGCGGAGGGCGTCGAGAACGGGGGCCGGCGCGGGTGTGAGGTGGTCGTCGAGGCCTGGGATCACGATGAGGTCGGCGCGGGACAGCCAGCTGAGGGTGCGGTCGGGGTGGAGGGTGATGTCTCCGCGCATGGGGACGGGAGCGGTGGTGTCGGCGGCGACTCGGCGCAAGTCGAAGGCGGGGGCGCCGCGGTCGGTGCGGTCGGTGCCCCAGACCTCGGTGATGACGGAGACGTCGAAGGCGCGGATGCCGGGGAAGGCGACGAGGGCGACGCGATAGGGGTCCACTGCGGCGTTCTCCATGGTGGCAGTAAACCATCGATCGCTGACTTTTCACCCTCTGGGGCGGTGGTGCTCCCGGCAGGAGGATCGTGGGCATGGAGATTGCAGAGAACGCAGCGCTGGTGGTCGTGGACGTGCAGAAGGGCTTCGACGAGGCCGACTTCTGGGGGCCGCGGAACAACCCGGAGGCCGATGACAACATCGCTTCGCTCATCGACGTGTGGCAGGCGACGGAGCGGCCGGTCGTTTTCGTACGGCATGACTCGCCGAAGCCCCGGTCGCCGCTGCGGCCGGGGTACGAGGGGAACGGGTTCAAGGAGTATGTGGAGCAGCGGCGCGGGAAGGGCGCTGGTGGGGACGAGCTGTTGATCACGAAGACCGTGAACTCGGCCTTCTACGGGACGCCGGATCTGGGTGCCTGGCTGAAGGCGGAGGGCATTTCGCAGATCGTCGTGGCCGGGATCCAGACCAATATGTGCGTGGAGACGACGGCTCGTATGGGCGGCAATCTGGGCTACGACGTGCTGGTCGCGTATGACGCGACGTACACCTTCGATCTGGAGGGGCCGTTCGGCTGGCGGCGCAGTGCCGACGAGGTTGCGCAGGCGTCGGCGGTGTCGCTGCACGGGGGCGGTTTCGCGCGAGTGGTGGCCACGAAGGAGGTGGTGGACGCGGCGGGGTGACCGCCCCCGGCGGGCGCCAGGGCCTGTCGTTTGGATCAGGTCGTCTATAGCCGACGGCGCTTCCCGGCTGGCCCGAGCGGGGTCTGGTGCGTGCAGCTGCAAGGCGGAGGAGGGAGTCGACGCGGAGCGTCGGCGAGTGACGACTAGGCGGCTGGGGGTCCCCCACGCCCTTGAGGCAGTGGGGGAGCGCGTGCCAGACCCCGCGACGCCGGGCTGATCCAAACGACAGGCGCTAGTCCTTCTTGCCGGCGGCGAGTTCGCGGCTGCGGTCGCGGGCGGCTTCGAGGGCTGCGATGAGGGCGGCTCGGACACCGTGGTTCTCGAGTTCGCGGATGGCGTTGATGGTCGTGCCCGCGGGGGACGTGACGTTCTCGCGGAGCTTGACCGGGTGTTCGCCGCTGTCGCGGAGCATCGTCGCGGCGCCGATCGCGGACTGGACGATCAGGTCATGGGCCTTGTCGCGGGGCAGGCCGAGCAGGATGCCGGCGTCCGTCATGGCTTCGACCAGGTAGAAGAAGTACGCCGGGCCGGAGCCGGAGAGGGCGGTGCAGGCGTCCTGCTGGGACTCGGGGACGCGCAGCGTCTTGCCGACGGCGCCGAAGATCTCCTCGGCGTGGGCGAGGTGGTCGGCGGTGGCGTGGCTGCCGGCGGAGATGACGGACATGGCCTCGTCGACGAGGGCGGGGGTGTTCGTCATGACGCGGACGACCGGGGTGCCGGTGGCGAGGCGGTCCTCGATGGAGGCGGTGGTGATGCCGGCGGCTCCGCTGATGACCAGGCGGTCGGCGGGGACGTGGGGGGCGAGTTCGTCGAGGAGGGTGCCCATGTCCTGCGGCTTGACCGTGAGGATCAGGGTGTCGGCGGTCTTGGCGGCTTCCGGGTTGGTGACCGGGGAGACGCCGTAGCGGGTGCGGAGTTCTTCGGCTCGCTCCGGGCGGCGGGCGGTGACCAGGAGGTCGGCGGGGGCCCAGCCGCCGCGGATCATTCCGCTGAGCAGGGCTTCGCCGATCTTGCCGGTGCCGAGGACTGCGACTTTCTGGGTCATGGCTGGGGTGCCCTCCGGGGGTGCGTCGTCCGGGGTACATCGTCGCACCGGGGGTGGGTGGGTGGCTCGGCTGTCCGGTGGGCGGGATGTTGGCGGGTGGGTTCCCGTCGGGTTTCTCGCCCCCGCCGCCCTTACCCGTCCCGTCCCAGGGGCTCCGCCCCTTCGACCTCGCCAGGGGCTGCGCCCCCTGGACCCCCATCGGCCTGAACGGCCTCGTCCTCAAACGCCGGACGGGCTGAAAGATCCGGACCGCCCAGGAGAAAGCGAGCGGGCCGCGGTGACGAGGTTCATGCCGTCCTTCGCCTCAGTGTGGCCGCGCCCAAGCCCAGGACCAGCAGGGCGCAGCCGGCCACGATCAGGGTGTCTCGGATGAAGGTGGTGGTCATGTCGGTGTGTTTGAGGACCTCGTTCATGCCGTCCACGGCGTAGGACATGGGCAGGACGTCGGAGATCGCTTTCAGGGCCGGGTGCATGTTGTCGCGCGGGGTGAAAAGGCCGCAGAGGAGGAGCTGGGGGAAGATCACGGCCGGCATGAACTGGACCGCCTGGAATTCGGAGGCGGCGAAGGCCGAGACGAAGAGGCCGAGGGCGGTGCCGAGGAGGGCGTCCAGGAGGGCGACCAGAAGGAGCAGCCAGGGGCTGCCCGTGACGTCCAGGCCGAGGGACCAGACCGCGAGGCCCGTGGCCAGGGCGGACTGGATGATCGCGAGGGCGCCGAAGGCGAGGGCGTAGCCCGCGATCAGGTCGCCTTTGCCCAGCGGCATGGCGAGGAGGCGTTCGAGGGTGCCCGAGGTGCGTTCGCGCAGCGTGGCGATCGACGTGACCAGGAACATCGTGATGAGGGGGAAGATGCCGAGGAGTGAGGCGCCGATGTTGTCGAAGGTGCGCGGGCTGCCGTCGAAGACGTAGCGGAGCAGGAACAGCATCACGCAGGGGACGAGGATCATCAGCGCGATGGTGCGCGGGTCGTGGCGCAGCTGGCGCAGGACCCGGGCCGCGGTGGCGGCGGTGCGCGAGGCGTTCAGGGCGCCGGTGGGGGCGGGTGTCGTCGCCGTACCGGTCGTGGTCGTCGTCGTGGTCATCGGGTGGTCTCCTTCTCACGGGCGGCGGTGGCCGCCTCGTCGACCAGGTGCAGGAAGGCCGCCTCGACCGTTTCGGAGCCGGTGCGGGTGCGCAGGGCTTCGGGGGTGTCGTCGGCGAGGATCTCGCCCTCGCGCATCAGCAGGAGGCGGTGGCAGCGCTCGGCCTCGTCCATGACGTGGGAGGAGATGAGGAGGGTCGCGCCGCGGTCGGCGGCGATGGAGTGGAAGAGGGTCCACAGGTCGCGGCGGAGGACCGGGTCCAGGCCGACGGTGGGTTCGTCGAGGACCAGGAGTTCGGGGGTGCCCAGCAGGGCGACTGCCAGGGAGACGCGGTTGCGCTGGCCGCCGGAGAGGTTGCCGGCGAGGGCGTCGGCGTGGGAGGTGAGGTCGACGTCGGTGAGGACACGGTCGATCTCGTGGCGGCGGTCGGAGGCGATGGGGGCGCCCCCGCGCGAGCCCATTCGAGCGTGGGGGAGGCCCGGGGCGAGGATCGCCGCGAAGTAGTCGAGGTTCTGGCGGACCGTCAGGTCGTCGTAGACGGAGGGAGCCTGGGTGACGTAGCCGATGCGGGTGCGCAGGGTGGGGTGGCCGGCCGGGCTGCCCAGGACCTCCAGGGTGCCGGTGACCTTGGCCTGGGTGCCGACGATCGAACGCATGAGGGTCGACTTGCCACAGCCGGAGGGGCCGAGGAGGCCGGTGATCTGGCCGCGCGGGACGGTGAAGTCGAGGCCGCGCAGGACGGTGCGGGGGCCGCGGGTGACGGTGAGGCCTTCGGCTCGGACGGCGGGAGCAGGGGGGTCCGCGGTGCCGCCTTCGGAGTAATTCATCATGTGATGAATAATGCTCCGGGGTGGCGGCGCCGTCAAGCGATTCCCTCAGGGGGTGCGTTCGGCGGCGCAGGCGCGTGACGGCGCGATCGGAGGTGGAGGGTCCGGTCCGCACGCCTCCGCATTCACCGGCCGGAAACGCGAACCGGATGCGGAGCCAACTCCCGCTCCTGACAATGGATTTCACTTCGCCGTGCCCTCCCCCGGCTCGGCGCCCACGCATCTCCCCTCATCCGACGGAGGTGCTGTTGTCATGCGCTGTCGCATACGCAAGGCCGATCTGTTCGCTTCACTGGTCGTCTTCCTGGTCGCACTGCCGCTGTGTGTGGGCGTGGCCATCGCGTCCGGAGTCCCCGCCGAGCTGGGGCTGGTCACCGGGATCGTCGGCGGGCTGGTCGCCGGGGCACTGCCCGGCAGCAGCCTGCAGGTGAGCGGGCCGGCGGCCGGGCTGACGGTGCTCGTCCACGAGGCCGTCGACACGTACGGCGTCCAGGCGCTCGGCGTGCTGGTGTTGGGGGCCGGGCTGGTGCAGCTGGGGCTCGGGGCGCTACGGCTCGGGCGGTGGTTCCGGGCCGTGTCCGTGGCCGTGGTGCAGGGGATGCTAGCCGGGATCGGGCTGCTCCTGGTCGCCGGTCAGGTGTACGCGATGGGCGACGCGGCCGCGCCGGCGAGCGGGCCGGGGAAGATCGCCGGGCTGGTGTGGCTGCCCGGGCGGGTGGATGCGGGGGCGTTGTCAGTGGCGGGTGCCACTATGGCCGTACTGCTGCTGTGGCCGCGTTGGCGCAGGGGGGCGCGGGTGGTGCCTGCGCCGTTGGTCGCGGTGGCGGTGGTGTCGGCGGTGACCGGGGTGTTCGGCCCGGATGTGCGGCGGGTCGAGGTGCGGGGGCTCGTCGATGCGGTGCGGGTACCGGGGGCGGCGGACTTCGGGCGGCTTACGGAAGTGGGGGTGATCGGGACCGTTGTGGCGTTCGCTTTGATCGCGTCGGCGGAGTCGTTGTTCAGCGCGGCGGCCGTGGACCGGCAGCACCGGGGGCCGCGGACGGACTTCGACCGGGAGCTGATGGCGCAGGGCGCGGGGAACGCGGTGTGCGGGGTGCTGGGGGCGTTGCCGATGACCGCGGTGATCGTGCGCAGCGCGGCCAACGTGCAGGCGGGGGCGCGGACCAAGGCTTCGCGGGTGCTGCACGGGGGGTGGCTGCTGCTGTTCACGGTCGTCCTGCCCGGGGTGCTCGGACTGATTCCGGTGGCGGCCCTGGCCGCGCTGCTGGTGCACGCCGGGTGCAGGCTCCTGCCGGTGCGGGAGGTGCGGGTGCTGTGGCGCGAGCACCGCGGGGAGGTCGTGGTGCTGGCGGTGACGGCTGTGGCGATCGTGCTGGGGAATCTGCTGGAGGGGGTGTTGGTGGGTCTGACGCTGGCCGTGGTGAAGACGGCGTGGGACATCAGCCATGTGCATGTGGAGACCGAGGACCGGGGCGAGGCGGGGATCGTCGTACGGGTGCTGGGGCATGCGACGTTCCTGCGGCTGCCGAAGCTGCTGGACGCCTTGGAGGCACTGCCGCACGACCGGGAGGTGCGGCTGGAGTTGGGCGGGCTGCGGCATGTGGACCATGCGTGTGCGGCGGCCCTGGAGGGGTGGGCCGCCGCGCGGGGTCATGAGTTGATGGCCACGAGCAGGTCGACGACGTAGGTCTCCTCCAGGATCCCGTCCGGGAAGGCGGCGAGCAGGTGGTCGCGCTCGTCGCCGAGGATGGCCGCCCGGCGTTCCTCGCTCTGCACGAGGAACATCGAGTGGCTGCCGATGTTGGCGAGGTGCGTGTCGATGGTGACCGGGCGGCTCCAGCGGACATGACGGCGGGTGAAGTCGAGGACGCCGGTCGGGTCGGCGAGAGAGGTGGGGGCTCCGTTGCCGGTCCTGTCGACCTCCCGCCTGATGCCGAAGTGGCGCTCCAGGCGGCCCGCTTGGGCAGCCTGCCACGGGACGCCGACGTCAGTCGTGTTCCACCACAGGGCCAGCGCTCCGCCCGGCCGCAGTACACGCAGGGCCTCCGGGACCGAGCGGGCGGGCTCGGTCCAGTGCCAGGCCTGGGCGTAGGTGAGGAGGTCGGCGGAGGCGGTGGCGAGCGGCAGCTCGTTGCCGTTGCCCCGGACCATCGGGAGGCCGGGGTGGGCGCGGCGGAACTCGACGGCCATCCCGTCGCCGGGCTCCACGGCGACGACGTCCGCGCCACGGGCGGCCAGAAGCGCGGTCGCGATGCCGGTGCCGGCGCCGATGTCCGCGACGCGGGCGCCCTTGAGGGGCTGGCCGGCCAGATCCTCGATGGCGTCGAAGAGGGCCGCTGGGTAGGAGGGGCGGTTGGCGGCGTACTGGGCTGCGGCGGCGTTGAAGGAGTGGGCGCGGGTGGGCTGCGAGGCGGTCATCAGGCCATGGTGGCGTGGGTTGGGTGCAGGGGGCAGGGAGTTTTCGGTGAGAGAACCTCGCTCTGCCGGGCGGGGGTCTGTCCTGCGCGCCGGGTTGCGCGATGCCTGGCTGAGGCCGCGGGCCGGACTGCACCGCGGGGCGGCGGCCGATGACAGCCGTAGCTTCGACGATCCGTTCAACTCCGTGCGCGCGCCGGCAACACTGCCTGGGGCGAACCTGCGGGCATGTTGGACCGGTACGGGCGGAGCCCAGCGGCGCCTCGCGAAACGCCCCCGCCGAGCCGAGCCCAGCACTCGCCGGGGCCGGAGCTCAGCACCACCCAGCCGATCGCCCCAGGCTGTTCGTCGCAGAGTGAGCCGAGCTCGGCAGCGCCCGGCAGATCAGCCCCAGCCGAACCGAACCCGCGGAGCTGCCGGCCGATTCGCTCCTGGCCAGGCCAAGCCCAGCGCCCTCGGCTCGTCAGCCCCGAGCAAGCCAGTGCCCCGCCCCATCAGGCCCCGGCCGAGCAAGCCCGGCAGCCCCCGTCGATCAACCCCCGGCCAAACCAAGCCCGTCGCTCCCAACCGCCCGCCGCCAGCCGACCGGAGGGGACCTCTCAGGAACGCCGGCGTTTCTTCGACGGGTTGCCTGTGCGGCGGGTGGTGCGGTTCTTGTGTTGGGTGAGGGCTGCCTCGTACTCCTCCCGGTGGAGTTTTTCGCCGGGGGCCTCCGTGAGGGAGCGGAAGAAGTAGGCGAGGAGGGAGCCGACGAAGCCGATGGCCAGGAGGCCGCGGAGGGAGGCCTGGCGGGAGGGGTCGGGGCGCTTTCCGAAGCCGTCCCAGGTGTTGCGGAAGGCGAGGGCGCTGCAGATCGCGAACATGACCACGATGAGCACGGCCACGAAGGCGCCGCTGTCGGCGAGTTGGAGGCCCTGGTAGGCGAGACGGAGGACCACGCAGGAGGCGGCGGCGGTCACGAGGGAACCGGCGGCCACCCCGACGCGGCGGGATGTGTAGCCGTTGTCGTGGTTCACCCAGGTGGTGCCGAAGAAGCGCAGGGGTTCTGGGCGGGGACCGCCGGTGGAGCCCGCGGTGCCCTCGGTGCCGGTTTCGTCGCTCACGGGACGATTATGGCTCCGGGGCGGGCGCGGGCTCCCTTCGGGGATCAGCCGCAGCGGGAGGCTACGTAGCCGTCGCTGCCGGTGTTGGCGCAGGTGTCGGAGACGTATTCGCCGCTGTCGATGTTGTCCCGGATGTTCGATGTGCCGTAGTAGCCCGAGACGTCGTGCCCGGCCTCTGGCAGTAGATCGGGACCCTTGTGTCCGCGGGCAGGACCCGCACGATGGTGTAGTTCGTGCCGGGTCCACCGCGAACGTTCAGCCGCACCCCTGGAACCGTCGGGTAAGTGGGCACGGTCGTCGCGTCCGCCGTGGTCGCCTAATACGAAAATCCCCGCTGCCTATCCGTTCCCGCAGTTCATGCGGCCTCAGCTGTCTGGAGGGTGACTTGGTAACCGAGTTGGTTGAGCTGGCTCACCAGGCGCCGGGTCTGCCGGGCGCGGCCGGTACGTTCGAGGAAGTACTGGCCGCCGAGGTCGGCGTACTCGATGTCGTGGATCAGCATGTGCCACATCGCGATCAGCACCGAGTGCTCGACGGCGACCAGGGCGCGCTTCTTGCCGCGGCGGGCGGCGATCCGTCGGTACCGGGCGGCAAGGTAGGTGTTCTTGGAGCGGGCGGCGGAGACCGCGGTCTGGCCGAGCACCGCCTTGAGCCACGGGTTGCCGTGCCGGGTCTTCCCGGTGGGCTGTTTGCCGGCCGATTCGTGGTTGCCGGGGCAGACACCGGCCCAGGAGGCCAGGTGGGCCGCGCTGCCGAACCGGCCCATGTCCGCGCCGGTCTCGGCCAGGATGACCGGGGCGGTGCGCGGGCTCACGCCGGGAATGGTCACCAGCAGGGCGAGCTGGCGGCGAAAGGGCGCCACCTGCTGCTCGATCCGCTCGGTCAGCCGGGCCTCGGTGGCCGTGCAGGCATCGACGCGGTCCAGCATGGTCCGGGCGAGAAAAGCGTGATGGTCGCCGAACCGTCCGGTCAACGCCTCGACCAGGACCGAACGCTTGCCGCGCATGCTGCCCCTGGCCATCTCCGCCAGGACCTGCGGGTCACGCTCGCCGCGGATCAGCGCCTCCAGCATCGCCCGGCCGGAGACACCGAGGATGTCGGAGACCACGGACGACAGCTTGATCCCGGCGTCCTCCAGGAGCTTCTCCAGCCGCTGGGCCTCGCGGGTGCGCTCGCGGATCACCTCGGTGCGATACCGCGTGAGGTCGCGCAACTGCCGGATCGGCTCGGGCGGCACGAACGAGGGGCGGACCAGACCGTGTTCGACCAGCTCGGCGATCCACTCGGCGTCCTTGACGTCGGTCTTCCGGCCCGGCACCGCCTTCATGTGACGGGCGTTGAGCAACCAGCATTCGATGTCGTGTTCCAGCAGGTAGAAGATCGGCTTCCAGTAGATGCCGGTGGCCTCCATCCCGACCAGGGTGACGCCCTCGGCCAGCAGCCAGTCCCGCATCGCCAGCAGGTCGCGGGTCATGGTGGAGAAGGTCCGGGTCTCCTTGCGGCGCCGTTTGCCGGGCCCGGGAACACGGATCGTGACCTTCACGTCCGCCTTGCTGATGTCGATCCCCGCACAGCGCTCGTGCAGCACTTCCATTGCCCCGGCACCCCCTCCCGACGACGGCCGCGAGCACGCGACCGCCCGGCAGGGGTCCGGCAGGCGGAAGACTCTAATACGCGTGCTCGGAGCAACACTTCCGGGTGCCTGTCGAGCGACCCCCAGCGTCCTACTAACCCTCGGGCTCGATCACGCCATTGCGGCTCGACGTCCGCCGGACGGCCACCCACCCGATTTTCACCCGCTCAGGGTGGCCCCACCAGGGGCTCGGATTACTAACCCGCCATGAGAAGGGCACCGGCCGCGCCCCGGAAAGGGCGGACCCACGTCTCCGGGGCGGGCGCGGGCTCCCTTCGGGGATCAGCCGCAGCGCGGGGCCACGTAGCCGTCGCTGCCGGTGAGGACGTAGGCGTCCGAGACGAACTGGCTGTCGTCGATGTTGTCCCAGATGTCCGAGGTGCCGTACGGACCCGACACCCAGGTCCCCGGGGTCTGGCAGTAGATCGGGACCTTCGCGCCTTCGGGCAGGATCCGGACGATGCTGTACTGGGTCCCCGGGCCGCTGCGGACATTGAGGCGGACGCCCGGTGCCACCGAGTAGTAGCGCACGGACGTCGTGACGGCGGCGGCCGTCGTGACGGCCTCCCCCTCGTCTCTCGCGGCCTCGTCGATGCGGTCAACAGACATGAAAAACCTCCCCCGTTGTGCCCCATGAAAGCCATGGGGTCCCGTTCATTCCCCTAAAACGCGCCATGAAACACGCGTACGTAACTGGCACGCGAACGCTAGCAAGCCGCCTCCGTATCGCACGAGTCATCGACTAGGCTCCGTGCGTCGCGCGCGGACGAACAGTACGGGGGTGGTTCCATGGCGCCGCAGCAGAACAACGGAGCGGGCGCGGAAGCGGAACTTCCCGAGTACGCCGGTCACTATCGCCTGGAGTCATGTCTGGGCTCGGGCGGCATGGGTGTCGTGCACCTCGCGCGGAGCACCTCCGGCATGAAGCTCGCGGTGAAGGTCGTGCACGCCGAGTTCGCCAAGGACCCCGAGTTCAGAGGGCGTTTCCGGCAGGAGGTGGCGGCGGCGCGACGGGTGAGCGGTGCCTTCACGGCGTCCGTCGTCGACGCCGATCCCGAAGCGGAACGGCCGTGGATGGCCACACTGTTCATTCCGGGACCGACCCTCTCCGACCATGTGAAGCGGAACGGGCCGATGCCCCCGGCCCAGCTGCGCCGGCTGATGGCGGGACTGGCCGAGGCACTGCGCGACATCCATCGGGTCGGGGTGGTGCACCGGGATCTGAAACCGAGCAATGTGCTGCTCGCCGAGGACGGTCCCAAGGTCATCGACTTCGGTATTTCTCGGCCAAAGGACAGCGAGCTGCGGACCGAGACCGGGAAATTGATCGGTACTCCGCCGTTCATGGCGCCCGAGCAGTTCCGGCGGCCCCGGGAGGTCGGGCCCGCCGCCGACATCTTCGCGCTCGGGTCCGTGCTGGTGCATGCGGCGACGGGCCGCGGCCCCTTCGACTCCGACAGCCCATACGTGGTCGCCTACCAGGTCGTGCACGACGAGCCGGACCTGACCGGCGTAGCGGAGGACCTTTCGCCGCTCGTCCTGCGCTGCCTCGCCAAGGAGCCCGAGGACCGGCCCACCCCGGACGAGCTGATGCGTGAACTGCGGTCGGTTGCGGCCTCGTACGACACGCAGGCGTTCATACCGGCGCAGCGGCGGACGGTCGAGGCCCCGCCGGCTCCGGAACCCCTCATCGAGGAGCCGGAGTCGGTGCCGCAGCGGCCGTCCAAGGGACGCCTGCGCAAGAAGGTGCTGCTGGCGGCCGGGGCGCTCGTGCTCATGGCGGGCGGGCTGTTCGCCACGGATCAACTGCTCGGTGACGCACCCGCCCCGTCACACGGCACGGCGCCCACCGCGTCCCCCGCGGGGTTCCGTCCGTGGACGGCGAAGCCCGTGTCCGGGAGCGAGGGGCCGGTCCGCTGTTCGTACGGAGCGGGAAAGCTGCTCTGCGCCCAGCCCGGCCTGGTGTTCGCCCTCGACCCCTCGGACGGCGCTCTGCTGTGGCGCCACCGCACCGACACCACCCGTTGGATCGCTCCGCCGGTCCTGTCGGGCGGTCTCGTACAGCTGCCCCTCGCCGACCGGGGCCGGCGTCTGGAGGCGCTCGATCCCGCCTCCGGCAAGGCGCGCTGGGAGCGGAAGGTGCCGGCGTACGACTCGGTGCAGCCGGTCGGGAGCATGCTTCTGCTGGTCCGTGCGGACGGCAAGGTCACCGGCGTGGACAGCGCGTCCGGCACCACCAGGTGGTCCCGGGCGATACCGGGGCAAACGGCGCTGGCCTTCTCCTCCTTCGCCGGTGATCCGACGGCGTACCTGGCGAGCGTCTCCGGCGACGGGTCGAGCACGCGCGTCAGTGCCGTGGATCCCGTCAGGGGTGAGGTGCGGTGGGACGCCCGGCTGAAGGGCGCCCTGCAGCCCTGCGGCTCCTCGGGCGGCTCCGTTTTCTTCACGGCCGTCGACAGGGTCTACGGCGATACGCAGGCGGTGGTCCGCTACGACCCGCGGTCCGGGTCGACGCGGAGAGCGGCGCTTCCCCTCCCTCTGACGAGCGCCCGTGCCGGCGTACGCGAGGGCGTGGTCCAGCTGCTGGCCACCGGTGGCTCCCTGGCGGCCGTCGACACGGGCACGGGCAAGGAGCTGTGGACCATCGAGACCTCGGTGAGCCGGGGATCGGCACCGGTCTCCGACGGCCGCCATGTCTACGTCAGTGCCGCCGACGGACGGCTGCTCGCGGTGGACGCCCGCAAGGGGATCCTGGAAGGGCAGACTCCGGCCCGTCTGGGCAGGAACCAGGACCAGGTGATGGACACCATCCCCGCGCCCGTCCTCGCCGACGGCCATGTCTACGCCACCGCGCCCGACGGGACCGTCTTCGCCGTGGACGCCCGCAGTCCGGCGGCCTGGTAGCACGCGAAAGAGGCCGCCCCGAAGAGACGGCCCCTCACTGCACGAACAACCTCAGCCCAGCTTCGACACGTCCCGCACCGCGCCCTTGTCCGCGCTGGTCGCCATCGCCGCGTAGGCCCGCAGGGCCGCCGACACCTTGCGCTCCCGGTTCTTGGGCGCGTACACGCCGCCCAGGGCCTGCTCGCGGCGGGCGAGCTCGGCCTGGTCGACCAGGAGCTCGATCGTGCGGTTCGGGATGTCGATGCGGATGCGGTCGCCGTCCTCGACGAGGGCGATCGTGCCGCCGGAGGCCGCCTCCGGGGAGGCGTGGCCGATCGAGAGGCCCGAGGTGCCGCCGGAGAAGCGGCCGTCGGTGATCAGGGCGCAGGTCTTGCCGAGGCCGCGGCCCTTGAGGAAGGACGTCGGGTAGAGCATCTCCTGCATGCCCGGGCCGCCCTTGGGGCCCTCGTAGCGGATGACCACGACATCGCCGTCGGTCACCTGCTTGTTGAGGATCTTCTCGACGGCCTCCTCCTGCGACTCGCAGACGACCGCCGGGCCCTCGAAGGTCCAGATCGACTCGTCGACGCCCGCCGTCTTGACCACGCAGCCGTCGACGGCGAGGTTGCCCTTGAGGACCGCGAGGCCGCCGTCCTTGGAGTACGCGTGCTCGGCGGAGCGGATGCAGCCCTCCGCCGCGTCCTCGTCCAGCGCCTCCCAGCGCTCGGACTGGGAGAAGGCCTCGGCGGAACGGACGCAGCCGGGGGCCGCGTGCCACAGTTCCACGGCCTCGGGGGACGGGGAGCCGCCTCGCACGTCCCACGTCTTCAGCCAGTCCGCCAGGGACGGGCTGTGCACCGCGTGCACGTCCTCGTTGAGGAGACCGGCGCGGTGCAGTTCGCCCAGCAGGGCCGGGATGCCGCCGGCGCGGTGCACGTCCTCCATGTAGTACGTGCGGGTCTTCGCGACGTTCGGCGCGACCTTCGCCAGGCATGGCACGCGCCGCGAGACCTCGTTGATCTCCTCCAGGCCGAACGGGACGCCCGCCTCCTGGGCCGCGGCCAGCAGGTGCAGGATCGTGTTCGTCGAGCCGCCCATCGCGATGTCGAGGGCCATCGCGTTCTCGAAGGCGGAGAAGGTCGCGATCGAGCGCGGCAGGACCGTGTCGTCGTCCTGCTCGTAGTAGCGGCGGGTGATGTCCATGACGGTGCGGGCAGCGTCGACGTAGAGCTGCTTGCGGGCCGTGTGGGTGGCCAGGACGGAGCCGTTGCCGGGCAGTGAGAGGCCGATGGCCTCGGTCAGGCAGTTCATCGAGTTGGCGGTGAACATGCCGGAGCAGGAGCCGCAGGTCGGACAGGCGTTCTCCTCGATACGGAGGATGTCCTCGTCCGAGATCTTGTCGTTCACGGCGTCCGAGATCGCGTCGACCAGGTCGAGCGTGCGGACCGTGCCGTCGACGAGGGTGGCGCGGCCGGCCTCCATGGGGCCGCCGGAGACGAAGACCGTCGGGATGTTCAGGCGCAGCGCCGCCATCAGCATGCCGGGCGTGATCTTGTCGCAGTTGGAGATGCAGACCAGGGCGTCGGCGCAGTGCGCCTCGACCATGTACTCCACGCTGTCCGCGATCAGGTCGCGGGAGGGCAGGGAGTACAGCATGCCGCCGTGGCCCATCGCGATGCCGTCGTCCACGGCGATCGTGTTGAACTCGCGCGGGATGCCGCCCGCCTCGGTGATCGCCTCGCTGACGATCCGGCCGACCGGCTGCAGATGGGTGTGGCCCGGCACGAACTCCGTGAAGGAGTTGGCGACCGCGATGATCGGCTTGCGGCCGATGTCCGCGCCGGGTACACCGGAGGCGCGCATAAGGGCGCGGGCGCCCGCCATGTTGCGGCCGTGGGTGACTGTGCGGGACCTCAGCTCGGGCATCGTCGCTCGCTCCTTCGGAGAGTTCTGACTGAGTCGAGCGTACGCCCGTTGCTCCAAGGGATGGACACTGTGTCCGGAATGCGGGACGTGTGTCTCGTTCACAGGGCAGGGACCGCGCATCGGGGGGTCAGGGCCCGGTCAGGTGCCCCTGCACCACCGGCGCCACCCGCGCGATGATCTGCTCCACGTCCGCCGACGCCAGCGGGTCCACCTTGATCACGTATCGCAGCATCGCGCATCCCACCAGCTGCGCGGCCGCCAGCTCGGCGCGCAGCTCCGCGTCCGGCCGGTCCAGCTGGGCGGCGACGCGCCGCAGCAGCTGGGAGGCGACCAGCCGGCGAAAGACGGCGGCGGCGGCCTCGTTGTTGACGGCGGAGCGCACGATCGCCAGCAGGGGTGTTCGGGTGGTGGGGTTCTCCCAGATGCCGAAGATGAAGCGGGTGAGCCGCTCGCCGACGCCGTCCGTCGGACCGTCGGCGAGGGCCTCCGGCGCGTTCAGCGCGGGCGCGAAGGCGACCTCGATCGCGGCCTCGAAGACCTGCTCCTTGGTGCCGAAGTAGTGGTGCACCAGCGCCGAGTCCACGCCGGCCGCCTTGGCGATGCCCCGCACGGACGTCTTCTCGTACCCGCGCTCGGAGAACTCCTCGCGGGCCACGGCCAGGATGCGGTCGCGGGTGTCGGCGGACTCCGTACGGGGGCGCCGGCCACGGCGGCGCGCGGTCGGGTCGGGGGCCTCGGTCACGGTCTGGGCACCCGCACCGCGGAGGCCAGGTGGAGGCGGGTGAAGGCCAGCGCCTCCGCCAGATCGGCCTCGCGTTCGGCGCCGGACATGGCGCGCCTGGTGTTGACCTCGATGACGACGTGACCGTCGAAGCCGGTCAGGGCGAGACGTTCCAGCAGCTCGGCGCAGGGCTGGTTGCCGCGGCCGGGGACGAGGTGCTCGTCCTTGGCCGATCCCCTGCCGTCGGCGAGGTGGACATGGCCGAGGCGGTCGCCCATGCGGTCGACCATGTGCAGCGCGTCGGAGCGGGCCGTGGCGCTGTGACTGAGGTCGATCGTGAAGTGCCGGTAGTCCTCCTTCGTCACGTCCCAGTCGGGGGCGTACGCGAGCATCTCGCGGTCGCGGTAGCGCCAGGGGTACATGTTCTCCACGGCGAACCGCACGTCCGTCTCGTTCGCCATGCGCCAGATTCCGGTGACGAAGTCACGGGCGTACTGGCGCTGCCAGCGGAACGGGGGGTGGACGACGACCGTGGTCGCCCCGAGCTTCTCGGCGGCCGCCTGGGCGCGTTGGAGCTTGGTCCACGGGTCGGTGGACCACACCCGCTGCGTGATGAGCAGGCAGGGGGCGTGCACGGCGAGGATCGGGATGCGGTGGTAGTCGCTGAGTCTGCGCAGCGCCTCGATGTCCTGGCTGACCGGGTCGGTCCACACCATGACCTCGACGCCGTCGTACCCGAGGCGCGCGGCGATCTCGAAGGCCGTCGCCGTGGACTCCGGGTACACGGAGGCCGTGGACAGCGCGACCTTCGCATCCGGGATGCAGACTGGCTCCGCCATGCCGACAGGTTACGGGGTGCGGTTGGCTGTGGCCGTGCGCCTATTCGCCGTTGTGGGGTTCGCCACGGGCGAGTACGGGCGCGTTGTGGTTGTTCGCGCCCCGCGACGGAGTCGCTAATGTCACAGCTCCGCGCCCCTGACGGCAGCTACGCCGACGCCATGTGGTCCAGACGACGCAGGATCACGCCCTCCCTCAGGGCCCAGGGGCAGATTTCCAGGCTCTCCACTCCGAACAGGTCCATCGCGCCCTCTGCCACCAACGCGCCCGCCAGTATCTGGCCCGCTCGGCCCTCGCTCACGCCCGGGAGTTCTGCGCGCTGGGACGCCGACATGCCTGCGAGCTGGGGGACCCAGGCCTCCAGGGACTCGCGTTTCAGGTCGCGCTGGACGTAAAGGCCCTCCGTCGACCTCGCCGCACCGGCGATACGGGCGAGCTGCTTGAAGGTCTTCGACGTGGCCACGACATGATCCGGGGCGCCGAAGCGGGCGAACTCACCGACCGTGCGGGCGATCTGGGCGCGAACGTGGCGGCGCAGGGACCGTATGGACTCCGGGTCCGGTGGGTCGCCGGGCAGCCAGCCGGCGGTGAGGCGGCCGGCGCCGAGCGGGAGGGAGACGGCCGCGTCGGGCTCCTCGTCGATGCCGTAGGCGATCTCCAGGGAGCCGCCGCCGATGTCGAGGACGAGCAGCTTGCCCGCGGACCAGCCGAACCAGCGGCGGACGGCGAGGAAGGTGAGCCGGGCCTCCTCCTCGCCGGAGAGGACCTGCAGCTCGACGCCGGTCTCGGCCTGCACGCGCGCGAGGACGTCGTCGGCGTTGCTGGCCTCGCGCACGGCGGAGGTCGCGAAGGGGAGCACGTCCTCGACGCCCTTGTCCTCGGCGGCCTGCAGGCACTCGTGGACGACGGCGATCAGTTTGTCGATCCCCTCGGGGCCGATCGCTCCGCTCTCGTCGAGCAGTTGGGCAAGGCGCAGCTCCGCCTTGTGCGAGTGCGCGGGCAGCGGGCGCGCGCCAGGGTGCGCATCCACCACCAGCAGATGCACCGTGTTCGATCCCACGTCGAGGACACCGAGTCTCATGTACGGAACGCTACTGCCACCTGGGCGGTCCTCCGTATGGGATGGCGCCGCGAGACCCGTACGCTGGTCCTGTGCCAAAGACGAAAAGGGCGAAGGACGACAAGGCTGCCAAGGCTGCCACGGCAGCCGAGTCCGCCAAGGGTTCTTCGCAGGCGAAGCCACCGCAGTCGGCGAAGCTGTCGAAGAAGGCCAGGGAAGCGGACGAGAAGGGCCTCGACTTCGCGCGCGCGTGGGTGGAGTTCCCTGATCCGGCGGACGACGAGCAGGTCTTCCGCTGCGATCTGACATGGCTCACCTCTCGCTGGAACTGCATCTTCGGCAGCGGCTGCCAGGGCATCCAGGCGGGCCGCGCGGACGACGGGTGCTGCACGCTGGGCGCCCACTTCTCCGACGAGGACGACGAGAAGCGCGTCGCCGGGCATGTGGCGAGGCTCACGCCCGACATCTGGCAGCACCATGACGAGGGCAGCAAGCACGGCTGGGTCTCCGAGGACGAGGACGGCGACCGTCAGACCCGTCCCTTCCAGGGCTCCTGCATCTTCCAGAACCGGCCCGGGTTCGCGGGCGGCGCGGGCTGCTCGCTGCACATCCTGGCCCTGAAGGAGGGCCGCGAGCCGCTGGAGACCAAGCCGGACGTGTGCTGGCAGCTGCCGGTGCGGCGGACGTACGACTGGATCGACCGGCCCGACGACACCCGTGTGCTGCAGGTGTCGATCGGTGAGTACGACCGCCGGGGCTGGGGCCCGGGCGGCCACGACCTGCACTGGTGGTGCACGTCGGCGACCTCGGCGCACGGCGCGGGCGACCCGGTGTACGTGTCCTACCGGCCGGAGCTGACCGAGCTGATGGGCAAGGCCGGCTACGACCGCCTCGTGGAGCTGTGCGAGCAGCGCCTGGCCGCGCAGCTGCCGCTGGTCGCGCCGCATCCGGCGGACCCGGTCGACTGACCCGGGCCGCGCTCACGACGCCGTAGGGCTCGGGTTCCCGCTGTCGGCGGCCGGTGGTGTCGGGTCGGACGGGGCGGTGTCGGTGGGGGTGGGGTCAGGGCCGGGGGACGAGGGCGGGGCGCTCGGGGTGGGGTCCGAGGCGGTCGGGGTCGGTGCCGGGTCCGAGGAGGGCGGCGGGGTGGCGGGGCTGCTCGGGCCGGGTGCGGTCGGGCTGGGTACGGCGCCATAGCCCTCGATGGAGACGACGGCCCCGGACGGTGAGAGGGCCACGTGTGCGCTCCACGGGCCGGACGGCTCGCGCAGATGGTCGACGTACACCTTGATCGTCAACGATTCGCCGGGTGCGAGCGTTCCCGAGGACTGGCTGAGGTAGAGCCAGGCGGCTCCGGTCGACGCGGACCAGTGCACGGGCGCGGGTCCGGTCGCGGTGAGGGTGACGAGCGTGGTGTCGCCGTCGTGGCCTGCCGACACCTGGAGGTGTCCGGCGCTCTTCCCGCTGAGGCCGGTGACGCTGATGACCTCCACGGAGATGTCGGGCCGTCTGTGGCCTCTGCCGAAGTCGCCGCCGGGCCTAAGGCTGGCGTTGCCGGCGTTCTCGTAGCCGCCGCCGGACGCCTCGCCGCCCAGGCCGACCGGGCCGTGCGCCTCGCTGGCGGTGGCGGAGCGGCCGTCCGCGCCCTCGGCCGGGGAGCCCCGGTAGGCGGCCCACAGGGCGAACACGGGGGCTGCCACCACGGTGGCGACGACCGTCGTCGTGACGGCACGCGCGCGTAGGCGGTCGCGGCGGGCGGCGCGGTCCTTGGGGTCCATCGGGAATCCGCGCCGGTCGAACCGGGGAAGAGCGCCGCCACGCGCGCGTGGTTGATGGGTGACCGCCATGTGCAGGGCCGCGCGGGGCGCCTCGAGGACGGGCAGCTCGGCGGGGGTGATCGTCGCACCGGGCCAGCGGCCGGGGATGGCGCGCTCGGCGCTGCGGCGACATCGCGGGCAGTCGTCGACGTGCCGGACGAGCTCCTTGCGCAGGGCGGAGCTGAGCACCAGCTGGTTGTCGCCGGTGAGCCGGGCGACGTCCGGGCAGCCGCCGGTCTCGACGACGGCGAGGGCCGCGCGCGTGCGCTCCACCTCGCAGGCGGCACAGGCCAGCAGTTCGCGGGCGGTGGCCAGGCCGAGGCCCAGGACGGCGGCGACCTCGTGGGCGGCGAGGTGGTGCCGTACGGCGAGTTCGAGCGCCTCGCGCTGCTCCGGGCTGGTGCCGGCGGCCTCCGGCCAGGCCAGCAGGGCGAGTTCGCGGCGGCGCTCCTCCTGGATCTCCTCGGCGACGGGGGGCTCCGCCGGCCGCTGCTTCTCGGAGCTGTGCCGACCCGCCGCGTGCGTGCCCTGACGTTTCTGCTTGGCCTCGGCCAGCTTGCGCAGACAGGCCCAGCGGGCCAGTGCGTACAGCCAGGCTCGGCGGTCCCCCGGCGCCTGGGGCCCACGTCGCTTCTCGGCGAGCGCGAGGGCCTCGCCCAGGGCCGCGGTCGCGGCGTCGTGGTCGCACAGCACCGACAGGCAGTAGGTGAACAGCCCGTCCAGATACGGCTCGTAACGCCCGGGCGGCCGCTGCGCGAGCGTGCGCGCAGCGGCACGGTCACGTGCCTCCCGGCGCGCCTGGTCTGCGCCGGTGATGCGGGGCGAGGTCTCCGGGCTGCTGCTCATCCGTGGACCGTAGGCGGCTCGGGATGAACCCTTCTTCCTCCTTGAGCACTTTTAATCCATACGGGTGAAACGATCCCTCAATCGGGTACAGGAACCGCCTGTTCCGTGGCTGGTTACCGACGGTGATGGCCGGTTCGCGGAGTGTCGGATCATGTGTCCGGTCGGCGCGCGGCGAGTGTCCGCGCCCGGGCCGTCCGGCGTTGTCAGTGGGCTCGGTTACGGTTCTCGGCATGGCTGCCCGTACCAAGTCCACCAAGGACCGCCCGTCCTACCGCTGCACCGAGTGCGGCTGGCAGACGGCCAAGTGGCTCGGTCGCTGCCCCGAGTGCCAGGCATGGGGGACGATCGAGGAGTACGGCGCGCCCGCCGTCCGTACGACGACGCCGGGGCGCGTCACCACCTCCGCAGTGCCCATCGGCCAGGTCGACGGGCGCCAGGCCACCGCCCGCTCGACCGGTGTGCCCGAGCTGGACCGGGTGCTCGGCGGCGGGCTGGTGCCCGGCGCGGTGGTGCTGCTCGCGGGCGAACCCGGCGTCGGCAAGTCGACGCTGCTGCTGGACGTGGCGGCGAAGTCGGCGAGCGACGAGCACCGCACGCTGTATGTCACCGGTGAGGAGTCGGCGAGCCAGGTGCGGCTGCGCGCCGACCGCATCAAGGCCATCGACGACCATCTGTATCTCGCCGCCGAGACGGATCTGGCCGCCGTCCTCGGCCACTTGGACGCGGTGAAGCCGTCGCTGCTGATCCTCGACTCCGTGCAGACCGTGGCCTCGCCGGAGATCGACGGCGCCCCCGGCGGCATGGCGCAGGTGCGCGAGGTGGCAGGCGCGCTCATCCGCGCCTCCAAGGAGCGCGGGATGTCCACCCTCCTTGTGGGCCATGTCACCAAGGACGGGGCCATCGCCGGGCCCCGGCTCCTGGAGCACCTCGTGGACGTCGTCCTGAGCTTCGAGGGCGACCGGCACGCGCGCCTGCGACTCGTCCGGGGCGTCAAGAACCGCTACGGCGCCACGGACGAGGTCGGCTGCTTCGAACTGCACGACGAGGGCATCACGGGCCTCGCCGACCCGAGCGGACTCTTCCTGACCAGACGTGACGAACCGGTCCCCGGTACCTGTCTGACGGTCACCCTGGAGGGCCGCCGCCCCCTGGTCGCCGAGGTCCAGGCGCTCACCGTCGACTCGCAGATCCCCTCGCCGCGCCGTACGACCTCGGGTCTGGAGACCTCCCGCGTCTCGATGATGCTCGCCGTCCTGGAGCAGCGCGGCCGGATCAGCGCGCTCGGCAAGCGGGACATCTACTCCGCGACGGTCGGCGGGGTGAAGCTCTCCGAGCCCGCAGCCGACCTCGCCGTCGCCCTCGCGCTGGCCTCGGCGGCCAGCGACACCCCGCTGCCCAAGAACCTGGTCGCGATCGGCGAGGTCGGCCTCGCGGGCGAGGTCAGACGGGTCACGGGCGTCCAGCGGCGACTGGCCGAAGCACACCGTCTGGGCTTCACACACGCGCTCGTTCCGGGCGACCCGGGCAAGATCCCTGCCGGGATGAAGGTCCTGGAAGTCGCCGACATAGGGGACGCTCTCAGAGTCCTTCCACGCTCCCGTCGCCGAGAGGCCCCACGGGACGAGGAGGACCGCCGGTAGACTTTGCCCTGGTCTCGCCCGTCCGTACGAACAGAATGTGCGACATGGGGGCGCCCCAGAACCTGCGACCGGAGGAGTGCAGTGGCAGCCAACGACCGGGCGGCAGCTCCCGGAAAGTCCGGCGGGAGCTCCGGTGCCGATGGCCTGATGCGCGCCTCACTGAGCGCCGTGGCTCCCGGCACGGGCCTGCGCGACGGCCTCGAGCGGGTACTCCGCGGCAACACGGGCGGTCTCATCGTGCTCGGCTTCGACAGGACCGTCGAAACCATGTGCACCGGCGGTTTCGTGCTGGACGTCGAGTTCACGGCCACCCGCCTGCGCGAGCTGTGCAAGCTCGACGGCGGCATCGTGCTCTCCTCCGACCTGTCGAAGATCCTCCGGGCGGGCGTGCAGTTCGTGCCCGACGCCACGATCCCGACCGAGGAGACGGGCACCCGGCACCGCACCGCGGACCGCATCTCCAAGCAGGTCGGCTTCCCGGTCGTCTCCGTCTCCCAGTCGATGCGCCTGATCGCCCTGTACGTCGACGGTCAGCGCCGTGTCCTGGAGGACTCCGCGGCGATCCTGTCCCGCGCCAACCAGGCCCTCGCCACCCTGGAGCGCTACAAGCTCCGCCTGGACGAGGTCGCGGGCACGCTGTCCGCACTGGAGATCGAGGACTTGGTGACGGTCCGCGATGTGTCGGCGGTCGCCCAACGCCTGGAGATGGTGCGCCGGATCGCCACCGAAATCGCCGAATACGTGGTCGAACTGGGCACCGACGGGCGTCTCCTCGCCCTGCAGCTCGACGAGTTGATCGCGGGCGTGGAGCCCGAGCGCGAGCTGGTCGTCCGCGACTACGTCCCCGAGCCCACCGCCAAGCGTTCCCGCACGGTCGACGAGGCGCTCTACGAACTGGACGCCCTCACCCATGCCGAGCTCCTCGAACTGCCCACGGTGGCAAGGGCGCTGGGCTACACGGGCTCACCGGAGGCGCTCGACTCGGCAGTCTCGCCGCGCGGCTTCCGCCTCCTCGCCAAGGTGCCGCGCCTTCCGGGCGCCATCATCGACCGTCTCGTGGAGCACTTCGGAGGCCTGCAGAAACTGCTCGCCGCAAGCGTCGACGACCTCCAGACGGTCGACGGCGTGGGCGAGGCCCGCGCCCGCAGCGTACGCGAGGGCCTGTCCAGGCTGGCGGAGTCGTCCATTCTGGAGCGTTACGTCTGAGTCGCGCCCCAAAGGGCGCGGGGCTGTATCAATGTGCGGTTCCGCCGCGCGGGCGCGACCAGCCACAACGAAGCCGCAGACAAACAACGACCCCATCGCGGCGCACCCCAGCGGAGCGTCTAGTCGTCCTTGAGCATGAACGAGATCTGCGACTTCGCGAACCCCGGCGCCGCCGCCTCCACCAGATACGTACCCGCCCCGGCCGACCCCGCCGGAGGCGTCGCGCACTGGGGAGCGCTCGGCTTGCGGTCCCACTTCACGGTGTAAGTGATGCTGCTGCGGTTGGGCACCCGGAACACCAGGCTGCCCGGGCCCTGGGGGCAGTCGGCGGACGACCAGTAGTTGTTGTCGCTGCCCGCCTCGGTGATCGTCAGCACCGCGCTCTTCGGCCCGAGGTCGATCTTGCAGTCGAGGCCCGAGGTGTTCGTCGCGGTCAGCAGCAGCGTCGGCGTCTGACCGGGCGAGTACGTGTTGTGGAGGCTCCGCACCGTCAACGTCACCGCGCTCGTGGTGCAGTTGGGGATGGTGGAACTCGCCGGAATCGTGTCTCCCCGGCCGACCCCGATACCGGAGCCCGCACCGGCCGTACCGCCGCCGGCCGCCCCCTCGGAGCCGCCCGCCCCGGAGCCGGAACCGGAACCGGACCCCGAACTGCCCCCGGAATCCGACCCGCTGGAGCCCCCGCCGCTCGACTCGTCACGCCCGCCCGGCGCTTGGCTGATCGCGGGACCCGAACTCGACGGCCCCGCAGTGATCGTGGGCGCGGGGGTGTGGCCGTTCGCCCCGTCGTCCTTCTTGCCGCCGCCACCGCCCGACAGGACGATCCACATGATCAGCAGCGCCAACAAGGCAACCACAGACACGAGTACGGCCCTCCGGCGCCAGTAGATGGAGGAGGGGAGCGGACCGACAGGATTGCGCAGAGATCCCACGGCGCAAACTGTACGAGAGATCGGGCGGTTCGCTGGCCCCACCCGCCGCCGGTTCGTCAACTTTTCCGGATCATCATTCCGGTCCGCACGACGCACCGCACGCGGGACGGCGGCCCAACCGACCGGGGCCATGGCAGGATCGGAAACGCCATGACTGCGCCCACGAAGCCCCCGCACAGCAGCCCCGCCGACGGCCCGGCCGACACCCTCGCCGGTTCCCCTCTCGGTGCGGACCACGAGACCCTCCATGCCTCCGTCATCGACTGGTTCGACGAACACGCCCGCGACCTGCCGTGGCGGCTCCCGGAAGCCGGCCCCTGGGGTGTGATGGTCAGCGAGTTCATGCTGCAGCAGACGCCGGTCAGCCGTGTGCTGCCCGTCTACGAGCAGTGGCTGGCCCGCTGGCCGCGCCCCGCCGACCTGGCCCGGGAGGCACCGGGCGAGGCGGTCCGCGCCTGGGGCCGGCTCGGCTACCCGCGCCGCGCCCTGCGGCTGCACGGCGCCGCCGTGGCCATAACGGAACGGCACGGCGGGGACGTACCGACCGACCACGCCCAGCTCCTCGCGCTGCCCGGCATCGGCGAGTACACGGCCGCGGCCGTCGCCTCCTTCGCGTACGGGCAGCGGCACGCGGTGCTCGACACCAACGTCCGCCGGGTCTTCGCGCGCGCCGTCACCGGCGTCCAGTACCCCCCGAACGCGACCACCGCCGCCGAACGCAAGCTCGCCCGCGCACTGTTGCCCGAGGACGAGCGGACCGCGGCGCGCTGGGCGGCCGCCTCCATGGAACTCGGCGCGCTCGTCTGCACCGCCAAGAACGAGACCTGCCACCGCTGCCCCATCGCCGCGCAGTGCGCCTGGCGGCTCGCGGGCAAGCCCGAGCACGACGGGCCGCCGCGGCGCGGCCAGACCTACGCGGGGACGGACCGGCAGGTGCGCGGCAAGCTGCTCGCCGTACTGCGTGAGGCCCACGCGCCCGTACCGCAGTCGGCCCTCGACCGGGTGTGGCACGAGCCGGTGCAGCGCGCGCGGGCGCTCGACGGGCTCGTGGCGGACGGTCTCGTGGAGCCGCTGTCCGGTGGTTTGTATCGGCTGCCGTTGACGTAACCCTCGTAACATCACGCCGGATTACATACACTCGCCCTGCCAAATCGCCCCATAGCAGAGCAATTCGGTGCAGCCGTTTACCCCGTTCCTACGTCCGTTACACAACCGACGTACAGCCGATTGCTAGCCGAGCGTTGTCCCGGACAACGCCGTGACAACACCTCCGTAGCTTCATTTGCATGCCCGGCAGAAGCGGGCTGTGTTTACGGAACAGGCCGACGGCGATCAAGCCGGCGGGCAACGGGGATCGGGAGGCGGTTCGACATGGCGCAGGGCGAGGTGCTCGAGTTCGAGGAGTATGTCCGCACGCGGCAGGACGCGCTGCTGCGCAGCGCCCGCCGACTGGTCCCGGACCCCGTGGACGCCCAGGACCTGCTCC
Organism: Streptomyces longisporus; assembly: GCF_039532765.1. Taxonomy (NCBI): domain Bacteria; kingdom Bacillati; phylum Actinomycetota; class Actinomycetes; order Kitasatosporales; family Streptomycetaceae; genus Streptomyces; species Streptomyces longisporus. Next base: position 26,942 of record NZ_BAAASG010000027.1, read on the forward strand.
AGACCGCGCTGGTGCGGACATACGGCCGCTGGGAGGGCATCGCGGACAAGCGGCTCGCGGACGCCTACCTGCGGCGCGTGATGATCAACACGCGGACCGAGTGGTGGCGGGCCCGGAAACTGGAGGAGGTCCCCACCGAGCAGCTGCCGGACGCCTCGGTCGACGACTCCACCGAGCAGCACGCGGACCGCGCCCTGCTGATGGACATCATGAAGGTGCTGGCTCCCAAGCAGCGAAGCGTCGTTGTCCTGCGACACTGGGAACAGATGTCGACGGAGGAGACGGCCGCGGCCCTGGGCATGTCGGCCGGAACGGTCAAGAGCACGCTGCACCGGGCGCTCGCCCGGCTCCGCGAGGAGCTGGAGAGCCGCGATCTGGACGCACGCGCGCTGGAGCGTGGGGAGCAGGAGCGTTGCGCGGTCTGACCGACTCGGGCCGAGGGACCTTGCAGGCGGCGTACACGGCGATGGCCGTGCTCGCCGCCCTCGCCCTTTTCGTCTCCGCCTGCGGTACCGGCGGCACCGGCGCCCGTGACGAGGGCCCGGCGCACGCCGACTCGGTGATGGGCGCCGCCGCCTCACCCACACCCAGCCCCTCCAAGACCACGCACGTGGACGCGGTCAAGCTCGTCAAGGACGACCCGATGGTCTCGGCGGAGGTCAAGCGCGGCCTCAAGCCGTGCGTCGCCGACGAGTACCCGATCGACGTGTCGTACGGCGAGCTGACCGGCGGGTACTCCGACGACATCGTGGTGAACGTGCTGACCTGCGGGGACGCGGTCGGTGTCGGCTCGTATGTGTACCGCGAACAAGGCGGTCGGTACGAGAATGTCTTCCGGACCGAGGAACCCCCGGTCTACGCGGAGATAGACCGCGGCGACCTGGTGGTGACCAAGCAGGTGTACGAGAAGAATGATCCGATGTCGAGTCCGTCCGGTGAGATCGTGACCACGTACATCTGGGCATCGGGCCACTTCGTCAAGCGGTACAACACGCGCAACGACTACAGCAAGGCCGTCGGGGGCGAGGCGTCGCCGCGTTCGTGAACCGTTCGGGCCGCTCGGACCGATCACCCGGCAGCAGTGAGCACGCCACGACCGACACGAGAACTGAGAGCAGCGGGATGGCAGACCAGACCCACGTCCTGTTCGTCGAGGACGACGACGTCATCCGCGAGGCCACCCAGCTCGCCCTGGAGCGGGACGGCTTCGCGGTCACCGCGATGCCCGACGGGCTGTCCGGCCTGGAGGCGTTCCGGGCGAACCGCCCCGACATCGCGCTGCTCGACGTCATGGTGCCCGGACTGGACGGCGTCAGCCTGTGCCGCCGTATCCGCGACGAGTCGACCGTGCCGGTGATCATGCTGTCGGCGCGGGCCGACTCGATCGACGTCGTACTGGGCCTGGAGGCGGGTGCTGACGACTATGTGACCAAGCCGTTCGACGGTGCCGTGCTGGTCGCGCGCATCCGTGCGGTGCTGCGGCGCTTCGGGCACGCCAGCGGCGGCGACCGGGCGGACGAGGGGCCTGCCGAGGTGGCCGGCGGGGTACTGAGCTTCGGCGAGCTGGAGATCGACACCGAGGGCATGGAGGTGCGCCGGGCCGGACAGCCGGTGGCGCTGACCCCGACCGAGATGCGGCTCCTGTTGGAGTTCTCCTCCGCGCCCGGCACGGTCCTGTCGCGTGACAAACTGCTGGAGCGGGTGTGGGACTACGGCTGGGGCGGGGACACGCGCGTGGTGGACGTCCACGTGCAGCGACTGCGTACGAAGATCGGCCAGGACCGGATCGAGACGGTCCGCGGCTTCGGCTACAAGTTGAAGGCCTGAGCGGGGACACCAAGGACATGCGGGGGATCTTCCGGAATCCGGCCGCTGCGAACGCCGCAGACGGTACGGGCATGCGCACGGGCCTCAGATGGAAACTCAGCGCGGCCATCGCACTGGTCGGCGCGCTGGTGGCGATCGCACTGAGCCTGGTCGTGCACAACGCGGCCCGGGTCTCGATGCTGGACAGCGCGCGCGACCTCGCGGACGAGCGCATCCTGATCGCGCAGCGCAACTACGAGATCCCCAGCCGCACCCTCTTCCCCAACATCAAGATCGACGACCCGCAGCTGCCCTCGGCGCTGCGGGAGAAGGTCGAGGAGGGCCGACGGGCCACGTATGTGACCGACCGGCCGGGCGGCTCGCCGGACATCTGGGCCGCCGTGCCGGTCAAGGACGGGCATGTGCTGTCGCTGCACACCGGGTTCACCGACCGCAGCACCCTCAAGGACCTCGACCAGGCCTTGGTGATCGGCTCCATCGCGGTGGTCCTCGGCGGCAGCGCGCTGGGCGTGCTCATAGGCGGTCAGCTCTCGCGCCGGCTGCGCAAGGCGGCGGCCGCCGCGAACCAGGTCGCCAGGGGCGAGTCGGACGTACGGGTGCGGGACGCCATCGGCGGGGTCGTACGGGACGAGACCGACGACCTCGCGCGCGCGGTGGACGCCATGGCGGACACCCTGCAGCAGCGCCTGGAGGCCGAGCGCCGGGTCACCGCGGACATCGCACACGAGCTGCGCACCCCGGTGACCGGCCTGCTGACGGCCGCCGAACTGCTTCCGCCGGGCCGCCCGACGGAGCTGGTCCTGGACCGCGCGAAGGCCATGCGCACCCTGGTCGAGGACGTCCTGGAGGTGGCCCGCCTCGACAGCGCCTCCGAGCGGGCCGAACTGCAGGACATCCTGCTCGGCGAGTTCGTCACCCGGCGGGTGGCGGCGAAGGACCCGGCCGTCGAGGTGCGGGTGGTGCACGAGTCGATGCTCACGACCGATCCGCGCCGCCTGGAACGCGTGCTGTTCAATCTGCTCGCCAACGCCGCCCGGCACGGCAAGCCGCCGATCCAGGTCACCGTGGAGGGCCGGGTCATCCGGGTCCGCGACCACGGGCCCGGCTTCCCGTCCGACCTCCTCGCCGAGGGCCCGAGCCGCTTCCGCACGGGCAGCGCCGACCGGGCCGGCCACGGCCACGGCCTCGGCCTCACGATCGCCGCGGGTCAGGCCCGCGTGCTGGGCGCCCGCCTGACCTTCCGCAACGTACGCCCGGCGGGCGCACCGGACCATGTGCCGGCGGAGGGCGCGGTGGCGGTGCTGTGGCTGCCGGAGCATGCGCCGACGAACACGGGTAGTTACCCGCTGCTGCCGTAGACGATTCCGCCCCTCACTTTTGACGCCGGGCAGGGGGCAGCCCCGCTCAGCCCTCCCGCATTCACGTTTCGGCCGGGCAGGCATTTTCGGCCCGTCCGGCGTTTGAGGACGAGGCCGTTCAGGCCGTTGGGGGTCCAGGGGGCGAAGCCCCTTGGCGGGGCGCGAAGGGGCAGAGCTCCTGGGACGGGACGGGCAGGGGCGGCGGGGGCGTGAAAACACGACGAAGGCCCCCCGGGGCGGACACCCACCGGGGGACCTTCAGCTCACTCGCGGATCAGACGGCCTCGACGATCGGCGCCTGCGCCACCGTCTCGTCGTCGGACTTGGGCGCGGCCGGCCCCGTCCCCCGCAGCGCGACCTCCTTCACGAAGACCGCCGCCACCAGCGCGCCCACGGCCACCACAGCCCCCAGCAGGAAGGCGGAGTGCGTGCCCGCGGACACCGCGTGCTGGTACGCCTCCCGCACCACGGCCGGCAGCTTCGCCAGGCTCTTGGCGTCAAGCGCCGCCGACTTCTCGGTGATCTTCGCCCCCAGCGACCCGGCCCGCTCGGCCATGACGTGCTGGACCCGGTTGTTGAACAGCGCGCCCATGATCGCGACGCCGAAGGACGAACCGAGCGTACGGAACAGGGTGGTGGAGGAGGACGCGACACCCATGTCCTTCATCTCCACGCTGTTCTGCGCCACCAGCATGGTGATCTGCATCAGGCAGCCCATGCCCAGCCCCACGACCGCCATGAACACACCGGAGGTGAACCGCGAGGTGCCGGTGTCCATCGTGGACAGCAGGTAGAGCCCGACGGTCATCAGGACGCTGCCGACGACCGGGAAGACCTTGTAGCGGCCGGTGTTGGTGGTCACCCGCCCCGCCACCATCGAGGTCACCAGCATCGCGCCGAGCATCGGCAGCAGCAGCAACCCGGAGTTGGTCGCGGACGCACCCTGCACGGACTGCTGGTACAGCGGCAGGTACAGCGTCGCACCGAACATCACGAACCCGGTGATGAAGCCGATGAGCGACATCAGCGTGAAGTTGCGGCTGCGGAAGATGTGCAGCGGCACGATCGGCTCCGCGGCCTTCGTCTGCCAGAACACGAACCCGATGAGCGCGGCGACGCCGATCCCGATGAGCTCCATGATCCGCGCGGACGTCCACGCGTACTGCGTACCGCCCCAGGTGGTGACGAGCACGATCGAGGTGATGCCGACGGTCAGCAGCGCGACACCGAGGTAGTCGATACCCGCCTTGGCCCGCTTCTTCGGCAGATGCAGTACGGCACTGATCAGACCGAGGGACACCACGCCGAGCGGCAGGTTGATGTAGAACGACCAGCGCCAGCCCCAGTTGTCGGTGATGGTGCCGCCGACCAGCGGACCGCCGATCATCGCGAGTGCCATGACGCCGGCCATCATGCCCTGGTACTTGCCCCGCTCCCGCGGCGGTATCAGGTCACCGATGATCGCCATGACACCGACCATCAGACCACCCGCGCCAAGTCCCTGGATCGCGCGGAAACCGATCAGCTCGCCCATGTTCTGCGCCATGCCGCTGAGCGCGGAGCCGATCAGGAAGATCACGATCGAGGTCATGAAGGCGCCCTTGCGCCCGTACATGTCGCCGAGCTTGCCCCAGATCGGGGTGGAGGCCGCGGTCGCCAGTGTGTACGCCGTGACCACCCAGGACAGATGCTCGAGCCCGCCGAGCTCGCCCACGATGGTCGGCATCGCGGTGCCCACGATCATGTTGTCGAGCATCGCGAGCATCATGGTGATCATGAGCGCGAGCAGCACGACCCGTATGCTCTTCGGCTGTTTGTCCGGCTTCGTCTCGGCCGTCTGTGTGTCCGCCATCGTCCCCACTCCCCTGGGCATCTCCCCCCGGCCAGCTACTTACTTGCCGCCCGGCTAGTTGACTACACTGGGAAGGTAGCCCCGTAACTAGCCGGGCGTCAAGTAAGTTTCTCTGGAGTGCGAGGATGGGCGGCACCATGGACGGCACCAAGCAGCAGCGCCGCGGAGACACCCGCCAGCGCATTCAGGACGTGGCGCTCGAACTCTTCGCCGAGCAGGGCTACGAGAAGACGTCGCTGCGCGAGATCGCCGAGCGCCTCGACGTCACCAAGGCGGCGCTCTACTACCACTTCAAGACGAAGGAAGAGATCCTCGTCAGCATCTTCGACGACCTCTCACAGCCGATCGTGGAACTGATCGAGTGGGGCAAACGGCAGCCGCAGTCGCTGGAGACCAAGCACGAGATCATCCGCCGCTACAGCGACACCCTGGCCGGCGCGGCCCCGCTCTTCCGCTTCATGCAGGAGAACCAGAGCACGGTGAAGGAACTGCGCATCGGCGAGACCTTCCGCAACCGCATGATGGGCATGCGCGACATCCTCATCGACCCGGACGCCGCGTTGATCGACCAGGTGCGCTGCGTCAGCGCGATGTTCACGCTGCATGCCGGGATGTTTGCGCTGGGCGACATCGAGGCCGACCCCGAGGACAAGCGCAAGGCCGTCCTGGAGGTCGCCACCGACCTGGTAACGCGGGCGCATCAGGCCACTCACCCGGCATAGGCGGCCGACACGCCTCAGACGGTCACACCCTTGGCGCGCAGGAACGCGACCGGGTCGACGGCCGACCCGTAGTTCGGGGTCGTACGGATCTCGAAGTGCAGATGCGGGCCGCTGGAGTTACCGGTGTTCCCGGACCGGGCTATGTGCTGTCCGGTGGCGACGACCTGGCCGACCCTGACGTCGATCCGCGACAGATGGGCGTACTGCGAATAGGTCCCGTTGCCGTGCCTGATCACGATGGCGTTGCCGTACGCGGGCCCGTCACCGGCGCCGTTGCCGCCGGCCTTGACGACGGTGCCGCCGTGCGCGGCGACGACGTCCGTGCCGCTCGGCACCGCGAAGTCCTGCCCGCTGTGGGTGGACTGCCACATGCCGCCGGCCTGGTTGAAGCTCGCGGAGAGCCGGTACTTCTCCACCGGGTGCATCCAGGAGGCGGCCTTCCTGGCGGCGGCGGCCTGGGCGGCCTTCTCGGCGGCCGCCTTCTTCGCCGCGGCGGCCTGGGCGGCCTTCTTCGCGCTCGCGGCGGCCTTGGCCTGCGCGGCGGCCTGCGCCTTGACGGCGCTCGCCGCACTGGATGCGGAGGTCGCATCGGCGGCGGCCGCGACCCCTGCCCCCAGCACGACCGACATTCCGAGGCCGGCGGCCAGGACGGCCGCACGGCTGCGCAGCAGGGACGTACGGGAGGAGCGGGACGTGACACGCGAAGACATGGAAACCTCGGAAAGTCGGGGGCAGAGAAAACCACCCGGCGCACAAGCGGCTGCCGGATGGACCATCCCTTGGTAACCCCGAGACCCACCAAGCCCAAAACGTGTGATGTACGACGGGCGCTAGTACTTCACCCCAAAACTTCCCTCTTCTTGACACAGCACCAATAACGGACGAATCAGGCCGCGACGGCAGAATCACCCCTGGGGTTCCAGAAAGCTCGAGAAAAGCGACCCCGCTTTCCTAGGGCAAACCCGCCCACTATCCGTCCTAGTACCGGCCGAATCGCCTGTGCGTCATGTCACCGGCCCGCAAGATCCTCCCTCCCGCAGAACAACCCGTCATGTGACGCACATCTCTGGCCACTTACCGCCCAGTAACCCTACGGTTCCCCTCACGCCACCCTCGGCGCCGAACATGCACAAGACAACGGCATACGGACGTGAGAGGACCCCCCACCATGACGAGCAGACGCCCCTGGGCGCTCCGCGCAGTGGTCACCGCAGTCTCCGCATCTGCCCTCGTGGCCCTGGCCACCCCCGCCGACGCAGCGACGAGTGCCTCGGGCGTCGACTACGCGACGTGGCAGAAGGACTGCCAGACGGTGATGGACCAGGCGCTGCCCTATCTGAAGGAGCGGATCGCCGCGGCCGAGCCGGGCGAGAAGCAGGCGATCGTCCTCGACATCGACAACACCGCGCTGGAGACGGACTTCGGCTTCAGCTTCCCGCAGCCGGCCAACAAGCCGGTCCTGAACGTCGCTCAGTACGCCCAGGAGCACGGCGTCTCCCTGTTCTTCGTCACGGCCCGCCCGGGCATCATCGAAGAGCCCACCGAGTGGAACCTGGAGCACGACGGCTACGACGTCTCCGGTCTGTACGTCCGCGGCTTCTTCGACCTGTTCAAGGACGTCGCCGCCTACAAGACCGCCCAGCGCGTCGACATCGAGAACAAGGGCTACGACATCATCGCGAACATCGGCAACAGCGCCACCGACCTCTCGGGTGGCCACGCCGACAAGACGTTCAAGCTCCCTGACTACAACGGGCAGTTGTCGTAACCGCAGGCAGGCATGACGAAGGGGCCGGTGCTCGAAAGCACCGGCCCCTTCTGGCGTCGCCGTGAGGCCTACGCCTCCTTGCTCAGGTTCGGCCCGGCACCGCCGGCCGCCTGCTCGATCGGCGGGACGTCGGGCAGCGCCGACTTCTCCTCGCCACGGAAGGTGAAGGTCTGGCTGTCGCCCTCGCCCTCGGTGTCCACGACCACGATGTGCCCGGGGCGCAGCTCACCGAAGAGGATCTTCTCGGAGAGCGTGTCCTCGATCTCGCGCTGGATGGTGCGGCGCAGCGGCCGCGCACCCAGCACCGGGTCGTAACCCTTCTTGGACAGCAGTTCCTTGCTGGACTGGGAGAGCTCGATGCCCATGTCCCGGTCCTTGAGGCGCTCGTCCACCTTGCTGATCATCAGGTCGACGATCGCGAGGATGTCGGCCTGGGTCAGCTGCGGGAAGACGACCACGTCGTCGACGCGGTTGAGGAACTCGGGCCGGAAGTGCTGCTTGAGCTCGTCCGAGACCTTGTTCTTCATGCGCTCGTAGTTGGACTTGGTGTCACCCTGCGCCGCGAAGCCCAGGTTGAAGCCCTTGGAGATGTCCCGGGTGCCGAGGTTGGTCGTCATGATGATGACCGTGTTCTTGAAGTCCACGACCCGGCCCTGGGAGTCGGTCAGACGACCGTCCTCCAGGATCTGCAGCAGCGAGTTGAAGATGTCCGGGTGGGCCTTCTCGACCTCGTCGAAGAGGACGACGGAGAACGGCTTGCGGCGGACCTTCTCGGTCAGCTGGCCGCCCTCTTCGTAGCCCACGTATCCGGGGGGCGAACCGAAGAGACGCGACACCGTGTGCTTCTCGCTGAACTCCGACATGTCGAGGGAGATCAGCGCGTCCTCGTCACCGAAGAGGAACTCCGCGAGGGCCTTGGAGAGTTCGGTCTTACCGACACCGGACGGGCCGGCGAAGATGAACGAACCACCGGGACGCTTCGGGTCCTTGAGGCCCGCGCGCGTACGACGGATCGCCTTCGACAGCGCCTTGACGGCGTCGACCTGGCCGATGACCCGCTTGTGGAGCTCGTCCTCCATGCGCAGCAGACGCGAGGACTCCTCCTCGGTCAGCTTGAAGACCGGGATGCCGGTGGCGGTCGCGAGGACCTCGGCGATCAGCTCGCCGTCGACCTCGGCGACGACGTCCATGTCGCCGGCCTTCCACTCCTTCTCCCGCTTGGCCTTGGCGGCCAGCAGCTGCTTCTCCTTGTCGCGCAGGGAAGCGGCCTTCTCGAAGTCCTGCGAGTCGATCGCGGACTCCTTGTCGCGGCGCACGCCCGCGATCTTCTCGTCGAACTCGCGCAGGTCCGGCGGAGCCGTCATCCGGCGGATGCGCATCCGGGAACCGGCCTCGTCGATCAGGTCGATCGCCTTGTCCGGCAGGAAGCGGTCCGAGATGTAGCGGTCGGCCAGGGTGGCGGCCTGGACCAGCGCCTCGTCGGTGATGGAGACGCGGTGGTGGGCCTCGTACCGGTCGCGCAGACCCTTGAGGATCTCGATCGTGTGCGGCAGGGACGGCTCGGCGACCTGGATCGGCTGGAAGCGGCGCTCGAGGGCCGCGTCCTTCTCCAGGTGCTTGCGGTACTCGTCCAGCGTGGTCGCACCGATGGTCTGCAGCTCACCGCGGGCCAGCATCGGCTTCAGGATCGAAGCGGCGTCGATGGCGCCCTCGGCGGCACCCGCACCGACCAGCGTGTGCAGCTCGTCGATGAACAGGATGATGTCGCCGCGGGTGCGGATCTCCTTGAGCACCTTCTTCAGGCGCTCCTCGAAGTCACCGCGGTAGCGGGAGCCGGCGACCAGCGCGCCGAGGTCCAGGGTGTAGAGGTGCTTGTCCTTGAGGGTCTCGGGCACCTCGCCCTTGACGATGGCCTGGGCGAGACCCTCGACGACGGCGGTCTTGCCGACGCCGGGCTCACCGATCAGGACCGGGTTGTTCTTGGTACGGCGGGACAGCACCTGCATGACCCGCTCGATCTCCTTCTCGCGCCCGATGACCGGGTCGAGCTTGGACTCACGAGCGGCCTGGGTGAGGTTCCGGCCGAACTGGTCGAGGACCAGGGACGTCGAGGGGGTGCCCTCGGCAGGCCCGCCGGCGGCGGCGGTCTCCTTGCCCTGGTAACCGGAGAGCAGCTGGATCACCTGCTGCCGCACGCGGTTGAGATCTGCGCCCAGCTTGACCAGGACCTGGGCGGCGACGCCCTCGCCCTCGCGGATCAGGCCGAGCAGGATGTGCTCCGTGCCGATGTAGTTGTGGCCCAGCTGAAGGGCCTCGCGGAGCGACAGCTCCAGGACCTTCTTGGCACGGGGGGTGAAGGGGATGTGCCCGGACGGGGCCTGCTGGCCCTGGCCGATGATCTCCTCCACCTGCTGGCGGACCGCCTCGAGCGAAATCCCGAGGCTCTCAAGGGCCTTGGCGGCGACACCCTCACCCTCGTGGATCAGGCCCAGGAGGATGTGCTCGGTGCCGATGTAGTTGTGGTTGAGCATCCGGGCTTCTTCCTGAGCCAGGACGACAACCCGCCGCGCGCGGTCGGTGAACCTCTCGAACATCGTTAATCGCTCCTCAGAGCGGTCAGGCAGTGGGGGGAACTTCCCCTCCCTGTCCTTCCGCAGCTTAGTCCCGCAAGCGGGGACCGCTCATTCCAACTGCCGACACCGTCGATGGCCTCCTGACCCGTGACGCCGACATCTGCTCCAACCCGATGGTGCGAGACGATGTTCCCGCAGGCCAGGTGGTTACCCTCACCATCACTACGCCGATGGCGAACGTGAGACCACCTTGCCTGCGTGTCGCCCCCTCCCACTAGGGATGTCTTACCCGCTGGGACTGACACTCCATGCCGCGCGCACCGGTTCCCTCCGCTATGGGCGAACAACCTTGCGCTGCCCCGCACCCCCACACGCCCCCTTTTTCGACACTCTGCGCATTCGTCAGTACACCCAGCGTAACTTGCAAGCTCTTCGGGCGGTTGCCCTTGGCATGGTTGGCAGCCTCCCCACGGTCCCGCTCCCCCGTCGGCCGCTCGATCCGGGCGATCGGGTCAGCCGGTTCTACGAGAACGAACTGGGCTGGGCGACAGTGCCCCCGCGCGCGGGAAGCCCCGGGTCCCCGGTACGGCTCCGCGTGGGCGACCGCTTCGACGTCCTGGACGTCCCGGCCGAGGCGGGCCGGGCGGGCCTGCGCCATCTCGCGCCGGCTTCTCCGGTGGCCCTGCAGGGGGGCCGGATGCGGCTGCTGGTGGCCGCGGGCAGCGCGGAGGAGCTGCCGGGGCTGCTGGACTGGCTGGAGTGGGGGGCGCTGCCGCTCGACCTGAGGGCGCTCGGCGCGGGCTGCGCCATGGACGCGCCGCTGCCGCCCGGGACGCGACCGGGGGGTGTACGGCCGGTGGGCCGCTCGGGCGTGCAGGGGGCCGCCGTATGGCTGCGGCCCCCCGAGCCGGGGTGCGCGGTCGAGGCCTCGCTGCCGACGCTGTCGGCTGTGAGGGGCGGTGGGGGCGCCCCCGATCTCGTGCGACTTGTGGACACGGTGGCAACACACTGCCACCGGCTGCGGCTGCGGCGCGCGTGCGCCCAGCCGCTGGCCCTGCCGTAGACCAGCGATCAGGCGTTGGCCTTCTCGTAGGCCTCGCGGATGGACGCCGGGACACGGCCGCGGTCGTTGACCTCGTAACCGTTCTCCTTCGCCCAGGCGCGGATCTGCGCGGTGTCCTGGCTGCCGCCGGAAGCGGCGCGTGCCTTTCCGCGTCCGCCCGAAGTGCGGCCTCCGGTACGACGACCACCCTTCACGTAAGGCTCGAGAAGGCCACGGAGCTTGTCCGCATTGGCGGTCGTGAGATCGATCTCGTAAGTCTTGCCGTCCAACGCGAACGTGACAGTCTCGTCCGCCTCGCCGCCGTCGAGGTCGTCGACAAGAAGGACCTGAACCTTCTGTGCCACCGGATTTCCTTTCATCCATAACTTGAGGGCCGGGGGCCTGCGGCGTCCGCCGTTTCGCCGTCCCCTGTTATATGCAGTACTGCAGTACGTCGGAAAGCAAACCGCTTTTGCCGGAAAAACACAAACCCCTTGGAGAGACCGATCGAGAGACTGAGCGAGAGAGCGAGCGCGAGACCCGGTGCGGGCCGACTCCCGGGCAGAGACCCACTGCGTCCGGAAACATACGCGTTTCGGACATAGGGAACCAGGGCATGGGCGGGCGGAATACGTCTCGGTGATCGGCGATCACAGATGCAGAAGCATCCGGCTGTTGCCCAAGGTGTTCGGTTTCACCCGTTCGAGACCCAGGAACTCTGCTACGCCTTCGTCATAGGAACGCAGTAGCTCCGCGTAGACATCGGTGTCGACGGGTGTCTCCCCGATCTCGACGAAGCCGTGCTTGGCGAAGAAGTCCACTTCGAAGGTCAGACAGAAAACGCGGCGAACCCCCAGCCAGCGCGCGGTGTGCAGCAACTTCTCCAGCAACTGGTGTCCGACACCGGCGCCCTTCAGGCCGGGCTTCACCGCAAGAGTGCGGACTTCCGCGAGGTCTTCCCACATCACATGCAGCGCCCCGCAGCCGACCACCTCGGCGTTGTCGTCCCGTTCGGCGACCCAGAACTCCTGGATGTCCTCGTAAAGGGTGACCGTCGCTTTGTCGAGCAGGATGCGGCCGCGTACGTAGGTGTCAAGGAGACGGCGCACGGCCGTGACATCGCTGGTGCGGGCCCGCCGGACAGTGATGGCTTTAGCGCTGACTTCGGGGCCTTCGGGGCCTTCGGGACTCATCGCTGACATGAGCGGACGCTATCGCCCGTCGTCCTCCTGTGCCGCCCCGGGGTTCTCGCCTGCAGTATCCGGGGCCGCTTCGGGTGTTTCCGGCCCTTGGACGATGCGTACGGCGTCACTGAGGGCCCCTCGCTGTTCCTCGCTCATCATCCCGAAGAAGGCGACGAGAGCGGCCGCGGGGTTGTCGCTCTGCGACCAGGCGTCGTTCATCAGAGCGGCCGCGTAGGCGGCCCTGGTGGAGACGGCCTCATATCGATAGGCGCGGCCTTCCGCCTCCCGGCGCACCCAGCCCTTCTGATGGAGATTGTCCAAAACGGTCATCACCGTGGTGTACGCGATGGACCGTTCCTGCTGAAGGTCTTCCAGGACTTCTCGAACGGTCACCGGGCGGTTCCACTTCCACACCCGCGTCATGACCGCGTCTTCGAGTTCTCCCAATGGGCGAGGCACACCTCAGCACAATAGTGGGAGAACTCCCCATTGGCGCCCCGGAACGGGCACTTTCACCGTCATACGGGAACAAAAAGGGCGTACGACTCGAAGCCGCGAGCACGCGCGGGAGCCGCACGCCGAGGGGGCGCCGCCCGGGAGGAACTCAGCCGTCGGTCTTGGCGGGGCCCTGCCGGACCCCTTCCGCGCGCGCGATGGCGGCGTCGACGGCAGCGTCCTCCTTGGCCTTGTTGGCCCCGCCCTGGGTCTTCACGATCACCCTGATCACGCCGATGAAGAACACGGCCATGACGACCGGGGGCACAAGCGCGGAGACGTAGTCCATGCGTCCAGGGTAGCCACGGGGTGGCGGGGCGGACGGGGCGGGGTTGGGGTGGTTTCGACGGTTCGGGCCGGGTCAGCCGGCGGCGAGGTGGCGGGGCGGGTTGGAGCCGGACGGCGGGGTCGGTTTCCGGCGGGGGAAGACCTCGCCCGGCGTCGGGATGGGACGGGCCGGTTTCGGGGCGGCGGGGGCAGGGGCCGGTTTGGGAGCCGCCGGCTTCTCGGCGGGCTTCTTCTCGGGCTTCCTGGCGGGGTCCCGGTCCACGTCCGGCCCGAGGCGCCCGTCGGTGCCCTTGAGGCCGCCCTGGAGGGCCGTGAGGCGGTTGCGGGCGGCGGGGACGGTCGGGGCTGCCGAACGGGCCGGATCGCCCGCGAGGCGAGCGCGTACGTCCTGCTCGGCGAGCATCCGGCAACGCCCCAGGAGGACGGAGGCGGCCGGGTTGCCGCGCAGCGCCCGCAGGGCGGCGAGGTCGTCGGGGTCCGGGCGGTACCCGGCGCCCAGCGCCTCCTCGAGGAGGACGAGGTAGTCGGCCGTGGCTGCGGGCAGGGCGGCGCGGTAGCGCGCCAGGTCGGCCACCAGGAAGGCACGCAGTCTGGCGCCCTCGCGCATCGCCTCGTCTAGCGACTCGGCGAGACGGAGGCAGTCCTGGACGTCCCCGGCAGGAGTGGGGCCTGGCTGAAGGGCGAGGGCGAGGGCGCGGCGGAGCACACGCAGCTCCTCCACGCCGAACGCCATGCCGCCGCGTGATCCGTATGGCGTGGGCATGCGGCGACGATACGCGCTAATCAGACAAATTCGACATATTTCGCTACAGGGGACGGGTGTGGCGCGGCCGAGCCACCCGGTTGCGCCGCAGGGCCGGCCTCACATGCGCGCCACGTTCCGCTCGTACACCAGCCGCAGTCCGACCAGGGTCAGCCACGGCTCGTGCTCGTCGATCACCGAGGACTCCCCCAGCACCATCGGTGCCAGCCCGCCGGTCGCGATGACCGTGACGTCGTCCGGGTCCTCCGCCAGCTCCCGCGCCATCCGGCTCACGACCCCGTCGACCTGGCCGGCGAACCCGTAGATGATCCCGGACTGCATCGCCTCGACCGTGTTCTTGCCGATCACGCTCCGCGGCCGCGCCACCTCGATCTTCCGCAGCTGTGCGCCGCGGACGCCGAGCGCCTCGACGGAGATCTCGATACCGGGCGCGATGACACCGCCGATGTACTCCCCGCGCGCGGAGACGGCGTCGAACGTCGTAGCCGTACCGAAGTCCACGACGATCGCGGGCCCTCCGTACAGCTCGACCGCCGCCACCGCGTTGATGATGCGGTCGGCGCCGACCTCCTTGGGGTTGTCGGTCAGGATCGGCACGCCCGTCTTCACGCCCGGCTCCACCAGCACCGCGGGCACGTCGCCGTAGTACCGGCGCGTCACCTCGCGCAGCTCGTGCAGCACGGACGGCACGGTCGCGCAGATCGCGATCCCGTCGATGCCGTCGCCCAGTTCGTCGCCGAGCAGCGGGTGCATGCCCATCAGGCCCTGCAAAAGCACCGCCAGTTCGTCCGCCGTGCGGCGCGCGTCGGTGGAGATGCGCCAGTGCTCGACGATGTCGTCCCCGTCGAAGAGACCCAGGACGGTGTGCGTGTTCCCTACGTCGATCGTCAGCAGCATGGCCGGTCCCTACTCCGCCGCTCGCAGGTCGAGACCGATGTCGAGGATCGGCGAGGAGTGGGTCAGGGCTCCTACGGCGAGGTAGTCGACGCCGGTGTCGGCGTACGCCTTCGCGTTCTCCAGGGTGAGCCGGCCCGACGCCTCCAGGGCTGCGCGGCCGTGCACGAGCGCCACCGCCTCCTCGCACTCGCCCGGCGTGAAGTTGTCCAGGAGGATCAGGTCGGCGCCGGCGTCCACGACCTCGCGCAGCTGGTGCAGCGTGTCGACCTCGACCTCGATCGCGACGTCCGGGAAGGCCTCCCGTACGGCCTTGAAGGCCTGTGCGACCCCGCCCGCGGCGACGACGTGGTTGTCCTTGACCAGTGCCGCGTCCGACAGCGACATGCGGTGGTTGACGCCGCCGCCGCAGCGGACCGCGTACTTCTCCAGGGAGCGCAGACCCGGGGTCGTCTTCCGGGTGTCACGCACACGTGCCTTCGTGCCCTCGAGAACGTCCGCCCACGCGCGCGTGGCGGTGGCGATGCCCGACAGGCGGCACAGGATGTTGAGCGCGCTGCGCTCGGCGGTGAGCAGGTCACGCGTGCGCGTGGTGACCGACAGGAGCTTCTGCCCGGCCGCCACCCGGTCGCCGTCCTCGACGTGCCGCTCGACCTCGAACTCGTCCGTGCAGACCACCGACAGCACCGCTTCGGCGACCCTGAGGCCGGCCACGACACCCGCCTCGCGCGCGGTGAAGTCGGCGGTGGCGACGGCCTCCTCGGGGATGGTGGCCACGGTCGTCACGTCCACCCCGTGGTCGAGGTCCTCCTGGATGGCGACATTGGCGATGTCCTCGACCTCCACGGGGTCGAGTCCGGCGTCGGCCAGCAGCTGCGCGAGCGCGGGGTCGAGCCCGCACTCCAGGTACTCGGCGTCGGCGTCCGCGCCGCAGGCACAGCCGTCGCCGCAGCCTCCGGACGAGGCGAGGGGAAGGTCGGGGGTGCTCACTTCTGTCACTGCTCCTGGGGACGGTGCTGCTGCCGGGTCGGGGGGAAGTCTGGGGTGTCCGTGGTGTGTACGGCCAGCGTCCGGTCGGGATTCAGCCGTACGACGATGTGGCGCCGCCACGCGGTGTCGTCGCGCTCGGGGCGGTCCTCGCGCCAGTGGCAGCCGCGCGTCTCCTCACGCAGCAGGGCGGCGGCGACCAGGACGCGGGCCACGCACAGGAGGTTGGTGGCCTCCCAGGTGTCGACGCCGGGCTCGGACGTCTTGCCGTTCTCGTCGAGGGCGTCGCGGGCCTCTGCGTGCAGTTGCTGGAGCTGTTCGGCGGCCTTGGCGAGGGAGTCGGCGGAGCGCAGGACGCCCGCGCCGTCCGTCATGATCCGCTGGATCGCGAAGCGGTCCTCGGGGGCGAGGAGGGGGTGCGCGGGCACCTCGGGGTGCTCGACGGGTTCGGGCACGCGCGCGTGGAGGCCGTTCTCCGCGTGGGCGGCGGCGATGTCCTCCGCGATGCGCTCTGCGTAGACGAGGCCCTCGAGGAGGGAGTTGGAGGCGAGGCGGTTGGCGCCGTGCACGCCGGTGCAGGCGACCTCTCCGCACGCGTACAGGCCGGGGACGGTCGTGCGGCCGTGGGAGTCCGTGCGGACGCCGCCGGAGGCGTAGTGGGCCGCCGGGGCGATCGGGATGGGGTCGGTGACCGGGTCGATGCCGTGGGCGCGGCAGGCGGCGAGGATCGTCGGGAAGCGGTGCTCCCACATCTCCGCGCCGAAGTGCCGGGCGTCCAGGAACATGTGCTCGGCGTCCTGCTCCAGCATGCGGCGCAGGATGCCCTTGGCGACGACGTCCCGGGGCGCCAGCTCGGCCAGTTCGTGCTGCCCCAGCATGAAGCGCACGCCGTCGGCGTCGACCAGGTGCGCGCCCTCGCCGCGTACGGCCTCGGAGACCAGGGGCTGCTGGCCCTCCGCGTCGGCGCCCAGGAACAGCACGGTGGGGTGGAACTGCACGAACTCCAGGTCGGAGACCTCCGCGCCGGCGCGCAGGGCGAGCGCCACGCCGTCGCCGGTGGAGACCGAGGGGTTGGTGGTCGCGGAGAACACCTGGCCCATGCCGCCGGTCGCGAGGACGACCGCGGGGGCGTGCACCGCGCCCACGCCGTCGTGCTGGCCCTCGCCCATGACGTGCAGGCTCACCCCGGCCGTGCGGCCCTCCGCGTCGGTGAGCAGGTCCAGCACCAGCGCGTTCTCGATCGTGCGCAGTCCACGCGCGTGTACGGCCTCGACGAGCGCCCGGGAGACCTCCGCACCGGTCGCGTCGCCACCCGCGTGCGCGATGCGGCGGCGGTGGTGGCCGCCCTCCCGGGTGAGCTGCAGGTCGCCCTCCTCGGACTCGTCGAAGTGCGCGCCGGTCTCGATGAGGCGGCGCACGGCGTCCGGGCCCTCGGTGACGAGGATGCGTACGGCGTTCTCGTCGCACAGGCCGACGCCCGCCACCAGGGTGTCGTCCAGGTGCTGTTCAGGGGTGTCGCCCTCGCCGAGGGCGGCGGCGATGCCGCCCTGAGCCCAGCGGGTGGAGCCGTCGTCGAGGCGGGCCTTGGTGACGACGACCGTCTTCAGGCCGGCGGCCTCGCAGCGCAGGGCGGCGGTCAAGCCGGCGACGCCGGAGCCGACGACCACGACGTCCGCGGCGATGGACCACCCTGGGGCGGGGGCGTGCAGTCGTATGCCTGTGCTGGTCACGAGGCGGCTCCGGGGGTTCCGAATACGAGTGGGATGTTGTCGATCAGCCGGGTCGTCCCGACCCGGGCGGCGACGGCGAGGACGGCCTCGCCGGTGAAGTCGTCGTCGATCTCGGTGAAGTCCGAGGGGTCGACGAGGGCCAGGTAGTCCAGTTCGAGCGGCGGCGACAGCCGTGCCGCGTCGTCGAGGATCAGCCGGGCGGCCGCGCGGACGGCTGTCGGGGCGCCCGGGAGCGCCTTCGCGACGGCGTGCGCGTCGGCGGCCGCGCGGGACTCCCCTATGGCGCTGAGCGCCTCGGCACGCGCGTGCGTGGCGGGCACTTCGCGGGCCCGTGCGCGCAGCGCCTCCTGGGCGGCGTGCCGGTCGCTGCCCGCGAACAGCGCCCGGGAGAGGCTGAGCGCCGTGCGCCGCTGCTCGGGCGAGAGGTAGCGGTTGCGGCTGGAGAGGGCGAGGCCGTCCTCCTCGCGCACGGTGGGCACGCCGACGATCTCGACGCCGAAGTTCAGGTCCCGCACCATGCGCCGGATCAGGGCGAGCTGCTGGGCGTCCTTCTGGCCGTACAGGGCGAGGTCGGGGCGGGTGAGGTGCAGCAGCTTGGCGACGACGGTGAGCATGCCGTCGAAGTGGCCGGGGCGCGAGGCGCCCTCCAGGCGCGTCCCCATGGGGCCCGCGGTGATGCGGACCTGCGGCTCGCCGCCCGGGTAGACCTCGTCCACCGAGGGCGCGAACACGACGTCCGCGCCGGACAGTTCGGCGAGCTCGAGGTCGGCTTCCAGGGTGCGCGGATAGCGGTCGAGGTCCTCGCCCGCGCCGAACTGCAGGGGGTTCACGAAGACGGTGACGACGACCTCGCCGTCCGGCCCGGCGAGCTCGCGCGCGGTGCGGATCAGCGTGGCGTGGCCCTCGTGCAGGGCGCCCATGGTCATCACCACGGCGCGGCGGCCGGCACGCGTGCGTGCGTGCAGTTCGTCGGCGGTGCGCAGCAGGGTGGTGGTCATCGGGCGTCTCCCTCGGCGCCGTTGGTCCCGGTGGCGAGTACCCCGAGGAGGTCCTCGGCGAGCTCCGGCTTCAGCAGCCCGTGGGCGAGTGCGCGGTCGGCGGTCGCGCGGGCCATCGCCAGATAGCCGGCGACGGTCTGCGGGGCGTGCTTGCGCAGCTCCGCGACGTGCGCGGCGACCGTGCCGGCGTCCCCGCGCGCGACGGGGCCGGTCAGGGCCGCGTCGCCGGAGCGCAGGGCGTTGTCGAGGGCGGCGCCGAGCAGCGGGCCGAGCATCCGGTCGGGTGCCGCGACGCCCGCCTCGCGCAGCAGCTCCATGGACTGGGCGACCAGCGTGACCAGGTGGTTCGCGCCGAGCGCGAGCGCCGCGTGGTACAGCGGGCGCATCTCCTCGGCGATCCACTCCGGTTCGCCGCCCATCTCGATCACGAGCGCCTCGGCGGCCAGCCGCAGCTCCTCGGGCGCCGTGACCCCGAAGGAGCACCCGGCGAGGCGCTGGACGTCCACGGGAGTGCCGGTGAAGGTCATCGCCGGATGCAGGGCCAGCGGCAGCGCGCCCGCGCGCAGGGCGGGGTCCAGGACCTTGGCGCCGTACCGCCCGGAGGTGTGCACGAGCAGTTGCCCCGGCCGTACGGCACCGGTCTCGGCGAGCCCCTCCACCAGGCCGGGCAGGGTGTCGTCCGGGACGGTCAGCAGGACCAGGTCGGCGCGCTCCAGAACCTCGGCGGGCGGCACCAGCGGCACATCGGGCAGCAGCTGCGCGGCGCGCCTCCTGGAGGCGTCGGAGACTCCGGAGACGGCCACCGGACGGTGCCCGGCGAGCTGGAGGGACGCGGCGAGCGCGGGGCCCACACGACCGGCGCCGACGACGCCTACGGTGAGCCGCGCGGGACGGTCCCTGGGGTCTGGCTGTTGGCTTGTACTCACGCGACGGCGGCCTTCCCGTTCCAGTCCGCTCCGGGTACCGGACGATTTCTCGTCATGTTAACGCGATCGGTTCGAAGGGCGTCCGGTTGTCCACAGGCTGTGGGTTACGCCACGGCACCGCCGCCCGGCAAGCTCCGGGGAAAACCGTGTGCCCGCCCGTACCCACGCCGGGCATGATCCGGGGTATGAGCGATGCGGCGCAGCAGGTCGAGGGGCACTCCGACCCGACATCGGACGAAGACCAGATATCAGACCAAGAGCGGCGCAAGCGGCGCCGCAAGCGGCGCATCGGCGCGTACCGGAGCGCGGAGCGCGTCCTCGCGCGCCCCGGTTTCCTGGGCACGCTCCGGGAGCGCCTGGCGCTGCTGGACCGCGTGCAGGACGTGTACGACCTGGACGAGCCAGCTGACATCTACGGCAACGGCGTCGTCGAGGCCCTGGAGGAGAAGGTCGCGGGGCTGCTCGGCAAGGAGGCCGCCGCGTTCTTCCCGACGGGCACCATGGCCCAGCAGGTGGCGCTGCGCTGCTGGGCGGGCCGCACCGGCAGCCCCACCGTCGCCCTGCACGCACTGGCCCACCCCGAGGTGCACGAGCGGAACGCGTTCAGCCAGGTCAGCGGGTTGCGCCCGGTGCGGGTGACGAGCGGGCCCCAGCTGCCTACCGCCGACGAGGTACGCGACTTCGAGGAGCCCTTCGGTGCGCTGATGCTCGAACTCCCCCTCAGGGACGCCGGTTTCGTGCTGCCGTCCTGGGAGGACCTCACCGAGGTCGTGGCGGCCGCCCGCGAAAGGGACGCCGTCGTGCACTTCGACGGCGCACGCCTGTGGGAGTCCACCGTCCACTTCGGCCGCCCCCTGGACGAGATAGCGGACCTCGCGGACAGCGTCTATGTGTCCTTCTACAAGTCCCTCGACGGCTTCGGCGGCGCCGCGCTCGCGGGCCCGAAGAGCCTCATCGAGGAGGCGAAGACCTGGCGGCACCGGTACGGCGGCCAGATCTTCCAGCAGTTCCCGACGGTGCTGTCCGCCCTCGCGGGGCTGGAGCGTGAGCTGCCCCGGCTGCCCGAGTACGTCGCTCACGCGCGCGTGGTGGCCGACGCGCTGCGCGAGGGGTTCGCGGCGGCCGGGGTGCCCTGGGTACGCGTCCACCCCGAGGTGCCGCACACCAACGAGTTCCAGGTCTGGCTGCCGTACGACCCCGACGTGCTCGCGGAGGCCGCCGTCCGGCACGGAGAGGAGACGGGCACCCTCCTGTTCGCGGACGCCTGGGACCCGAAGGGACCGGGCCTGGCGTTCACCGAGGTGTCCGTCCGGGCCGCGGGCCTGGAGTGGACGGCCGAGGACGTGAAGTCGGCGGTCGCCGGGTTCGTGTCCCGGCTCGAAGAGGAGGCCGGCAAGGCGGAAGCCGTCGGCGCGGCGGGGGCGGTCAGCAGGTAGAGCGCGACCGCAGGTGCAGCCACCGGCCCAGGGCCTGCCGTATCCGCCCATGGGCCGGACGCCCGGCGAGGACCGCACGGAACCGCCGCTGGTCTCGTACCTCACGTACCACCTGCCGGACTTGGGCCCCGGGCGCCGGCGGGTCCGGTTCGCCGAGCTTCCGGGCCCGGTAGGTGTCGAGGAGGTAGTGCTGGGTGATGCTCATGGCTGTTCGCCTTCTCGGACGTGGACAGGGGGATTCGTGGGCTGCGCGGCTACCCCGGTGCTCCCGGGCTGCGCCGCCGCGGCCGTGAAGTCGCGTCGATTGACGGCCGCCGTCAATCGACGCGGGCCTTGTCAGTGGCGGGGTGCACCATGAGGTCATGAGCGTGCACATCGACATCGCGGGGCTGCGGCCGGAGAGGGTCGCCGTCGTCCCCTCGCCCCTGGCCGAGCTCGGCATGGCGCTGCACGCGCTGTCCGAGCCGGGGCACCATCCCGGTCTGCAGGGCTGGGTGACGGGGGTGACGGCCCGGCTCGACTCCCATCTCGCCGACCGGATGTGCGAGGCGGACTTCCTGTGGCGGACGACGTTCTCCGACCTGTTCCTGCCCTGCGCGGGCATCCCCGGCGGCGCCGCACTCCCCGGGGCCACGCTCGCCGAGGAGCTGGACCTGCTGGACAAGCTGACGGACGAACAGTTCGTGGACGCGGCCCTGGAGTTCGGCTGCGCGATGCCCTACGGCGACGGACCGAGCCCTCTCGTCGACGCCGGGCTGCGGCAGCGCGCCCTTGAGCTGGCCGCCGCGCGGGGCCCGGGGCAGGTGCGGTTCAGCGAGCTGCTGCTGACCGACCCGCCGAGGATCCGGCGCTGGCTGCGGCAGTTCCTCCAGGACTGCGACGAGGCGTTCTTCGCGGAGGTCTGGTCCCGGCTGCGCCACCAACTGACGGCGGACGCCCGCCACAAGACCGACCTCCTGCGCCGCAAGGGCCTCGCGGAGGCGCTGGCCGCCGTGTCCCCGGTGGTCACGCTCGACGAGGCCGCCGAACGGATCACGGTCGACAAGCTGAGCGTGGGCCGTACGGCCACGCTGGACGGCGGCCTCCTCCTCGTCCCGACCAGCCTCGGCTGGCCCCACCTGTCCGTCCTGTACCGGCACGGCTGGCAGCCGGTGCTGCACTATCCGGTCGGCTCCCCCGAACTCGCCGCCCCGCCCTCCGTCGAGCAGCTGGCGCTGCGCATGACGGCCCTGTCCCACCCCGTCCGGATGCGCCTCTGCCGCTATCTGGCCCGCGGCGCCCACACCACGAGCGAGCTGGCGCAGACGCAGGGCATGACGGCCCCGGAGATATCCCGGCACCTCAGCGTCCTGAAGAAGGCGGGCCTGGTCACCACGCGCCGCCGTGGCCGGTACGTACAGCACCAGCTGGACATAGCGGTCCTGGCCCGGCTGGGCAGCGACTTCCTGGAAGGGATACTCCGCTAGAGCCTGTCCGCACAGGGCCCTGTGCGGGCCGTCAGCCGTGCCCGCCCGCGCGCACCAGACCCGTCTCGTACGCCAGGACCACCACCTGCACCCGGTCCCGGAGCCCCAACTTGGTCAGGATGCGGCCCACATGGGTCTTCACGGTCGCCTCGGACAGCACCAGCCGGGCCGCGATCTCTCCGTTGGACAGGCCCTGCGCGACCAGGATCATGACCTCGCGCTCGCGTTCGGTGAGTCGCTCCAGTTCCTTGTGCTGGGGCTCCTGCCCGACGCTCGGCAGCATCGGCGCGAACCGGTCGAGCAGACGTCGCGTGGTCGAGGGGGCCACCACCGCGTCGCCGCTGTGCACGGCGCGGATGGCGGCGAGGAGTTCACCGGGCGGCACGTCCTTGAGCATGAACCCGGAGGCGCCCGCCTTCAGCCCCGAGAAGGCGTACTCGTCGAGGTCGAAGGTGGTCAGGATCAGCACCTTCGGCGGCTCGGGCTCCGAGCAGATGCGCCGGGTGGCCTCCACGCCGTCCAGCTTCGGCATGCGCACGTCCATCAGCACCACGTCGACAGCGGTCGAGCGCAGCACCTGGAGGGCCTCGACACCGTCCCCCGCCTCCGCGACGACCTCCATGTCCGGCTGGGCGGCGAGCACCATCCGGAACCCGGTGCGCAGCAGCACCTGGTCGTCGACGAGCATCACGCGGATCGTCATCGGGACCTCTTCCGTTCTTATCCGTTGGGGCGGTTTCCGTTTGCGGCAGTTGCTGTCCGCGGGGTCGTTACAGGTGTCAACGAGGGACGTACGCAGGCGTCAGTGTGCGGGTTTCAGCGGAAGCAGCGCACTGATCCGGAATCCGCCGCCGGGCCGCGGCCCCGCGTCCAGGGTGCCGCCGACCATACCCACCCGTTCGCGCATGCCGATCAGGCCGTGGCCCTGGCCGTCGGCGCCGCCCTCCTCGTACAGCTCGTGCGGGGCGCCCTTGCCGTCGTCCTCGACGAGCAGGCCGAGGCCGTCGTCGAAGTAGACCAGGCGCACGCTGGCGCCCGCGTTCGGACCGCCGTGCTTGCGCGTGTTGGTCAGCGCCTCCTGCACGATGCGGTACGCGGTGAGCTCGACGCCGCTGGGCAGCGGGCGGGGGGTGCCCTCGACCTTGAAGTCGACGGGCAGACCGGAGGTGCGGCACTGCTCGATGAGCTCGTCGATCTGGTCGACGTCGGGCTGCGGAACGTACTCGCCGACCTCCTTGTGCTCGCCGGTGCGCAGTACGCCGAGCAGGCGGCGCATCTCGGCGAGGGCCTGGCGCCCGGTGGACGAGATGGTCTCCAGGGCCTTCTTGGCCTGGTCGGGGGCGGCGTCCAGGACATAGGCGGCGCCGTCGGCCTGCACCACCATCACCGACACGTTGTGCGCGACGACGTCGTGCAACTCCCGGGCGATCCGGGCGCGTTCGGCCGCGACCGCGACCTTGGCCTGCGCCTCCCGTTCCTTCTCCAGCCGGGCGGCGCGCTCCTCCAGCTGCGCGAAGTAGGCACGGCGGGTGCGGATGGAGTCACCGAGCACCCAGGCGAGCGCGAACGGCACGGTCAGGAAGACCGCCTTCGCGGCATTGCCCAGCGCGTTTCCGTCCAGCGGCCAGCGCATCTGCGCCATCGGCGCCGCGCACAGCCCCATGGCCAGCGCGAGCCGGGAGGCCCATCGGTTGCCCGTCGTGGCCACCGTGTAGACGATCACCAGCATCGCGAAGTCGGCGGCCATCGTCTGGACGTTCAACGCCAGCTGCGCCAGGCCGATGCCGATCGTCAGCAGCAGCATCTTCTCCGGCATGCGCCGGCGCAGCGCGATCACCAGGCACAGCAGAAACGCGATCGGAACGATCAGCGCCGGTGAGTCGGTGCCCCGGACCGCCGAACTGGCGGTTCCGCTCAGCAGCGAGATCCCGAACAGGAAGACGGCCCAGAGGGTGTCGACCCCTGTCGGGTGTCTGCGGAGGAAGTCATAGAGGCGCTGCACGTAACCCAGCGTAAAGAAGTGAGATGCGTGCAGGGGTCAACCGGAGGACCGATCCACACCTGGCGTACATACTCCCCAAGGTGGAGGCCCCCCTCTCCTGCGCGCTTAGCCTGGCCCGGTGACGGAAGAGACATCGAGCCGGTGGCTGGGCTGGCGGGTGGCGGCGGAGGGCGCGCTGTACGGGCCCGGTGGGTTCTATCGCAGGCCGGAGGGGCCGGCCGGGCACTTCCGTACGTCCGTGCATGCGTCCTGGCTGTTCGCCGAGGCGGTGGCCCGGCTGCTGTGCCGCGTCGACGAGGCCCTGGGGCGGCCCGGCGCGCTGGCCTTCGTCGACATGGCCGCGGGCAGGGGTGAGCTGGCCGGCGGTGTGCTGGCCGCGCTGCCCGCCGAGGTGGCGGCACGCACGCGTGCGTACGCCGTCGAGATCGCCGAGCGCCCGGCGGGCCTCGACGACCGCATCGAGTGGCTCGCCGAACCGCCCCAGCAGGTCACCGGGCTGCTGTTCGCCAACGAGTGGCTGGACAACGTGCCGGTGGAGGTCGCCGAGGTGGACGCGGCGGGCGTACCGCGGCGCGTGCTCGTACGGCAGGACGGGGCCGAACGGCTCGGGGCGCCGGTCGGCGGTGCGGAAGCGGAGTGGCTCGCCCGGTGGTGGCCGCTGCCGGCCGAGGAGGGGCTGCGGGCCGAGATCGGGCTTCCCCGGGACGAGGCCTGGGCGGCCGCGGTCTCCTCGCTCGACCGGGGGCTCGCGGTCGCCGTCGACTACGCGCACACCCTGGACGCGCGCCCGCCGTTCGGCACGCTCACCGGCTTCCGCGCCGGGCGCGAGACGGCGCCCGTGCCGGACGGGTCGTGCGACATCACGGCACATGTCGCCCTGGACGCGTGCGCGGCGCACGGGTCGGCGCGGACGCTCTCCGGCGCGCGCCTTCTGCGGCAGCGCGAGGCCTTGCGCGCCCTGGGCATCACCGGCGCACGCCCCCCGCTCGCACTGGCGTCCACCCGGCCCGCCGCATACGTACGAGCCCTCGCGAGCGCCGGGGAAGCAGCCGAACTCACCGCACCGGGCGGCCTCGGCGACTTCGGCTGGCTGCTGCAGCCGGTGGGAATCCCCGACGCACTCCTCGGCTGACCGCGCCCGCCCCGGCTCCTCGCCGCGCTACTTGTCGATGTCCCCGACCACGAAGAACAGCGACCCCAGGATCGCCACCATGTCCGCGACCAGCGTCCCCGGCAGGAGTTCCACGAGCGCCTGGATGTTGTTGTACGAGGCCGAGCGCAGCTTCAGCCGGTACGGCGTCTTCTCGCCCTTGCTGACGAGGTAGTAGCCGTTGATGCCGAGCGGGTTCTCGGTCCACGCGTAGGTGTGCCCCTCGGGCGCCTTCAGGACCTTGGGGAGCCGCTGGTTGATCGGCCCGGGTGGCAGCTCGGCGAGCCGGTCGAGGCAGGCGTCGGCGAGGTCGAGGGCGACGTGGGTCTGCTCCAGGAGCACCTCGAAGCGGGCGAGACAGTCGCCCTCCTGCCGGGTGACGACCTTCAGGGTGTCCTGCAGTTCGCCGTACGCGAGATAGGGCTCGTCGCGGCGCAGATCGAAGTCGACGCCCGAGGCGCGCGCGATCGGCCCGCTCACGCCGTAGGCGTGCACCGTCTCGGGCGCCAGCGCCCCCACGCCCCGTGTGCGCCCCCGGAAGATCTCGTTTCCGAGGACCAGGTCGTCGTAGACGTCCATGCGCGAGCGCACGGCGGCGACGGCGGCACGCGCGCGCGTGGCCCAGCCCGCCGGCAGATCCTCCTTGAGGCCGCCGACGCGGTTGAACATGTAGTGCATACGGCCGCCGGAGACCTCCTCCATGACGTTCTGGAGGACCTCGCGCTCCCGGAAGGCGTAGAAGACCGGGGTGATGCCGCCGAGCTCCAGCGGGTACGAGCCC
Organism: Streptomyces longisporus; assembly: GCF_039532765.1. Classification (NCBI taxonomy): domain Bacteria; kingdom Bacillati; phylum Actinomycetota; class Actinomycetes; order Kitasatosporales; family Streptomycetaceae; genus Streptomyces; species Streptomyces longisporus. The sequence continues at coordinate 53,184 of NZ_BAAASG010000027.1, forward strand.
AGGAACATCAGGTGGTTGAGCACCCGGTTCAGCTCCGCGAGCAACGTGCGCGTCCACACCGCGCGCGTGGGCACCTCCATGCCGAGCATGCGCTCCACCGCGAGGACCACACCGAGCTCGTTCGAGAAGGCCGACAGCCAGTCGTGGCGGTTGGCGAGCATGATGATCTGGCGGTAGTCGCGCGCCTCGAACAGCTTCTCCGCGCCGCGGTGCATGTACCCGATGACCGGCTCCGCGCGCATGATGCGCTCACCGTCCAGCACCAGGCGCAGCCTCAGCACGCCGTGCGTGGACGGGTGCTGCGGCCCGATGTTGAGCACCATGTCGGTGCTCTCCGCGGCGCCGCCGATACCGACCATGGTCTCCGTCGTAGGAGTCATGGACTCAGTCTCTCCTACGTACCCTGGCCGCATGGAGACGGGGAGCCCGCAGAACACGGGGACGACGGGGGACGAATCGGCGGAGCCGGTGTGGATCGGGCTGCCGCCCGGGCTGCTGCGGATGCGCCGGCTGCTGCTGGTGGTGTGGCTGGGACTGCTGGCCCTCGCCCTGGGCCTGCTGCTCGGGCTGCTCGCCGGGCCCGGCTGGGCCGCCTTCGCGCTGCTGCCACTGGCGGTGGCGGCCTGGGGGTGGGTGCTGCTCGGCCGCAACTGGCGCTCCTGGAGGTACGCCGAGCGGGCCGACGACCTGCTGATCAGCCGGGGCGTGCTGTGGCGCGAGGAGACGGTGGTGCCGTACGGGCGGATGCAGCTGGTCGAGGTGACCTCGGGGCCCGTCGAGCGGCACTTCGGGCTGGCCAGCGTGCAGCTGCACACGGCGGCCGCGGCGACCGACGCGACCATCCCGGGCCTTGACCCGGCCGAGGCGGAGCGACTGCGCGACCGGCTCACCGAGCTCGGCGAGGCCCGATCGGCGGGTCTGTGACCGCGCCGGGCGTCGAGGACGCCGTAGCCGCGAAGGAACCCGTGATCGAGCGGCGGCTGCATCCTGTGACGCCGCTGAGGCGGGCGTGGGCGCCGGTGGCCGTGGTCATCGGGTGGGCCCTGCACGATCCCGACCAGGCACAGCAGCAGCTGACCCGGCTGACCACCACGACCCTCCTGATAGCGCTCGCCGTCCTGGTCCCGGCCGCCTCCCTGTACGGCTTTCTGACCTGGTGGTTCACGCACTTCGCAGTGACCGAGACGGAGCTGCGGATACGGACCGGTCTGCTGTTCCGGCGCACCGCGCACATCCGGCTGGAACGCATCCAGGCCGTCGACGTCACCCAGCCGCTCCTCGCGCGCGTGGCGGGCGTCGCCAAGCTCAAACTCGACGTCGTCGGGACCGACAAGAAGGACGAGCTCTCCTTCCTCGGGGAGCGCGAGGCGCGTGCGCTGCGCGCGGAACTGCTCGCGCGCGCCGCGGGTTTCGCGCCCGAGACGGCGCACGAAGTCGGTGAGGCGCCCGCGCGCGAATTGTTGCGCACGCCGCCGCGCGACCTCGCGATCTCCGTCCTGCTGACGGGCGCCACCTGGTGCTCCCTGGCGGCCGCGCTCGTCGTCCCACCGGTGCTCTGGCTGGCCACCCACAGCGTGTGGACGGTCCTCGCGACCGGCCTGCCGCTGCTGGGCGCGGCGGGCGCGAGCAGCGCGGGGCGGTTCGTCGGCGAGTACGACTGGACGGTGGGCGAGTCACCGGACGGGCTGCGCATCGACCACGGACTCCTCGACCGTACGCACGAGACGGTGCCGCCCGGCCGGGTGCAGACCGTGCGGATCGTGGAGCCGCTGCTGTGGCGGCGGCTCGGCTGGGTGCGGGTGGAGCTGGATGTGGCCGGTTCGTCCAACTCCGTGCTGGTACCGGTCGCTCCGCGGGCGGTCGCCGAGACGGTCGTCGCGCGCGTGCTGCCGGGGGTGACGGTGCCGTCGTCCGAGGCGCTGTCACGGCCGCCTCGGCGGGCCGGGTGGTGTCTGCCGGTGTGGTGGCGGGGCCGGGGGATCGCCGTCACCGACACGGTGTTCGCCGCCAGGCACGGCCTGCTGCGCCGGAACCTGGCACTGGTGCCGCACGCGAAGGTGCAGAGCGTGCGACTGGTCCAGGGACCCTGGAAGCGGCTGTGGCGGCTCGCCGACGTCCATGTGGACACGGGAGCCGACAAGACCGTGACGGCCCGGCTGAGGGACGCCCAGGAGGCGGCGGACCTGCTGCAGCAACAGGCCGAACGGTCACGGACCGGGCGGCGCGACGCACTGCCGGACCGGTGGATGGCGTCGTAGGGCGAATGACCCGGCGGCGCCACGAAAGCCGGGGCCTGGAAAAGCAAAGGCCCCGTGAGCCCAGGAGCCGGGGAAGCGAAGAGCCAGGGCAAGCTCGGACCCCGCCCAAGCGAGCCCCCCGGGCAAGCGAAGCCCCGCCCAAGCGAAGACCCCGGGAACCAAAGAGCCGGAGATGCGAAGAGCCTGGAAGCGAAGAGCCCAGGCACGCTCGGATACCACCCAAGCGAGACCCCCCGCCCAAGCGAAGACCCCGGGAACCCAAGAGCCGGGGAAGCGAAGAGCCAGGGAAGCGACGGCCCCGCTCAAACGAACCCCCCGCCCAAGCCGAGAGCCCCGCGCAAGCGAACCCCGCCCAAGCCGAGAGCCCCGCGCCAGCGAACCCCCGCCCAAGCCGAGAGCCCCGCGCAAGCGAAAGCCCCGGGCCGTCAAAAACCGCCCGGGGCCGTCAGGGGACCGAAGGTTTCAGGAAACCGCGCTCCGCAGTCCCTGCACGTCGATCTGCTCGGTCTCGTCGTGGGCCGTCAGGTCGATGACCTGGCCGACGGCGGGGGCCTCCTTGTCGGCCGGCTTGAACTCCGCCTCGGCCTCGGCCTTGTGGACGGCGAGCGCCTCCTGGCCGACGACATCGGCGAGGTCCTCGTTCTGCACGGCCTCCAGGGCGTCCTGCGCCCCCTCGCTCTTCGTACCGAAGAAGTCGAATCCGCCCTCGACCGCCGGACGCCGCACGGGGGCGGCCGGTACGACGGCCACCGCGGTCGGCGCGACGAAGTGACCGGCGGGCTGCTGCACGGGCTGAGCGGCCGGGATGTGCCTGGCCGGAGTGGTGGCGGCCGCGCGCTCGTGCTCGTCGACCGCCTGGGACTGCCCCTGCGACTCATCCTCCTGCGCCGCGGCCTCGGCCTCACCGGTGGCGGCGGGCTCGGCGGCGACGGCCTCGGTCGCGGCCGTCTGAGCCGCCGCGGAGTCCGAACCGGCCTTCACCGTCACCGGCTCGCCCTTCAGGGAGACGTCCTTCGAAGGCTCGTCACCCTTGGGGAAGCCGCCGCCCTTCGGGGAATCGTCGTCCTCGGGGTCGGTGCCGTCCTCGGTCTCGGCGCTCGCGGCCTCCTGCGCGTCCGCCGCACCGTCCGCGCCGCCGTCGTCCTTCGGAGAACCGTCACCGTCCTCGTCGAACTTCTTCAGTGCCGCCTTCGCCCGCAAGAACAGCTTGGAACCCTCCGGCGAGAAGATCGCCGGCGCCGCCGGTTCGCCGGCAGCGCCCTCGGAGGCGTCCGCCGAGGCAGCCACAGCCTCGGTTTCCTCCGCCACGGGCGCCGTCTTCGCAGGCTCCGTGCCGGCCGCCGGCACGGGCGGCAGCGCGCGGGCCGGGGCCCCCGTCTCTATCTCGAGCAGGCGGCGGCCCTCCAGAGCGCTCGCACGCTCGGTCTCGGCGGTGGCGTACCGCCGCAGCAGCGCCGCGTGTTCGTTGCGCAGTCCCGCCAGTTCGGCGCGCTTGGCCCGCAGCCGCTGCTCCAGCTTGGCGCGCAGCTCACGCGACTCCTCGAGGTCGGTCTCCAGCTCGGCGACCCGCTCCTCGTGCCGCCACTCGTCGCTCGCACGCGCGCGCGTGAGGTCCGCGACCTGCTTGCCGGCCTGGGTGTCCCAACGGCGCATGACGGCCGCACCGACGACCGCCGTCGCCGCGGCGCCCGCGGCTATGACACGGAGCACGGCCTGTTGTGAGAACACCCACGGCCCGAAGGCGCAGACGAGAGAGACGCCTGCGATCGCCGACGGTGGCAGCAGTCTGTGCAAGGGCGGGGAATGGCGGTGACGTCCACGTGGCATGGCCAGAAACTTACCGCGCGTAGGGGAGTGTTGGTGCCCCGCCCCGCAAAAACACAGCCATACCGAAACGTTCACAGGGCATCAGGAATAGGCCTTTGCCGAATTCAGCAAGATCATCACCTGTGGGAACCCTGGTCACCCCTCGCTCAGCCGTCCGCTGATCCACTGCAGAGTCGCGGGAATCTCCCGCCGCCAGGTGTTGAAGTTGTGGCCACCGCTGTCAAGGATGATCGACGAGATCCGCGTCCGGTTCGTGGCCTGCACAGCCGCTATGAACTTCTGCGTCGACTTGTAGTTGGATTCCCCGATCTTGCTGCTGGTGACGAGCAGTGAAGTGTCCGGACCGGGCAGGTGCTTGAGGCACCACCACAGGCTGGACCGATTGCGCAGCGCCTTGTCGCCGTGGAAGAGATCGCCCGTGGTGGGGTCGGTCGGCGCCTTGTAGTACGGCGACAGGCCCGCCGCCGCGGCATACACCCCGGGGTGGTGGATGGCGAGCTTCAGCGCACAGTAGCCACCCGTGGAATCGCCGATGATGCCCCAGCTGCCCGGCTTTTTACCCACCCTGTAGTGCGCGAGTACGGCATCGGGCAGGTCCTTGGCGAAGAACGTCTCCGTCTGCGGGCCGCCCGGGATGTCCACGCATTCCGTGTCCCTCGGCGGCGCCACCGTCGGCCGCAGCATCACCAGGATCATCGGCTGCATACGGCCGTTCTTCGCGAGGCCCTGTGCCGTACTCGGATAGTGCAGCTTGTCCACGAGCGCCTGGGCGGTGCCCGGATATCCGGTGAGGACGACCGCAGCGGGGAAGGTACGCGTGCGGTACTGCGGCTGGAAGTACTCCGGCGGCAGATACACATACGCGGGTGTGTCGATGTTCGTCGTACGGCCGACGATGTCGACCTTCTGGATCTGGCCGCCCTTCTGTGGCTCGGGACCGCCGACTCCATGCACGTGTGCCGTGTCGATCACCTGCAGCGGGCCGCCGGCGGCGCCGGACGCCGAGTGGTTCACGACCACCCCCTGGGCCTTCTCCTGGCCGAAGAGGTCCGCCCAGCTGGCGTAGAACCCGAAGGCCTGGTTCGCGGCGAGGCCCACCGACAGGAAGAGGGCGAGCTGGGTGCCGAACAGCAGCCCGACGCGTCCGCTCACGGCGCGCCAGTTGCGCCGTGCCAGTCGCGGCCACACCCACACCGTGCCCACGAACAGCAGTACGGCGAACATCACTGCCAGCAGCAGCACTTTGTTGCTCGTAAGACCCATGACCTGCTTCCTGCCTGCGGTTTCCACCCGGATCCCGCGCACCTTCGCGAGAGCTTGTCCGGAACTTTCCTCGGCCTTTGGACCGGCTTTGAGGAGAGATTGGAACCTCGCTCCCCGAGACACCGTCCTAGAGGGCGCAATGTCGCCGGATGCCCGAATCGGGCCCGGATCCAAGGTCTCTCGCAGAACTACGGGATGCGATGTCTGTCAGGACAGATGAGGAAATGTCGGGTGGGGTTCCCACCCCAGCACGCAGCGCGCGGCGCGTATTCCGTGGTCCGCGCCCCGAGGCGGTCCCCGTCCTCGTCGCCAGAGCATGCACCCTCGTGGGCGTTCTGGACATCGCCGCGGGCGTCTTCCCGCGCTTCAGGCACAGCCGTATGCACTCGATCGCCGAGGTGCTGCCCGGGTCGTTCGGCCCGTTCGCGGCCGCGCTCTCACTCAGCGCCGGCATTCTGCTGCTGCTGCTCGCACACGGTCTGAGGCGCGGCAAACGCCGGGCGTGGCGCGCCGCGGTGGCGCTGCTGCCGGCAGGCGCTGTGGCACAGTTCACATACCGCCACTCCCTCCTCGGCGTGATCATCTCGCTGGCGCTGCTCGCACCGCTGCTGCGCCACCGCGACCAGTTCGCGGCGCTGCCCGACCCGCGCAGCAGGTGGCGGGCCCTCGCCAACTTCGTCCTCATGGGCGCAGGATCCCTCGCCCTCGGACTGGTCATCGTCAGCGTCCACACGAACCGGATGATCGGCGACCCGAGCCTGGCCGACCGCATCACGCACGTCCTGTACGGCCTGTTCGGCTTCGAGGGCCCGGTCGACTACCAGGGCGACACCTCCTGGACCGTCGGCTTCTCACTGGGCGCCCTCGGCCTGCTGACGGCGGTCACGACGATCTACCTGGCCTTCCGGCCCGAGCACCCGGCCGCCCGCCTCACGGAGGAGGACGAGGCCCGTCTGCGCGTCCTGCTGGAGAAGCACGGCCGCCGCGACTCCCTCGGCCACTTCGCGCTGCGCCGCGACAAGGCGGTCGTCTTCTCGCCCAGCGGGAAGGCGGCGGTCACGTACCGGGTCGTGTCCGGCGTGATGCTCGCCAGTGGTGACCCCATCGGCGACGTCGAGGCCTGGCCGGGCGCCATCGAGCGGTTCATGGACGAGGCCAGGGCCCACTCCTGGACGCCTGCCGTCATGGGCTGCTCGGAGACGGGCGGTGAGGTGTGGACCCGCGAGACCGGACTCGACGCCCTGGAACTGGGCGACGAGGCGGTGGTGGACGTAGCGGATTTCTCCCTCGCCGGCCGAGCGATGCGCAACGTGCGTCAGATGGTCAAGCGCATCGAGCGCGCCGGTTACGAAACCCGGGTACGACGTGTACGTGACCTCGGCGAGGCCGAGCTGGAGCGGATCCGCAACGCCGCCGAGGACTGGCGCGGCACCGACACCGAGCGCGGGTTCTCCATGGCGCTGGGCCGCGTCGGCGACGCCGCCGACGGCGACTGCCTGATCGCCACCGCGCACAAGGCGGACGACCAGCCCGGTGAGTACGGCGACCTGAAGGCGATCCTGCACTTCGTCCCGTGGGGCCCCGACGGCGCCTCCCTGGACCTGATGCGCCGCGACCGTTCGGCCGACCCCGGCATGAACGAACTCCTCATCGTCGCGGCCCTCCAGGCGGCACCGAAATTCGGCATCACGCGCATGTCGCTCAACTTCGCGATGTTCCGCTCGGCACTCGCGCGTGGCGAGAAGATCGGCGCGGGCCCGGTGCTGCGCGCCTGGCGCGGCCTGCTGGTCTTCCTCTCCCGCTGGTTCCAGATCGAGTCCCTGTACAAGTTCAACGCGAAGTTCCAGCCGCGCTGGGAGCCCCGCTTCGTCGTCTACCGCGCATCGGCCGACCTGCCGCGCATCGGCTTCGCCGCCATGCAGGCGGAGGGCTTCGTCAACTTCGCCCTGCCGCTGCCGCGCTTCCTGCGCCGCCGCAGGACCGCCCCGCGCGTGTGCACGCACGCCGTCGCGGAGCGCGACGTACGCGCGGCATGACCGCCTGACCGACACACCGGACGCCGGACACTGTGCAGAACGGGCCCGGACGGAAACCCCCCTCCAACCGGAGGGCTTCCGTCCGGGCCGTGGCGTCTTGCGGCCGCGGCCGGGGCCTACGCTGAACGTATGAGCAAGCAGAGCGGACGCGGGCGCGTCGCGGGCCTTCCGGAGTGGGACCGCTGCGCGGTCATGGGAGTGGTGAACGTCACGCCCGATTCCTTCTCCGACGGCGGCCGCTTCTTCGACACGACGAACGCCGTCAAACACGGCCTGGACCTGGTCGCCGAGGGCGCGGACCTCGTCGACGTCGGCGGCGAGTCCACCCGGCCGGGCGCCACCCGCGTCGACGAGGCCGAGGAGCTCAAGCGGGTCATCCCCGTCGTCCGCGGCCTCGCCTCGGAGGGCGTCAGCGTCTCCGTCGACACCATGCGCGCCTCCGTCGCCGAACGGGCCCTCGCCGCCGGCGCCGCGCTCGTCAACGACGTCAGCGGCGGCCTCGCCGACCCCGCGATGATCCCGGTGGTGGCGGCGGCCGGCGCCCCCTTCGTCGTCATGCACTGGCGCGGCTTCCTGGAGGGCGACAACGTCAAGGGCGTGTACGGCGACGTCGTCACCGAAGTCGCCGGCGAACTGCACGCACGCGTGGAGGCCGTTCTGGCCGGCGGCATCGCCCCCGACCGCATCGTCGTCGACCCCGGTCTCGGCTTCTCCAAGGACGCCGAGCACGACCTGGTCCTGCTCGCCCACCTGGACCGGCTGCTCGGGCTCGGCCATCCCCTGCTCGTCGCCGCCTCCCGCAAGCGGTTCCTCGGCCGGGTCCTGGCCGGACCGGAGGGCGCACCCCCGCCCGCGCGCGAGCGTGACGCCGCCACGGCCGCCGTCTCCGCACTCGCGGCGCACGCCGGCGCATGGGCGGTGCGCGTGCACGAGGTGCGCGCGACGGCGGACGCCGTACGGGTCGCGCGCGCCGTGGAGGGCGCGCGCGCTGCCGAAGGAGCCCGGTGAGCGCCCCCCACACCGATGTCGAGCAGGTGGAAGCCGCCAACACCGCCTTCTACGAGGCCATGGAGCGCGGCGACTTCGAGGACCTGTCCGCGCTCTGGCTCGCGCCGTCCGACCTGGGGGTCGACGAGGAGTACCACGACCCGGCCGACACCGGTGTGATCTCGTGCGTGCACCCCGGCTGGCCCGCACTCACCGGCCGTGGCGAGGTCCTCAGGTCGTATGCGCTGATCATGGCGAACACCGACTACATCCAGTTCTTCCTCACCGATGTGCATGTCTCCGTGACCGGTGACACCGCCCTGGTGACCTGCACCGAGAACATCCTCAGCGGCGGCCCCGCCCCCAAGGGCAGCGAGGAACTCGGCCCGCTCGTCGGGCAGCTGGTGGTGGCCACGAACGTGTTCCGCCGCACCCCGGCAGGCTGGAAACTCTGGTCCCACCACGCCTCCCCGGTGATGACCGAAACCGACGAGGACGAGGACGAGGGCACACCCTCCTGAGTGGGTAGGCGCCCCCTTGAGGACCAAGAAGTGGTTGGAATCACGGACCTCTGGGTAGGGGCGGCTACCAGCCCATGAGCCGCCGGGTTCCCCAGGGGAAACACGCGATGAACCCTCCTGGTCCCGGCACGGGCCACGCCCCAGTGGCCCGGCCCTGTCAGTGCCCGCAGGTAGATTCGTTCGAGGCCGGTGTGCCGCCCGCACACGGCATCGACCGGCCGTCACCGACGATTGCAGGAGTGATTCGCGTGGATCGTGTCGCGCTGCGCGGCCTCAAGGCCCGCGGGCACCACGGGGTGTTCCCCAAGGAGCGCGAGGAGGGCCAGACCTTCATCGTGGACCTCGTCCTCGGTCTGGACACCCGTCCGGCCGCCGCCGACGACGACCTGGCGAAGACGGTGCACTACGGCATCGTGGCGGAGGAGGTCGTGGCCGTCGTCGAGGGCGAGCCGGTCGACCTCATCGAGACGCTCGCCGAGCGCATCGCCCAGGCCTGTCTGAAGCACGACGGGGTCCAGGAGGTCGAGGTCTGCGTCCACAAACCGGACGCCCCGATCACGGTCCCCTTCGACGACGTGACCGTCACCATCACCCGGAGCCGAGTATGACCGCGTCCTTCGCCACGGGTTCCAGCGACCCGACCGTACAGCCGGTACCCGCCTCCGTCGTGGCGCAGGTGGACGCCGCCGACACGACGCTCCACAACCCGAAACGGGCGGTGATCTCCCTCGGCGCGAACCTGGGCAACCGCCTGGAGACCCTCCAGGGCGCCATCGACGCCCTGGAGGACACCCCGGGCGTCCGCATCAAGGCCGTCTCCCCGGTGTACGAGACGGAGCCGTGGGGCGTCGAGCCCGGCAGCCAGCCCTCCTACTTCAACGCGGTCGTCGTCCTGAAGACCACCCTGCCGCCGTCCTCGCTGCTCGAGCGGGCGCACGCGGTCGAGGAGGCCTTCCACCGGGTACGGGACGAGCGCTGGGGCGCGCGCACCCTCGACGTCGACATCGTCGCGTACGCCGACGTCATCGACGACGACCCGCACCTCACGCTCCCCCACCCGCGCGCCCACGAGCGTGCCTTCGTCCTCGCCCCCTGGCACGACATGGAGCCGGAGGCACAGCTGCCCGGCCACGGCGCGGTCGCCGCTCTCCTCGACGCCGTCACCCGCGAGGGCGTCACCGCGCGCAAGGACCTGGAACTCCACCTGCCCGAGTAGTCGTTAAGGTCAGGACGACCACTGTCCGCGGGACGGTCCGCAGACCCGGGGGAGCTGAAGGGACACAGTGAGAGAGCTGCGCATCAGGGTGCTGGCCGGAGTTTTCGTCGTGGCCGGAATCCTGTCCTGGGCGGGCGCCCGCCTCTGGAACTCGATCGGGACCCTGCCCAGCGTCCCCCTCGCCGCCCCCGTCGTCCTCGCCCTGATCGCGGTGGTCCTGACGGCCACGGCGCTCTCCCTGCGCGGCCGTTTCAAGGCCCAGCGCGAGCGCCGCCCCGAGGCCAAGGGCGTCGACCCGCTGATGGCGGCGCGCGCGGTCGTCTTCGGTCAGGCCAGCGCCCTGGTCGCCGCCCTGGTCGCCGGCATGTACGGCGGCACGGGCGTCTTCCTCCTGGAGCTCCTCGACATCCCGGCCCGCCGCGACCAGGCCATCTACGCCGGCTTCTCGGTCGTGGCGGGTATCGCGGTGATAGTGGCGGCCATCTTCCTGGAGCGCGTGTGCAGACTCCCGGACGACGACGAGCACGACAACGGGGCGGCGTCGGCGGCCTGACCGTGCCTGGACGCCGTTACCAGGGCTGACGGGTGAGATGTCCGTTAACCAGGAAGCCGGGATAGGGGTCAAGGCAGTAGCTGTAGAGGGTGAAGGGCTTGTCCCTAGCGGTACGCTGCCGTACCTCGTGGACCTGGGCCCAGGTGGACTCCCTGAGCTGCAGCGGGTGTTCCTCTGGCTGGAAAGTGGCTCGCGAAGGCCAGCTGTCAGCTACGACCAGGCGCGAGGCCAGTCCACTGGTACGCGGTGTATCTCGCGCCGACCACCTGCGCCAGTTCTGAAAGAAACGGCACATTGGAGCTGACCAACAAGCGCGCAGGCCACGTCTTGGGGCGAAATCCGTCCCCGTCCATGTAGCCGTCCAGAAAGCCTTCGAACGTCTCCCTGTCATGCAGAACAACGCGAGGAAAACGCTGCCGCATGTGGTGGGCGTCCCCGCCCACGTGCTGCCTCAGCAGTCGGCCAGGTCCGACGAGACCACACGTACTCGGAAGCCAGGCGCCTCCCGCTGCAGGTAACCGGACGGCCGTGTCACTGCTTCCGGGCGAGCGGGCAATCCGGTTGCTGCTGTTAGACATGCCGCATAACGCGAGGCGAATCCCTCGTCGTTGACCACCAGCGACACGTAGTTTCTGCCGACCGTTCCGTCTGCGCAGTTGGCCCCAATCATGTAACCGAACTCATAGCCCGGCTTGATGGTCAACCGTCACGGCACAGCTTCCGCGCGGGTGTCCAAGCAAGAACGGTCCCCTCGGCATCCCTCGCATGAACCCATCCATCGGGCGTGCCCAGCATCTGATCCGGAGCCACGGTGAACGTCACGTGATCGGTCACGATGTCCACGACCTCTCCAACTTTGACGGTCACCACTTCCACGACCGTGGTCTGAACGCCGCTCTCCCCTTCCAACGTCCACAGGCGGCATCCGACCTGCACATCCCGCGCTTGCAAGCGCCCACCGACCACGTTTACCGTCTGCTTGCTGGGCAGCCCATACCCCATCGCGATCCCCCCTTGATCAACGATCAACTCCACTGATCAAGGACGGTATAGGGCACCACTGACAATCAGGTCAGCGTGCGAGTATCAGGCTCATTGCCTCGGCACGGGTCGTAGCATCCCGAAGCTGGCCACGTACCGCCGACGTCGTGGTCTTGGCACCCGGCTTGCGGATCCCGCGCACCGACATGCACATGTGCTCGGCCTCGATAACCACGATCACGCCCCGGGCCTCAAGGATCCGCATCAGGGAGTCGGCGATCTGCGTGGTGAGTCGTTCCTGCACCTGCAGACGGCGGGCAAACACCTCAACCAACCGTGCAAGCTTCGACAGACCCGTAATCTTGCCGCTTTCGGCCGGGATGTATCCCACATGAGCCACACCATGAAACGGCAGCATGTGATGTTCGCACAAACTTACGATTTCGATGTCCTTGACCAGGACCATCTCGTCGTGCCCCAGGTCGAACGTGGTCGTCAGGACATCCTCTGGCTCCTGCCTCTGCCCCGCCAAGAGTTCCCGATACGCCCGCGCCACCCGCGCCGGTGTCTCCCTGAGGCCCTCCCGGTCGGGGTCCTCGCCGACCGCGATCAGCAGTTCGCGTACGGCGTTCTCGGCGCGCTTCTCGTCGAACTCGCCGATCGAGCCCTCGCCGTTCAGCGTCACGGGGTCGGTCATGTGGTGCCTCGTTCCTGTGCGGGTCACGCGTGTGGGCCACGCGGCTCGTCTGCAATCTGGCTGAAATGCCGCACCCCCCAGGCTAGAACCTGGGGGGTGCGGCGTTCATTCCGGGCCGACGTGGCCGCCGGGAGAGCGGTGGTCAGCTCTCCGGACGGTCCTCCGGGGCCGTCTCGATCGCCGGGGCGGACTCCGTCGACGTCGACTTGGCGGTACTGATCGCCGGGGTCGCGCCGTTGGCGCCGTTCGTCAGTGCGAGCTCCTTCGGGGAGAGCACCGGCGGGCGGGTGGACGGCGTACGGCGGGAGGAGCCGGTCCAGGCGGGCCTGGCCGGGCGCTTGACGATGGCGGAGAAGATCTCGGCGATCTCCTCCTTGCCCAGCGTCTCCTTCTCCAGCAGCTTCAGGACGAGGTTGTCGAGGACGTCGCGGTTCTCGACAAGGATCTCCCAGGCCTCGTTGTGCGCGTTCTCGATGAGCTTCTTGACTTCCTCGTCCACCAGCGCGGCGACCTCTTCCGAGTAGTCGCGCTGGTGAGCCATCTCACGTCCGAGGAACGGCTCCGTGTTGTCGCCGCCGAACTTGATGGCGCCGAGCCGCTCGGTCATGCCGTACTGCGTGACCATCGCGCGGGCCGTGGCGGTGGCCTTCTCGATGTCGTTCGCAGCGCCCGTGGTCGGGTCGTGGAAGACGAGCTCCTCGGCCGCGCGGCCGCCCAGCATGTAGGCCAGCTGGTCCAGCATCTCGTTGCGGGTCGTGGAGTACTTGTCCTCGTCCGGCAGGACCATCGTGTAGCCGAGGGCACGGCCTCTCGACAGGATCGTGATCTTGTGGACCGGGTCGGAGTTCGGGGAGGCCGCCGCGACCAGGGCGTGACCGCCCTCGTGGTACGCGGTGATCTTCTTCTCCTTGTCCGACATGATCCGGGTCCGCTTCTGCGGGCCCGCCACCACGCGGTCGATCGCCTCGTCCAGCATGGAGTTGTCGATCAGCTTCTTGTCGCTGCGGGCGGTGAGCAGCGCGGCCTCGTTGAGCACATTGCTCAGGTCGGCGCCGGTGAAGCCCGGCGTACGGCGGGCGACGGCCGCGAGGTCGACGTCCGGAGCGACCGGCTTGCCCTTCTGGTGAACCTTGAGGATCTCCAGACGGCCCTGCAGGTCCGGCGGGTCGACCGCGATCTGCCGGTCGAAGCGGCCGGGACGCAGCAGCGCCGGGTCGAGGATGTCCGGGCGGTTCGTCGCAGCGATGAGAATCACACCGCCCTTGACGTCGAAGCCGTCCATCTCGACCAGCAGCTGGTTCAGCGTCTGCTCGCGCTCGTCGTGACCGCCGCCGAGGCCGGCGCCGCGGTGGCGGCCGACCGCGTCGATCTCGTCGACGAAGACGATCGCCGGGGCGTTCGCCTTGGCCTGTTCGAACAGGTCACGGACCCGGGAGGCACCGACACCGACGAACATCTCGACGAAGTCGGAACCGGAGATCGAGTAGAAGGGGACCCCCGCCTCGCCGGCGACGGCACGCGCGAGCAGCGTCTTGCCGGTACCGGGACGGCCGTAGAGCAGCACGCCCTTGGGGATCTTGGCGCCGACCGCCTGGAACTTCGCCGGCTCCTGCAGGAACTCCTTGATCTCGTGGAGCTCCTCGACGGCCTCGTCACAGCCCGCGACGTCCGAGAACGTCGTCTTCGGGGTGTCCTTGGTGATGAGCTTGGCCTTGGACTTGCCGAAGTTCATGACCCGGGAGCCGCCGCCCTGCATCTGATTCATCAGGAACAGGAAGACGACCACGATCAGGACGAAGGGAAGCAGGGAGAGCAGGATGCCCAGGAAGGGGTTCTGCTTGGACGGCGAAACGGTGTAGCCGTCCGGGATCTGCTTGTCCTGGTACTTGGTCTGCAGCGTGTTGGCGAGGTTCACGCCCTGGTCGCCGATGTAGCTCGCCTGGATCTTCGAGCTGCCCTCGACCTTTTCGCCGTTCTTGAGCTGGACCTTGATGGTCTGCTCGTCACCGGTGGTGAGTTTGGCCGACTCCACCTTGTTGTCGTTGATCGCTGCCACGACCTGGCCGGTGTCCACCGTCTTGTAGCCGCCGGACGAGCCGACGACCTGCATCAACACGACCACGGCAAGGACGGCCAGCACGATCCACATGACCGGCCCACGGAAGTATCGCTTCACGTCCATCCATACGGAGCGGTGTCGCCCCGTCCCTCCTGCCATAGTGAGTTTGATAAGACAGTTCTTCTGACGGTACCCCAGCATTGTCGCGCGAAGCCGCACGGGACGGCTGGCAAACCCGTCTGCATGCTCCAACGGCGCGAAACCCGCTGGGGTTCCCGATCGTCCTACAAAGACGGCCCTGCTGGCTCAGCCGCCGTAGACGTGGGGCGCGAGCGTACCGACGAACGGGAGGTTGCGGTACTTCTCGGCGTAGTCGAGGCCGTAGCCCACCACGAACTCGTTCGGGATGTCGAAGCCGACCCATTCGACGTCGATGGCGACCTTGGCGGCGTCCGGCTTGCGCAGCAGGGTGCACACCTTGAGCGACTCGGGCTCGCGGGAGCCGAGGTTGGACAGCAGCCAGGACAGGGTCAGGCCGGAGTCGATGATGTCCTCGACGATGAGGACGTGCTTGCCCTTGATGTCGGTGTCGAGGTCCTTGAGGATCCGCACCACACCGGAGGACTGGGTGCCCGCGCCGTACGACGACACGGCCATCCAGTCCATGGTGACGGGGGTGGACAGCGCCCGGGCGAGGTCGGCCATGACCATCACCGCGCCCTTGAGGACGCCGACGATGAGCAGGTCCTTGCCCGCGTACTCCGCGTCGATCTTCGCGGCCAGCTCCACCAGCTTCGCGTCGATCTCTTCCTTGGTGATGAGCACCTGCTTGAGGTCGGTGCCCATGTCTTTCGCGTCCACCCGCATCACTTTCGGTCGTCCCACCGGCCGCCCATCACCCCCCAAAGGGGGGCAAGGTTTCAGCCTTGCCGAATCACCAGTCTGCCACCCTGGCGCTGGGCGACGACTTTGCCCGGGAGATTGATGGCCCCCTGGCCCCGCCAGCCGGTGATCAGCCGGTCGACTTCCTCGATGTGGCGGGCGAACAGCGAACCGGCGGGAGCCCCGGCCTCGATGGCCGCGCGGCGCAGGACACGGCGGCGCACGGCGGGCGGCAGGGCGTAGAGCTTGGCGCACTCCAGGAGGCCCGCTGCGTCGCGTACGGAGGCCTCGGCCTGGCCGGCCCAGGCGTCGAGGGCGTCGGCGTCGTCGCGGGAGAGCTGGGCGGTGCGGGCGAGGGCCTCGACGACGCCCTTGCCGAGCGCCTTCTCGAGGGCGGGCAGGCCTTCGTGGCGCAGCCGGGAGCGGGTGTACGCGGGGTCCGCGTTGTGGGGGTCGTCCCAGACGGGGAGCGACTGGACCATGCAGGCCTTGCGGGCGGTCTGCCGGTCGAGCTGGAGGAAGGGGCGGCGGTAACGGCCGCCGGCCCCCGAGACCGCGGCCATTCCGGACAGGGAGCGGATGCCCGAGCCGCGGGCGAGGCCGAGCAGTACGGTCTCGGCCTGGTCGTCGCGGGTGTGGCCGAGCAGGATCGCGGTGGCGCCGTGGCGGACGGCTGCGGCATCGAGCGCGGCGTACCTGGCGTCGCGGGCGGCGGCTTCGGGGCCGCCTTCGCGGCCGACGGTCACGGCGACGCAATCCACCGGATCGAGGCCCAGTTCGCGCAGCCGCAGGGCGACTTCGTCGGCGCGCAGATCGGAGCCGGGCTGCAGCCCGTGGTCGACGGTGACGCCGCCGGCCCGGATGCCGAGTTTGGGGGCCTCGAAGGCGAGGGCGGAGGCGAGGGCCATGGAGTCGGCGCCGCCGGAGCATGCCACGAGCACGAGCGGCGAGGAGGGGCGCTCGTGCGGAGCCTGCGCCGAGGGCCCGGGAGCCTCGGAGGTGGCCCGATGGCCGTTGAGGATGTCGTGGAGGACGTGGCGGACCGCCAGGCGTATCGCCGCGACCGCAGGATGGGGACCCATGTCCGGTTCCCTTCATGAAGTTTTCGGGGGGTGAGCCCGGGGTCGGTCACTCAGAGTGTGTAGATGGTGACAGAACCGGGCCGTTCCCCGAGCATCGCACGCCTACCCATGGCTCACGGTCCCTCGGACGGGTGATTGGAGGGGCGTTCGCCTGCCGTCGGCCGGATTCGTTTCACGACCTTCCCACGGGGTTCACGACTCACTCTTGCGGTGCACCCGCGCGACCCAGTCCGCCGGTTTGGCGATCTCCGCCTTGGTGGGCAGGGTGTTGGGGGACGTCCACACTCGGTTGAAGCCGTCCATGCCGACCTGGTCCACGACGGCCCGCACGAAGCGTTCGCCGTCGCGGTACTGCCTGAGTTTGGCATCCAGACCCAGCAGCTTGCGCAGGGCCATGTCCAGCCGGGAGGCACCCTTCGCACGGCGCTGCTGGAACTTCTCGCGAATCTCGGAGACGGACGGCACGACGTCCGGACCCACCCCGTCCATCACGAAGTCGGCGTGGCCCTCCAGGAGCGACATCACGGCGGTGAGGCGGCCGAGGATCTCCCGCTGCGCCGGGGTCTGCACGATCTCTACGAAGGACCGCCCGCCGTCGTCCTCCTCGCCCTCGGGGCGCCCGCCGGCGAGCGACTGGGCGGCCTCGCGGATGCGTTCCAGCACGGTCATGGGGTCGACGTCGGTCTCCCCCAAGAAAGACTGGATTTCACCCTCGAGGTGGTCGCGCAGCCAGGGCACCGCGCTGAACTGGGTGCGGTGCGTCTCCTCGTGCAGACAGACCCAGAGGCGGAAGTCGTGGGGCTGTACGTCGAGTTCGCGCTCCACGTGCACGATGTTCGGGGCGACGAGCAGGAGCCGGCCGCCGTTGTTTTCGCCCGCGGGAAGGTCGCGGGTGGCCGGGGCGAAGGTCTCGTACTGGCCCAGCACTCGGGAGGCCAGGAACGACAGCAGCATGCCCAGCTCGACGCCGGTGACCTTGCCGCCGACCGCACCGAGGACCGCGCCACCGGGACTGTTGCCGCGCCGCTCCTGCATCTTCTCCAGCAGCGGCTTGAGGATCTCCCGGAAGCCTGCGACGTTCGCCCGGACCCAGCCGGGGCGGTCGACGACCAGGATCGGGGTGTCGTGGGTCTCCTCCGTGCCCATACGAGTGAAGCCCCGGACGTGTTCCTCCGAGGCCTTGGCATGCCGGCGCAGTTCCGCGACGACGGCCCGGGCCTCGTCGCGGCTCACGTCGGGGCCCGGCCGCACGAGCCGGGTCGCGGTCGCCACCGCGAGATTCCAGTCGACCATCTCGGCACCACCGATGCTCGTCATGCGTCAACGGTACGTGAGCGTTCCCACTTGGGGCAGGCCGCGGAGGCCGGCACCCGTGCCCACGGCGGTGCGGAACAGCTAGCTGCAGCCGCACGCCGCCAGTGCCGTGGCCGTGCGGTCCAGTGCGGACTGGGCCTGCGGGGCGTTGGTCGTGTTCGAGGCCAGGAAGGCGAACGCCAGCAGCCGGCCGTCCTGGTCCACGACGGTGCCGGCCAGGGTGTTCACGCCCGTCAGGGTGCCTGTCTTGGCTCGTACGACTCCTGCCGCGCCGCCCGTGTAGCGGCTGGTCAGGGTGCCGGTGAAGCCGGCCACCGGAAGGCCCGTCAGGACCGGGCGGAGTTCGGGGTGGGCAGGGTCGCCGGCCTTCACCAGCAGGGCGGTGAGCAGGTCGGCCGTGAGCCGGTCGTCCCGGTCGAGGCCGCTGCCGTCGTGGAACTGGGCGCCCTGGAGCGGCAGTTGGAGCTTCCTCAGTGCGCCGGCGATCGCGGACGCGCCGCCGTCGAAGCTCGCGGGCTGCCCCACCGCGGCGGCCGTCTGGCGGGCCAGGGCCTCCGCGATGTCGTTGTCGCTGTTGGTCAGCATGCGCTCGACCAGGGACGACAGCGGGGGCGAGGAGACGGCGGCGAGGTTCTCGGCGCGGGTCGTCGCCTTGGACGGGCCGGGCGAGGTGGTCCGGATGCCGTGTCCGGCGAGGAACGAGCCGAACGTGCGGGCCGCGTCCGCCGCCGGGTCCGTCACGCGTTCGACGGGGCCGCTGGTCGAGTCGTCCGTGCGGCCCTCGTCGGCCATCAGGGCGCTCACGGGGGCGAGGTTGACGTTGACGCCGATGGGGTGGAGTGCGGGCCCTGCGTACAGCGTGGTGTCGTACGAGAGCGTGACCTCGGTGATGCCGCGCTTCTTGAGGGCGGCGGCCGTCCGGTCGGCCAGGTCCCGCAGGCTCGCCCAGCCCTCGGCGTCCTGGTGCGCCGTCAGGGTCGGGTCGCCGCCGCCGACCAGGACGAGTTCCTTGGTGTCGGGTTCCAGGGCCGCGCGGGTGGTCAGGCGGTGGTCGGCGCCCAGCGTCGACAGCGCGGCGACCGCCGTGGCGATCTTCGTCACGGAGGCGGGGGTCATGGCGGTGTCGGCGCCGGTGCCGTAGAGGCGCCTGCCGGTGGCGACGTCGACGACCGCGGCGGTGTGCCGGGTGCCGAGCGCCGCGTCCTGCAGCAGGGGGTCGAGGACGCCGGAGAGGGCCGGGCCGGTCGGGGCCGACTTGACGGTGCTCATGGCGCCGCCCAGACCGGTCAGGACGGCGGCGGCGCTGGGGGCGGGGCGCGGGCCCCCGGCCGCCGAATCGGACGTATCGGGATTACGTCCGTGATCTGCGCCACCCGTACGGTCGAGGGCGGCTGCACGGTCCGCCTCGGCCGTACGCTGACCGGTGGAGTCCCAGGGGCCGGCGGCGGTCGCCACGGCGACGGCCAGCGTCACACCGACGGTGGCGGCGCCCGCGGTGTACTGCCAGGTCCTGACGGTCTTCGGCCAGCTGATGCGGGTGGGCCGTACCCGTGCGAGCTGCGGTTTCGTAGCCGCCGCGGCTCGTTCGAGCTTCGGGCGCACGGCCTGGGCGGCCCGTGCCAGACGCGGTCGTACGGCGTTCGCGGCCCGCACCACACGCGGCCTCGCGGCCCGCCACGGCCTCAGCTCTGGCACGAACACCAGCCCCTTTCGCGATCACACACCTGCGTGAGGGACACTTAACCACCAGAACTATGTGTTGATCATGGAGGAGCCACCGGTGGAGTTCGACGTCACGATCGAGATCCCGAAGGGTTCGCGGAACAAGTACGAGGTGGACCACGAGACCGGCCGGATCCGCCTGGACCGTCGACTCTTCACCTCGACCGCCTACCCGACCGACTACGGCTTCGTCGAGAACACCCTCGGCGAGGACGGCGACCCGCTGGACGCGCTGGTCATTCTTGACGAGCCGACCTTCCCGGGCTGCCTGATCAAGTGCCGTGCGATCGGCATGTTCCGGATGACGGACGAGGCCGGCGGCGACGACAAGCTGCTGTGCGTGCCGGCGACGGACCCGCGCGTCGAGCACCTGCGTGACATCCACCACGTGTCGGAGTTCGACCGCCTGGAGATCCAGCACTTCTTCGAGGTCTACAAGGACCTGGAGCCCGGCAAGTCCGTCGAGGGCGCCAACTGGGTGGGCCGTACGGACGCCGAGATCGAGATCGAGCGCTCCTACAAGCGGTTCAAGGAGTCGGGCGGCCACTGAGCCTTGAGTCGTCCAACGGGCCGTACGCGCACGCGTGCGGCCCGTTCGTGTTTCTGTGCGCATACTGGCGTAGCTGCACGCGTCGTACAGGGAGCGTTACTCACGTGACGGAGGCGGAGGACCGCAAGCCGCAGTCGGACGAGGCCAGGGGCACGTTCGATCCCGAGATCACCTCGGAGTTCGCCATTCCGGCGGGCTTCGCCGCCCCCAGAGTCGTCGTCGAGCCGGAGACCACGTCCGAGTTCGCCGTCCCCGACGGCCTGGACGTCCCGCAGCCGCCCGGCGCCGAGCCCGAGGGGTCGGCGTTCAGCACGCCGAGCACCTACAGCGCCCACCACGCCCCGGCCGCCTTCACACCGGCGACCGGCATACCCGTGGTCAGCCTCACCAAGGACGTGCCCTGGCAGGACCGGATGCGCACGATGCTGCGGATGCCGGTGGCCGAGCGGCCCGCTCCGGAGGCGGGGCCGAAGGCGGAGGAGGGCGGTCCGGCCGTCCCGCGCGTCCTCGACCTGACCCTGCGCATCGGCGAGCTGCTGCTGGCGGGCGGTGAGGGCGCGGAGGACGTGGAGGCGGCGATGTTCGCGGTCTGCCGGTCCTACGGCCTCGACCGCTGCGAGCCGAACGTCACCTTCACCCTGCTGTCGATCTCGTACCAGCCGTCCCTGGTCGACGACCCGGTGACGGCCTCGCGGACGGTGCGCCGCCGGGCCACCGACTACACACGGCTGGCGGCCGTGTTCCATCTGGTGGACGACCTCAGCGACCCGGAGACCACCATCTCGCTGGAGGAGGCCTACCGGCGGCTCGCCGAGATCCGCCGCAACCGGCACCCCTATCCGGGGTGGGTGCTGACCGGGGCGAGCGGACTGCTCGCCGGGGCGGCCTCCGTGCTGGTCGGCGGTGACTGGATCGTCTTCATCGCGGCCATGCTCGGCGCGATGCTCGGCGACCGGCTGGCCTGGTTGTGCGCGGGGCGCGGGCTGCCGGAGTTCTACCAGTTCACGGTCGCCGCGATGCCTCCGGCCGCCATCGGGATCGCGCTGACCGTGGCAGGCGTCGATGTGAAGGCGTCCGCGGTCATCACCGGTGGGCTGTTCGCGCTGCTGCCGGGCCGGGCGCTGGTGGCGGGCGTGCAGGACGGGCTGACCGGGTTCTACATCACCGCGTCGGCGCGGCTGCTCGAGGTCATGTATCTGTTCGTCGGCATCGTCGTGGGTGTGCTGGTGGTGCTGTATTTCGGGGTGAACCTGGGCGCCAAGCTCAACCCCGACGCGGCATTGAGCATCGCCGAACGGCCCGGATGGCAGATCGGGGCGTCGATGCTGCTTTCGCTGACCTTCGCCGTGTTGTTGCAGCAGGAGCGGTCGACCGTGCTGTGGGTGACGCTGAACGGGGGCGTCGCGTGGTGTGTGTACGGCGCGCTGCACTATCCCGGCCGGTTGTCGCCGGTTGCCTCCACGGCTGTCGCGGCCGGGCTGGTGGGGTTGTTCGGGCAGTTGTTGTCGCGGTACCGGTTCGCTTCGGCGTTGCCGTACACGACGGCGGCGATCGGGCCGCTGCTGCCGGGGTCCTCGACGTACTTCGGGTTGCTGTCGATCGCCCAGAACAACGTCGACAAGGGGCTGGTGTCGCTGGCCACGGCCGCGTCCCTGGCCATGGCCATTGCCATCGGGGTCAATCTGGGGTCGGAGATCTCGCGGCTGTTCCTGCGGGTTCCCGGCGGGGCTTCTGCGGCGGGGCGGCGGGCCGCGAAGCGGACGCGGGGGTTCTGAGCGCCTGACGCTCAGTAGCCCTGGTTGTAGGGGTACTGCTGGTTCTGCTGGTACTGCTGGTTCTGCTGATCGCCGTACTGGTCCTGCTGGTGGGGATCCTGCTGGTACGGGTACTGCTGGGCGTACTGCTGGTCCGGGTAGTACGGCTGCTGCTGTGGCTGCTGCTGGTACTGCTGGTGGTGGTAGCCCTGGTCGTCGGTCGGGGGGATGCGGCGGAGCTGGGTCGTCGCGTCGTCCATGACGGGGGCCGCCTGCTGGTGCTGGGCCGGAGCCGGCGCCTCGGGGGTCTTCTTCTCCTTGGAGCGGGCGCGCAGGAACTCGATGATGATCGGGATCACCGAGACGAGGACGATCAGGATGAGGATCGCTTCGATGTTCTTGTTGACGAAGTCGATCTTGCCCAGCCAGGAGCCGAGCAGGGTGACGCCGGCGCCCCAGAGGACGCCGCCGATGACGTTGAAGAGCACGAACGAGCGGTACTTCATGCCGCTGACGCCCGCGATGATCGGCGTGAACGTGCGCACGACGGGCACGAAACGGGCCAGGACCAGGGACTTCGGGCCGTACTTCTCGAAGAACTCGTGGGCCTTGACCACGTTCTCCTGCTTGAAGAGGCGGGAGTCGGGGCGGTTGAAGAGCGACGGGCCGACCTTCTTGCCGAACATGTAGCCCGCCTGGTCGCCCAGGACCGCGGCGAGGCAGATCAGGGCGATGGCGGCCCAGAGCGGGAAGTTCAGCTGATTGGTCGTGATCAGCAGGCCGGTGGTGAACAGCAGCGAGTCGCCCGGCAGGAAGAAGCCGATGAGCAGGCCCGATTCCGCGAAGACGATGAGGAGCAGGCCCCAGATGCCGAACGTGTCGAGAAGGTAGTTCGGATCCAGCCAGCTCGGGCCGAGGGCAAGCGTCGTCACGGTTCCGGGCTCCTGAAGGGGTGGAGGAAGGTACGGCGTCCTTGTGCGGGCGCCCAAAGCTATCAACGCCAGGTGTCCGCCCCAGGTTCCACCGGTGTCTCCAGGATGCACTGTGCGCGCACGGGCACAAAGCTGTGAGGTTCTCCCGGCCCGGGAGCGGTCCCCCGGGCCGGGAGGGCTACGCGGTGTGGCGGGACGCGTTCGCCTCGATGGCGTCCCTGAGGTGCTCCGCGAGGCCGGCGCCCATGGAGTCGTAGAACGCCTTGAACCGCTCGTCGGAGACGTACATCTGCCCGAAGCACCGGTGCATCTCGTACGGGACCTCGAAGTAGTGCCTGGTGATGTGCTGCCGGTGTTCCTCGGCCAGGTCCATGGCGGCCTCGCCGGTGGGCTGCTCCCCGGCGGCCACCAGGGCGGCGTACCGGCGGCCCCAGTCGTCGACCTCGGCCTGGATGCGCTTCCAGTCCTCCTTGGTGTAGGTGGCCGCGCGGCGCTGTGACTCGGCGTACGCCTCGGTGCCGCCCCAGCGCTGCTCCGCCTCTTCCGCGTACTGCTCGGGGTCCTTGTCCCCGAACACCTCGAACCGCTCCTCGGGGGTGAGATTGATGCCCATCTTGCGTGCCTCCATGGCGTGCTCCACGGCCGCCGCCATCTTCTGCAGCTTCTCGATCCGGGCGGTCAGCAACTCGTGCTGGCGGCGCAGGTGCGCGCGCGGGTCCGCGGCCGGGTCGTCGAGCAGCGCGGCGACCTCGTCGAGCGGGAAGCCGAGCTCCCGGTAGAACAGGATCTGCTGCAGCCGGTCGAGATCGGCCTCGCTGTAGCGCCGGTGGCCCGCGTGGCTGCGCTCGCTCGGGACGAGCAGGCCGATGTCGTCGTAGTGGTGCAGCGTGCGCACCGTGACGCCGGCGAAGCCCGCGACCTGCCCCACGGAGTAGCCGTCCTGTCCTGCCGAGTGGCTCACTTCGTCCGCTCCCTTCTCGGTACGCACTCCACCGTGAGCCCTCACGTCACGTGAGGTGCAAGCCGGATTCCTGGGCGGATCCCTCCGGATGTTGCGTCCGTTCTGCCCGCTTATGGTGGGCCTGTGGCGCGGGCGCCGGGTGCTGTTCGCCCTCTTACCGGCCGTTCACCCGGTGCCCGGTGTCACCGTAGGCGTCCTGGGCATTCCGCATGCGACCGCGCGGTGGTGGAACTCCGGTCCGCCGGCACCCGTTCCCGAGATGACACGAGGAGACGTCCATGCCGCTCCACAAAGGTTCCCGGAGGCCCGACGAGCGCCCGGTGTCGGTCAACCCCTTCTTCGGGGAGGCCAATCCGGTCGGCGGCATGACCGAGGCACCGCCCAAGCACCGGCTGCCGGACGCCCCGCTGCCGCCGATGACGGCGTACCAGCTGGTGCACGACGAGCTGATGCTGGACGGCAACTCACGGCTGAATCTCGCCACTTTCGTCACCACCTGGATGGAGCCGCAGGCCGGCGTCCTGATGGCGGAGTGCCGGGACAAGAACATGATCGACAAGGACGAGTACCCGCGCACCGCCGAGCTGGAGCGGCGCTGTGTGGCGATGCTCGCCGACCTGTGGAACGCGCCGGATCCGTCGGCGGCGGTGGGCTGTTCGACGACCGGTTCGAGCGAGGCGTGCATGCTCGCCGGGATGGCGCTCAAGCGGCGCTGGAGCAAGCGGAACCCTGCCCCGGGGGCCCGCCCCAACCTCGTCATGGGCGTCAACGTCCAGGTCTGCTGGGACAAGTTCTGCAACTTCTGGGAGGTGGAGGCGCGCCAGGTCCCCATGGAGGGTGACCGTTTCCACCTCGACCCGGAGGCCGCGGCCGCCCTCTGCGACGAGAACACCATCGGGGTCGTCGGCATCCTCGGCTCCACCTTCGACGGCTCGTACGAGCCCATCGCGGACCTGTGCGCGGCGCTCGACGCCCTCCAGGAGCGCACGGGTCTGGACATCCCGGTCCACGTGGACGGGGCGTCCGGCGGCATGGTCGCGCCCTTCCTCGACGAGGACCTGGTGTGGGACTTCCGCCTCCCGCGCGTGGCGTCCATCAACACCTCGGGGCACAAGTACGGGCTGGTCTACCCGGGCGTCGGCTGGGCGCTGTGGCGCGACAAGGAGGCGCTGCCCGAGGAGCTCGTCTTCCGCGTCAACTACCTGGGCGGCGACATGCCGACCTTCGCCCTCAACTTCTCCCGGCCCGGCGCGCAGGTGGTCGCGCAGTACTACACGTTCCTGCGGCTCGGCCGGGAGGGCTACCGGGCCGTGCAGCAGACCACCCGTGACGTGGCCATGGGCATCGCCGAGAGGGTGGCGGCGCTCGACGACTTCCGGCTCCTGACCAGGGGCGACGAGCTGCCGGTGTTCGCCTTCACCACCGCGCCGGGCGTGGCGGCGTACGACGTCTTCGACGTGTCCCGGCGGATGCGCGAGAGCGGCTGGCTGCTGCCCGCGTACACCTTCCCGCCGAACCGGGAGGACCTGTCCGTGCTGCGGGTGGTGTGCCGCAACGGGTTCTCCACCGACCTCGCCGACCTGTTCGTGGAGGACCTGACCCGCCTGCTGCCGGAGCTGCGCCGCCAGCCGCACCCCCTGACCAGGGACAAGGAGGCGGCCACCGGCTTCCACCACTAGCCCGCTAGCTGCTCAGGCGGGCGAACCTCCGCACCGCCGACGGAAAGAACACCGCGAGCAGTCCCAACGGCCATACGACGGCCGCCCACACGTGCCCCGGCTCCCCGCCGGGGCCGCCCAGCAGGTCCCGTACGGCCGTCGCGGTCTGGGACATCGGGTTCCACTCGACCACCGTGCCCAGCCAGTCGGGCATGGACTGCGGGGCGGCGAGGGCGTTGGACAGGAAGCCGACCGGCCAGACCAGGATCTGGACGGCCTGCACCAGCTCCGGCTTCCCGGCGACCATCGCCAGGTGGATGCCGATCCACAGCATGGCGAAGCGAAGCAGCAGCAACAGGCCGACGGCGCCCAGGAACTGCGCCGGGGACCCGTGCACACGCCAGCCGAGCGCGTACCCGACGCCGGTCAGGATCACCAGTCCCAGCGCCGACTGGAGCATGTCGGCCGCCGAACGGCCCACCAGGACCGCTCCGTTGGCCATCGGCAGCGAACGGAAGCGGTCGATCACGCCCTTCTCCAGGTCCCTGGTGACGGCGAGCATCGTGCCCTCCAGTCCGAAGGCCATGGTGAGCGCGAGCATGCCGGGCACCAGATAGTCACGGTACTGGCCGGTCACCCCCCGGCCGCCGCCGATCAGGTAGGCGAACATCAGCAGCAGCATCACCGGGAAGACCAGCCCGACGAGGAGACGGCCCGGCTGCCGTGCCCAGTGCGCGAGTGCGCGGCGGGTCATGGTCCAGGAGTCGGTCAGGGCGTAGGCGCTCACGCGGCCTCCTTCACTCGCTGGTCGCCGGTGAGGTGCAGGAACACCTCGTCCAGCGTCGGGCGGCGCAGGGCCACGTCCTCCGCCTCGATACCGGCCTCCTCCAGGGCGCGTACGACAGCGGAGAGCGCCGCCATGCGGTCGGTCACCGGGGCGCTGAGCATGCGCCGGTCGGGGTCGACCGAGATCTCGGCCTCGGGGACGGGCAACAGGGCTACCGCGGCGCCCAGTTGGCCGGCGTCGCGCAGGACGACGTCGATGCGGTCGCCGCCCGTCTCCGTCTTGAGCTGGTCCGCCGTGCCCTCCGCGATCACCCGGCCGGCGTCGACGACCGAGATGCGGTCGGCGAGCTGGTCGGCCTCCTCCAGGTACTGGGTGGTGAGCAGGACCGTCGTACCGCCGCCGACCAGGGAGCGGACCGCGGCCCACACCTCGGCGCGGCCGCGGGGGTCGAGGCCGGTCGTCGGCTCGTCCAGGAACAGCACCTCCGGGCCCCGGCCGTGCCGGTCACCGATCAGGGCGGCGGCCAGGTCGAGGCGGCGCCGCATACCGCCGCTGTAGGCGCGCACCGGCTTGCGGCCGGCGTCGGCGAGGCCGAAGCGCTCCAGCAGCTCGCCGGCCCGCACGCGCGCGTGGCGGGCGCCCAGGTGGTACAGGCGGCCGAACATCTCCAGGTTATGGCGGCCGCCCAGCTCCTCGTCGAGGGCCGCGTGCTGGCCGAGCAGGCCGATGCGCAGACGCACGGCCCGGGCCTCGGTCACGACGTCGTGCCCGGCCACCTCGATCCGGCCCGCGTCGGGCCGCAGCAAGGTGGACAGGATCCGGACCAGGGTCGTCTTGCCCGCGCCGTTCGGACCCAGGACTGCATGCACGGTGCCGCGGGCGACCGTGAGGCCGAGCCCGTCCAGTGCGTGTTTTCCGCCGTACTTCTTGCGTGCTCCGTCGACGGTGATCGCCGCGTCAGCCACTTCGGCTCCCTCGCTAGTCAAACTTGACTACCTTGGGAAGGTAACTCCTCGGGACGCATTGGTCAAACTTGATTAGCCGTCGTCCTCAGGGTGCCGCTCCCCGGTGGCGTACGGGTTCTCCTCGCCCTCGGCGAGGACGCCGACGAAAGGCGCGCCCTCCCCCGCGAACGTGTACGCCCCGCTCTCGATGCGCCCGATCAGCCCCTGGGTCCACTCGGCCTCGGCGTCGGCCGTGTGGACCCAGAGGTTCATGATCTCGCCGATGTGGCCGAGCTGTTCGGGGCCGTCCTCGGGGATGTAGTGCTCGGTGACGGCCCCCCGCCACTCCTCGATCCGTCGGATCCGCTCCTTGAGGAGCGCCACCGCCTCGGCGCGCGGCAGCTCGACGATGAAGCCGATGGACGCCGACTTGACGTCCATCTTCTGGTCGTACGAGGTCAGCGCCTCGCGCAGCAGCCGGAAGAATTCCTCGGTGCCCCAGTCGGTGATCTCGTACTCCGTGCGCGGCGGGCCGCCGGCCGTGGACGGTGCGATCTCGTGCGCGTGCAGCAGCCCTTGCTTCGCCATCTGTTTGAGCGCGTGGTAGATCGAGCCGGGCTTGGCGTTGGACCACTCGTGCGCGCCCCAGTACTCCAGGTCGTTGCGTACCTGGTAGCCGTGGGCCCGCCCGTGCTGGCGGACCGCGCCGAGCACGAGAAGACGGATCGCGGACATGCGGCCCAGCTTATTGTCAAGGGCTCAGCCCGCTTGCTCCAGGGCGACCAGTTCGAACGCCGTCTTCCCGTCGAGGGACTCCCGGATGATGTCGGCGTGGCCCGCGTGCCGGGCTGTCTCACGGATCAGGTGCAGACAGACCCAGCGCACCGAGACACGGCCCTCCGGCGGGAACCAGGGCTGGTCGGGGAGCGGGAAGGTGTCGTCGAGGCTCGGTACGGAGCGGATGTACGCCTCCGTCTCGGCGGCGACCTTCTCCCAGTGGGCGAGCTGGGACTCGACACTCTCGCCGTCGACGAGTTGGAAGGTCTCGTGCCAGTTGGTCTCGTCCCGCTCGACGGCCGGCGGCTCCTGCTTGGCGCGGGCGATCCATCCCTGCTCGACCTCGACGACATGCTTGAGCAGACCCGACAGGGACAGCTCGCTGGCACTCGGCCTGCTTGCGGCCTGCTCCTCGGTCAGCCCGAGCAGCGCGCGCCGGATGCCGCCCCGCTGCTCCTCGATGAACGAGAGCAGTGCCCCGCGCTCGTCGCCCCGCGCCTCCGCCGGTACGTGCATGACCATGACCGCCGCCTTTCGATGGATGGGGGCCTCGGGAGGCCTCCTGACACCGATGAAGTTACGCGGGCTTTAGGTCAGGTTCTGTCCTCGATCGAAGGGCGGCGCGAGGAAATTCCGCCGGGGGAGGATCATGACGGCAGGACGTCAGGGGAGGACGCGTGGGCAGGGGATCCAGGAAACGGCGGGCGCGCAGGAAGCGGGACGGCAAGCGGCCGGCCGCCCGACCGAGACCGCCGTTGAACCCCACACGGCCCGCCAGGAAGGCGTCGCCCGTGAAGACCGCGCCGGCCGTGACGGTCTTCGTCCTGCTCTTCGGTCTGGCGCCGCTGCTCGGGAGCGGCTACATGCTGGCGGGAGCGCTCGGCCTCGTGGGGCACCGGGGCGTCTTCACCGCTCTGGTCTGCCATATGACCGGCTCCGGCAAGAACCGCCACACCATCTGTGAGGGCGAACTGGTCGCCGCCCATCGGCCACAGCGGTACGCCTCCATCGACGCGGAGGTGCCGCTGCAGCGGGCGACCCGCGTCCAGGTGCTCCCCAGTGGCTCACTGGAGACCGTCGGGCCGGCCGCGGTCACCGGCTGGTCGACGCTGGGCCTCGGCGGCCTCACCGTCCTGACCGCCGGTGCGCACACCGCGCTGCGGGAACGCCTGGAGCCGCGGGCCCGCGGCCACGGGCGCCGACTGTGCCTCGCCCTGGCCTCGCTGACCGGGGCCGGATTCGTCGTCTACGTCGTCGTCCGGGTCGTCACGTGACGACGTACCGCCCCGACGGCCGGCGCCGGCCCCGGCGTGATGTCAGAACGGGAACCCGCTCCGCCCATGCTGCACCGAGATCCACTTCAGCGTGGTGAAGGACTCGATCGTCGTCTCGCCGTTGAGGCGCCCGAGGCCGGAGCTCTTCTCGCCGCCGAAGGGAACGAGGGGCTCGTCGTGGACGGTGCCGTCGTTCACATGGAACATGCCGGTGTCGATCTGCTTGGCGAAGGACACGCCCCGCTCGATGTCACCGGTGTGCACGGCGCCGCTCAGGCCGTACGGAGTGTCGTTGACGAGGCGTACGGCCTCCTCCTCGCCGTCGAAGGGGATGACGAAGGCGACCGGGCCGAAGACCTCCTGCCGCAGCAGGGCCGAGTCCGCGGGCACGCCGGTGAGCACGGAGGGCTCGACCAGGTTGTCGGTGGTCGTGCCGCGCAGCAGGGCGGTCGCGCCCTCGGCGATGGCCTGCTCGACGGTGGCCGAGAGGGTGTCCGCCTGCGAGGAGTTGATCACCGGGCCGATGACGGTCTGGGGGTCGCTCGGGTCACCGACCTTCAGGGTCCTGACCTTGGCGACGAACTTCTCGGTGAACTCCTCCGCGATCGAACGGTCCACCAGGATCCGGTTCGCGGCCATGCAGACCTGGCCCTGGTGGACATAGCGGCTGAAGACGGCCGCGTCGACCGCGTAGTCGATGTCGGCGTCGTCGAGGACGACGATCGCGCTGTTGCCGCCGAGTTCGAGGACCGAGCGCTTGAAGTGCGAGGCGCAGACGGTGGCCACATGGCGGCCCACCTTGTCGGAGCCGGTGAAGGAGATGACCTTGGGGATCGGGTGCTCGAGGAAGGCGTCGCCGATCTCCGCGATGTCCGTGATGACGACGTTGAGGAGGCTGCCCGGGAGACCCGCGTCCTCGAAGATCTTCGCGACCAGGGAGCCGCCGGTGATCGGGGTGTTCTGGTGCGGCTTCAGCACCACGCCGTTGCCGAGCGCGAGGGCCGGGGCGACCGACTTGATCGACAGCAGGAAGGGGAAGTTGAAGGGGCTGATGACGCCCACCACACCCACCGGCACGCGGTAGAGGCGGTTCTCCTTGCCGTCCACCGGCGACGGGAGGATCTTGCCCTCGGGGCGCAGCGCCCACTGGAGGGACTCGCGCAGGAACTCCTTGGCGAGATGGAGCTCGAAGCCGGCCTTCAGACGGGTGCCGCCGAGCTCGGCGATGATCACCTCGGTGATCTCCTGCTCGCGCTCCTCGATCACTCTGAGGGCCTTCTCCAGGACCGCCCGGCGCGCGTACGGGTTGGTCGCGGCCCACTGCTTCTGGGCGCGGGCCGCCGCCCGGTACGCCTCGTCGACCTCGTCGACCGTGGCTATGGTGATCGACGCCAGCTTCTCGCCGTTGTACGGGTTGAAGTCGATGATGTCCCAGGAGCCGGTACCCGGGCGCCATTCACCGTCGATGTACTGCTGGGCCAGGTCGGTGAAGTAGGACGACATGTGATCCCCAAATCACTAGCAGACACACGATCGATGTCACGGTCTGATCACGCGTCATCGTACTGGCGTCTCAAGTGAGTTGGGGACTCTGAGCGAACTTATGGGGAGAACCCTAGGAGAGCTGGAGGAGACCCCGTAGAAGATCGCGGCTTTCGTCCGGCCCGGGGCTGTCCTGCTGGAGTTCCTTGAGCGCCCTCTCGTACTGGACGACGTCCTCGTGCTTGTCCAGGTAGAGCGCGCTGGTGAGCTGCTCCAGATAGACGACGTCCGACAGGTCGGACTCGGAGAAGCTGAGAATGGTGAACGCACCGCTCTCGCCCGAGTGGCCACCGAAGCTGAACGGCATGATCTGCAGCCGTACGTTGGGGCGTTCGGAGATCTCGATCAGATGCTGGAGCTGGCCCCTCATCACCTCGCGGTCGCCGTACGGCCGGCGCAGCGCGGCCTCGTCCAGGACGATGTGGAAGTCGGGGCCGCCCGCGGAGACGAGGTGCTTCTGCCGCTCCATGCGCAGCGCCACCCGCTTGTCGATGTCGGCCTTGCTCGCGCCCTTCATCCCACGCCGTACGACTGCACGTGCATACGCCTCGGTCTGCAGCAGGCCGTGCACGAACTGCACCTCGTACGCCCGGATCAGGTGCGCCGCGCCCTCCAGGCCCACATAGGTGGGGAACCAGCTCGGCAGGACGTCCGAGTAACTGTGCCACCAGCCCGCGACGTTGGCCTCCCGGGCGAGGGAGAGCAGTGAGGTGCGCTCCTGCTCGTCCGTGATGCCGTACAGCGTCAACAGGTCTTCCACATCACGTGTCTTGAAGCTCACCCGGCCCAACTCCATCCGGCTGATCTTCGATTCGGAGGCGCGGATCGAGTAGCCCGCCGCCTCGCGCGTGATGCCGCGTGCCTCACGCAGTCGCCTGAGTTGCGAGCCGAGCAGCATGCGCCGCACCACCGATCCGGGCTCTCCCACGCTCACGTTCGCCAGCCTCCCCAACGCCTTCAGGGGCCGAAGTCTGCCACTAAATCACTCCGAGCAGTACTCGTCCGATTACAGAGAAGCAAAGAACCCAAAGATTCTGCACAGGTAGAGGGAAGGAGTTGGCAAGCAGTGGGAGAGAAGATGGCGGAAAAAATGGCCAACAAGCGGTACGGGAGGGTCCAATTCGGTCGCGTGCACGTGCATCTGCACCTTGCATCTGCACCGCGCATCCAAGACCATGGTCTCGCGCAACCGCTGCATCGCAACGCAACGACCGCGAATTCCTCGGGAGTGCCTCGCATGGGGACGAATGGATCGACCATGCTCGAGCCGTTACGGCAGGGCCTTCCGCCACTGGATCCCGCGGCCGTGTCCAACGCCGCCTCCTGTGCTCTGCCCGCCCGCTACGAAGCGGTGCGCGAGGCACGGCTGTTCACCCGCAGAACGCTCGACCAGTGGGACATAGGCGACCGCTTCGACGACGTCTGTCTGGTGGTTTCCGAGCTGGTCACCAACTCGCTGCGGCACGGCCTGCCGGCCGGCACCCTGTGCACCGCCGACCAGAGCCCGCCCGTGCGGCTGCATCTGATGCGCTGGACGGAGCGGCTGGTGTGCGCGGTGCGCGACCCGAGCCATGCCACCCCGGCGCCGCGCGAGGCGGACGACTTCTCGGCGGAGTCGGGCCGCGGCCTGTTCCTGGTCGACTCCTTCGCCGACAGCTGGGGCTGGCACCCCATGGCCGGCACGCTCGGCGGCAAGGTCGTCTGGGCGCTGTTCCAGCTGCCGCACCCGCCCCAGCCGCTGCCCGCCGAATAGCGCACCCCGGCGCCGTCCGACGCCGGGGTTCTACGCGCGTTACTGCACGTAAGTCACCAATTGCCCCGAGTTGTACCCGGGGTGGGCCGGGTGTCAGCCGGCTATCAGGTGATCGAACTCGCCGTCCTTGATGCCCAGGAGCATCGCCTCGATCTCCGCGCGCGTGTAGACGAGCGCCGGACCGTCGGGGAAGCGCGAGTTGCGCACGGCCACGTCCCCACCGGGCAACCGGGCGAACTCCACACAGGAGCCCTGCGAGTTGCTGTGCCGGCTCTTCTGCCAGGCCACACCGTTCAGCTCCGTGGCAGCCATGCCGTTGTACACGTCGTGGTCCACAGGTCGCTCCCGGTGGTGCGGTGGCTTTGGGGCCAGTGATGCAGTGGTCAACTGGTCCGGATCATAGCCGTGTTCACGTGCGCATGCATGAGCAGATGCACGTGCACGCGCAGTGGTTCTGTGGTTACGGCTGTGACGTACGGGGTGCTGCAACCGTTCCCGCGCATGCCCCGGACTCCGAACGGCATGCGCAGTGTCGAACCCTCGTGCACTGGAAGAGACGCGTACCGCGGCGTTGTTGTTCCAACCTCCAACCAATCAGCCGACCTGTGGCCGAAAGCCTCACCGGCCCGCGTACGGCAGGAGGCCCATCTCGCGGGCGTTCTTGATCGCGCGGGCGAGCAGCCGCTGCTGCTGGGCCGTGACCCGGGTGACACGGCGGCTGCGGATCTTGCCCCGGTCGGAAATGAACTTCCGCAGCAGGTCGGTGTCCTTGTAGTCGATGTACGTGACTCCGGCCGCGTCCAGGGGGTTCGGGCGGGACTTGGCGGGGGTGCGGTCGGGCTTGCGGGCCATGCGGGTCAGACCTCCAGGAGGGTGTCGAAGGCGGGCGGCAGCCGCTTCCAGGCGGCGCGCCCGGCGGCGTACTCGGCGTCGGTCAGCAGACAGGACTCCAGCAGGTGTGCGAGCCCGTCGCGGTCGAGGCCGGGCGAGGTGAAGACGAGGTGCTGGCAGCAGTCGCCGTGCTCGGGATGCCAGTCCAGCGCGGCGGCGGCCCGGCGCACGGGCGGGACCATGTCCCAGGCGGCGTCGGGAAGCGAGGCCAGCCAGGGCCCCGCGCTCTCCACGCACAGGGCCCCGCCCGCCGCGTCCCAGTGCAGCAGGGTGTCCGGCTTGTCGGCGAGCCAGAACCGGCCCCGGCTGCGGGCGGCGGCGCAGGTCAGATCCTCCAGGGCCGCGTACAGCCGCTCCGGGTGGAAGGGGCGGCTGCGGTGCCAGACGAGGGTGGAGACACCGTGCGCATCGGCCTCGGCGGGCAGGAGCGCGCAGGCCGGGTGCTGGGCGGCGGCCGCCGCCTCGACGTCGAAGCCCGCGAGGGCGGCCACGGCCAGGTCGCCGTGCCCGATGACGACCTGGCGGGCCGTCGGGTGGAGCTGGGCGAGCAGCTCGCGGTCCTCCTCGTCGGCCTCCTCGGAGTCGGTGACGGCGAGGACGGGGGCGTACTCCAGCTGGCGCGCGAACGTGTCGGCGACCGTCCGCTGGTCCGTGGCCGCCGCGGCGAGGCCCCCGTCGGCGAGGTCGTCGCCGTTGCCGAGACAGGGCAGGACGAGCGCCGGGTCCACGGCGGTGATCACGCCGGTGACCGTCAGGCCTCCCGCCACGACCACCTCGGCCATGGCCTTGGGCTCGACGGAGTCCCACAGCTCGACGACGGCGAGGCGGGTGTCCCCCGCGTCCGCGAGCCGGCGCAGCTCGGGGACCAGGTCCTCCCTCAGGGCACAGCACGCGCAGTCGTTGACCAGGGGCGCCTCACCGGCCGACACGAGACCGGTGGCGTCACGGATCGTCCGTACGACCGTGCCCGCCGCGGCCGTGGCGAGGTCGTGGTGGAGCACGACGCTGCCGGGGACCTCGGCCAGCAGCCGGGCGACGGCCGCCTTGCGGGCGTCGGCGTGCAGCCCGCCGACGATCACCACCGACAGGCTCACGCTCCGCCCCGCTTCCCGAACCGGCGCTCGAAGCGCTCCACACGGCCGGCGGTGTCCAGGACACGGGCGGTGCCGGTGTAGAAGGGGTGGCTGACGTTCGAGATCTCGACGTCCACGACGGGGTACGTGTGGCCGTCCTCCCACTCGATCGTCTTGTCGCTGCTCATCGTGGAGCGGGTGAGGAAGGCGTGGTTCGCGGCACGGTCCCGGAAGACGACGGGACCGTAGGCCGGGTGGATTTCCTTGCGCATGACGGTGGTTCAGCGCTCCTCTCGGAAGTCGACGTGGCGGCCGGCGACCGGGTCGTACTTGCGCAGGGTCATGCGATCGGGGTCGTTGCGGCGGTTCTTGCGGGTCACGTAGGTGAAGCCGGTCCCTGCCGTGGACCGGAGCTTGATGACCGGGCGGAGTTCGTTGCGAGCCATGGTGGTACCTTACTGAAAATGAATTCCATTAGCGACATCACTTCGGGGATCACTTCAGGAGAGGTACGTCACCCATGTCCGCGCACTGCATGCTGACCGGCGCCCGGCCGGGCTTCGGCAACCGCATCTCCCACTCCCACCGGCGGACCTCCCGCCGCTTCGACCCCAACATCCAGAGCAAGCGGTACTGGCTGCCGAGCGAGGGCCGGTACGTACGGCTGCGGCTGAGCGCGAAGGGGATCAAGACCGTCGACGCGATCGGCGTCGAGGCGGCCGTGGCGCGGATCCGTGCGCGGGGGGTGCGGGTCTGATGGCGAAGAAGAGCAAGATCGCGAAGAACGAGCAGCGGCAGGCGATCGTCGCGCGGTACGCCGAGCGGCGCGCCGAGCTGAAGGAGATCATCCGGCGGCCTTCGTCGACCGAGGCGGAACGGCTCGCCGCCCAGCGTGAGTTGCGGCGCCAGCCGCGCGACGCCGGCGCGACCCGCGTACGCAACCGGGACCAGGTGGACGGGCGGCCGCGGGGGTACTTCCGGGCGTTCGGGCTGTCCCGGGTGTCGTTGCGGGGACAGGCGCATGCCGGGTATCTGCCGGGGGTGCGCAAGTCGTCCTGGTGAGGGCGGGCGGCCGCGGTCGGGTCCGGTGGGGGCGGGTGGGTCCGGTGAATCTCACAGCCGCTCCTCATGGGCCGGACGGCCGTCCCTGGTAGCTTGCTGCGGGCGCTCGGGCCTGCGGCCCGGCCCACCGGCTACGGCTTGCCCCTGCTCGTTGCTACTGCTTGGGAGCTACCAGTGACTTCGGCGACCTTCACGCGTCCTGCCCGCACCGTGTCGCGCCGGCAGCTGCGGATCGCGGCCGCCGCCGCGGGGCTGGCGGGTGCGCTCGTGCTCACCGCGTGCAGCAGCGGCGGTGGCTCCAAGGACGACTCCTCGTCCAGCCCCTCCGCCTCCGCCTCCGCCTCCGCCTCCACCTCCACGGCAGGCACGGGCGGCGGCACCGGCGGGACGACGAGCGCGTCCGACAGCATGCAGGGCAGCTGGCTCGCCACGACCGGCGGCAAGGCCGTCGCCCTGGTGATCACCGGCAAGCAGGCCGGGCTCTTCTCGACCGGCGGCTCCGTGTGCAGCGGGACCGCGGGCAAGGAGGCCGGGATGCAGATGATCCACCTCACCTGCACCAAGGGCGGCAAGGAGCGGGCGACGGGGATGGTCGACTCCGTGTCCAGGAGCTCGCTGAAGATCACCTGGTCGGGCACCGTGGGCAAGGAGACGTACACCAAGGCGGAGGGCGGGACCCTGCCGTCGGGGCTGCCGACGGCGAACCTCGGCCAGTAGTCCGGCAGGGCGGGCAACCGCCGCGGGCGATCGTGCGTGATGATCCATGCACGCGATCAACGGCATCGCGCCGCCGAGCACCAGCAGAGCACCAGAGGATCCACATGCGCGCCACCCCCATCACCGTCGCCGCTCTCGCCGCGGCGCTCCTTCTGACCGCCTGTGACAGCAGCGGCGGCGACAGCGGCTCCAGCAACAAGAACAAGGCCGGCGACGCCTGCACGCTCGACGCCGTCGGGGTGCAGGTCGCGGCGAGCGCCGCCCCGTCGGCCGGGGATTCCGGCAATGTCACCGTCACGCTCACCAACCGCGGCTCCAAGTGCACCCTGAACGGCTTCCCGGCCGTCGATCTCCAGGGCGGCAAGGCGTCGGGGGCCGTCCCCGCGGACAAGGCCGCGAAGGCGCAGAAGCTGACGCTTGCCAAGGGCGCGACGGCTTCCTTCACGATCACGTACGTGCGGGGTGCGGCGGGGGGAGCCAAGAGCCTGCCGGTGAAGACGGCGAAGTTCACGCTGCCCGGTTCCAGCGCCGGTCACAGCTTCAAGTGGACGTACGGCGAGGTCGCCGTCAAGGGTGCTGCGGGTGCGGCGAACGCTTCGGTGAGTCCGTTCCAGCAGGCTGGGGACTGACGCTCCGGGGCCGTCGTGGCTTCTCGCGCCCACGCGGCGGAGCCGCACATCGACACAGCCCCCGCCCCTATCGGGGCGCCACCTGGGCCCGGTCGGCAGCTTGGGCTCCCTCCGTCCAGCCCGCCTCGTCGTTCACCCCTCTGAGGCGGGTGGTGGTGGTCTCGGGGAACATGCGGTCCGTGTGGGTCGTGACTGCGACCTCGCGGGACGCCAGTACCGGGAGCAGGTCGTCGGTCACTTGCGTCTCGGCGGCCGTCGCGAGGCGGGTGCCTATGCGGTGGGCGTAGGCCGCGAGGAAGGACTGCCGGAAGGTCCTGGTGCGTTTGCGGCCGCCCGCCCGCTGGGCGCTCTCCGCCTTCGTCATCGCCATCGTGGCCTGGACGAGGAGCGAGGTGTAGAGGAGCTCGACGGCTTCCAGGTCGGCTTCGAAGCCGACGACGGTGGAGAATCCCAACGGCTCGTTCCACACGGCCCGGCAGTGGTTCGCGGTGGCGACCGCGTCCAGCAGCACCGCCTTGGCCTGCTCGTACGGTGCCTCGACGCCGATACGGCAGGCCCCGGGGGCGTCCGGGGAGGGCGCCCGGGCCGCGAGCAGCGCCTCGTCGATGCTGTGCCGGGCCATCAGCTCCTGCGCCTTGGCGGACAGCGCCTCCGCCTCCTCCGGGAACCCGGTCGCCTCCGCCTTGGCGAGCAGCGCGCGGATGCGGGTGAGCATGCGGGACTCGGATGCCGGGCCGGCTCCGCGGGCGGAATCGGGCCGCCGCGTGGGCTCGTCGAGGGGTTCGAGGGACGGCAGGCGCAGCAGCAGGCGGTACAGCTCCAGGACGGTGGTCGCGTGCGAGAAGCGGTCGGTGCGGGGCGGGGTGCCGGTGGCCTCGGCGGTTTCGGCCGCTGCGGCGGGGAGCTCGGCCAGCTGCGCGGTCCAGCGGGGGCCGCGCGGGCCGTCGTACGGCGCCTGCGCCCGGATCAGCGCCGAAGCCAGACGTACGTGCGTGTCGTCCAGCTCACGTCGTACGATCCGGACGACGTCGGCGGGCTGCCAGCCGCGCCGCCAGGCCGTCGCGACGAACTCCCGGCCTCGGCGGGCGAGTTCGTCGTCCGCCGCCGGGTCCGCGGCCAGCAGGGAGGCGCCCGTGTCGAGGGCGGTGTCGGTCTCGGCGTACAGGGCGGCCTTGAAGGCGCGTTCGACGGTGCTGGACGGAGTGCTGGTCACTCGTCGATCGTGCCACGCGGCACTGACAGCCGGGTCAGCCGCCGATGAGGGTCAGCGCGCGGTCGAGGGCGTCCGGGGCCGGGCACGGGACGTCGGGGAGGACGCCGGTGCCTTCCCAGTTGGTGCCGGAGACCGGGTTGACGGCACGGGCGACCGGGATGGTGGCCTCCAGGTTCGGGTGGACCGTCCAGCCCTCCCGCGGGTGGGCGCCGCCGCGGGTGCTCTCCCCCACGACGGTCGCGCGGCCCAGCTGCTGGAGGTCGTAGGCCAGTTCCTCGGCGGCCGAGAAGGTGCCGGGACCGGTGAGGACGTGGACCGGCTTGGTGCCGCCGAAACGGGCACCGGGGACGTGCGGCAGCGTCCAGGACTGGTCGTGGCGGTCGCCCACGCGCGCGTACATGGTGTTGAGGTGGGTGCGCTCGTCCAGGAGGTAGCTGCAGACGAAGGCGACTGTGTCCGGGTCGCCGCCGCCGTTGCCCCGCAGGTCCAGGACGAGCGCTTCGGCCCGGGCGACCAGGGTGAGCGCGGCGGCGAGCGGCTCGGCCGACCAGGACAGCGGGAAGAGGAAGGGGGCCAGTTCGAGCAGGGCGGTGCCGCCCGTCAGCAGCTCGACCCGGGGCACACCGCCCAGGGAGGCGTCGAACTCGCGGCGCATCGCGGCTTCCGCCGCCTCGCCCTGGCCTTGCGGCACCTGCTCGAGGTGGTACAGGAGACGCAGGTGCGGATCGCCGTTGACGGACTGCAGATCCGCGGTGACCAGTTCGCTCAGCTCCTCGGCGCTCTCCACGTCGTACGCCCCCTCCGCCAGGCGCCGACGCAGCAGCAGGGCCAGTTGCTCGGCGGCCTCCGGGAAGACGTAGTGCTCGGTGAGGAGCCGGGCCGTCTCGTCGACGAGCGCGGGAACGTCGGTGACGGGGACGGGAGTCGGGGCGGCGGCAGGGGCCGTGGAGGAGCTCGTCGTCAGCGTGGTCGTGGTCATGACAGACGAGTCAATCACCGCCCGCATGTGCCCCACACGGCGTTTCCCGGACCCGTCCCACCCGCCACCCTCAAGTGTCAACCCGGGGTTGACACCGCCTCCGTGTCAACCTACGGTTGACACATGTCGACGAACCCGAACTTCACGCCATCCGTGCGTCTCGACGAACTCATCGCGGCCATCAAGAAGGTCCACGCCGAACCCCTGGAGCAGCTCCAGGACGCGGTGATCGCGGCCGACCACCTCGGTGAGGTGGCGGACCATCTGATCGGTCACTTCGTGGACCAGGCGCGCCGCTCGGGCGCCTCCTGGACCGACATCGGCAAGAGCATGGGGGTCACCCGGCAGGCGGCGCAGAAGCGCTTCGTGCCCAAGGAGTCCACCGACCTGGACCCGAACCAGGGCTTCGGCCGCTACACCCCGCGCGCCCGCAACGTGGTGATGGCCGCCCACAGCGAGGCGATCGCGGCCCACAACACCGAGGGCCGCCCCGAGCACCTGATCCTCGGACTGCTGGCGGAGCCGGACGGCCTCGCGGCCAAGGCGATCACCGCTCAGGGCGTCCTCCTCGACACCGTGCGCCAGGCGGCGACCGCCGCCCTCCCGCCCGCGGCGGAGGAGGTCCCGGAGCTCGTGCCCTACGGCTCCGACGCCAAGAAGGTCCTGGAACTCACCTTCCGCGAGGCCCTGCGCCTCGGCCACAACTACATCGGCACCGAGCACATCCTGCTGGCCCTGCTGGAGTTCGAGAACGGCGAAGGGGTGCTGGCCGGCCTCGGCCTCGACAAGGCGACGGTGGAGGCCGAGCTCGCCAAGGCCCTCGCGCAGTACCTGCAGGTCCCCGGCGAGGAGAGCTGACCTCCTGCCGGGAGGCCACTGTCAGACCCCCTGCCACACTCGCAACCATGACCGACCGCTGGGCGCTCGCCCCGGCCGAGGACGGTGGCGTGGAGCTCGCCCCCCTCGGCCCGGACGGGCTGCTCGCCGGGCCGGTCCGTTGGGAGCCCGACCTCGCGACGGCCGTGCGGGGGCGGCCGGAGGTCGTGCGGTGGGTGTGGCGTTCCACGGCCGAGGTGTATCCGCGTCTGCTCGCCACGGGGGTGCGAGTGGAGCGGTGCTACGACATCGAGGACGCCGAGACCCTCCTGCTGGGCCACGAGGGGCGGTACGGCGAGCCGCGCTCGGCGGCCGCCGCTCTGGCCCGGCTCCGCGGCGGCCCCGTACCGCCCGACCCGCCCCTGCGCTCCGCCGAACCGGGTGCGCAGTCCCCGCTCTTCGAACCGCAGACCGTCCATGTGCCGCTGCCCGACCTCGTCGAGGTGTACGCCGAGCAGCAACGCCGGCACGACGCCACCGCGCACCCCGACCGGATGCGGCTGCTGACCGCCGCCGAGTCGGCGGGGATGCTGGTGGCCGCCGAGATGAACCGCGCCGGGCTGCCCTGGAGCGCCGAGGTGCACCGCCGGGTGCTGCACGAACTGCTCGGCGAGCGGTACGCGGGTGGTGGCGAGCCCCGCCGCCTCGCCGAGCTCGCGGACGAGGTGTCCGCCGCCTTCGGGCGCCGCGTCCGGCCCGATCTGCCCGCGGATGTCATCAAGGCGTTCGCGCAGGCCGGGATCAAGGTGAAGTCGACCCGGCGCTGGGAGATCGAGTCCGTCGACCACCCGGCGGTGAAGCCGCTGGTCGAGTACAAGAAGCTGTACCGCATCTGGGTCGCCCACGGCTGGTCCTGGCTGCAGGACTGGGTGCGGGACGGGCGGTTCAGGCCCGAGTTCCTCGCGGGCGGGACCGTCACCGGCAGATGGGTCACCAACGGCGGCGGCGCCCTGCAGATCCCCAAGGTCATCCGGCGCGCGGTGGTCGCCGACCCCGGCTGGCGACTGGTCGTCGCGGACGCCGACCAGATGGAACCGCGGGTGCTGGCCGCCATCTCCCGCGACCCGGGGCTGATGGAGGTGGCCGGGCGGGAGACCGACCTCTACCAGTCGGTCTCCGACCGGGCCTTCTCCGGCGACCGCGCCCAGGCCAAGCTCGCCGTCCTCGGGGCGGTCTACGGCCAGACCTCCGGAGACGGCCTGAAGAACCTCGCCGCCCTCAGACGCCGCTTCCCCAAGGCGGTCGCATACGTGGACGACGCGGCGCGCGCGGGTGAAGAGGGGCGGCTCGTGCGGACCTGGCTGGGGCGGACCTGCCCACCGGCCGCCGGGGCGGGCGAGGACGCGGCGGAGGAGGCGGGGATCCCGCAGGAAGAACCGGCCGAAGCCCCCGCCGGGGCCGAGTGGGTGCCGGGGTACGCCTCCACCAACACCCGCGCCCGCGGCCGCTTCGCCCGCAACTTCGTCGTCCAGGGGAGCGCCGCCGACTGGGCGCTGCTGGTGCTTGCCGCGCTGCGGCAGAGCTGTGCGGGCATGGCGGCCGAGCTGGTCTTCTTCCAGCACGACGAGGTGATCGTGCACTGTCCCGAGCGGGAGGCGGAAGCGGTGGTGGCGGCGATCCGGGAGGCGGCGGAGCTGGCGGGACGGCTGACGTTCGGGGAGACGCCCGTGCGGTTCCCGTTCACCACGGCGGTGGTGGAGTGCTATGCGGATGCGAAGTGAGCGGTGCCGGAGTGTGGGGGGAGGGGGTTTCGCCGGCCCGCGCCTGCGGGGTGCCGCCCGCAGGCTAGGGACCCTCGTCGAGCAGTTCCCTCAGTTCGGCCACCACTGCCTTCTCGTCCGTGCCGTCCAGGGCGTCAAGTGCCGCGTGCCACTGTTCGTACGCCTGCTCGGTGCTCCCCCGCTCGCGCAGCAGAAGCCCGTGCTGGTGGCGGGCGAGTCCGCTCGTGTAGCGGTCGGCGCGGGCGTCCGCGCGATGGAGGAGTTCGGCGCACTCGGCGGCGGCCCGTTCCGTGCGGCCGAGCAGCCGCAGGGCGCGCACCAGCCCGAGCCGGGTCTGGGACTCACCGTGCCAGTCGCCGTGGCCGCCGAGGATGCGCAGGCTCTCCTCGAAGTGGGGTACGGCGGCGGCCGGTTCCCCGAGGGTGAGGTGGGCATAGCCGATGTTGCAGTGCGCGGAGTGCTGCACGATCACGGCACCGATCTCGTCGCCGATGGCGAGCGACAGCCGGTGCTGCTCGATCGCGGCCCGCGGGTCGGTGTGCTCGTACAGATTGCCGAGGTGGCTGTGGGTCACGGCCTCGCCGTGCGGGTCGTTCAACTGCCGTGAGTACTCCAGGCTCTGGCGCAGGGCCCGGCCCGACTCCTCGTAGCGGCCGAGCCCTTCGAGCAGCAGGCCGCGGTTGTTGAGGCAGCGGCGCATCCAGGAGACGTGGCCGAGCCTTCGCCAGATCGTCAGGGCCCGGTCGTTGAGGTCGAGGGCCTCGCTCTGCCGTCCGGTCAGGAAGTGCTGCCCGGCGAGGTCGCCCAGCGCGTACGCCTCGGCGGCCTCGTCACCGAGTCGCCGGGCCACGCGCAGGGCGGCCCGGCCGAGCACCTCCATCTCGGCGACCCGGCCACTGCGCAGCACGTACGGGAAGAAGAGGCGGATCAGTGTCGAGATACGGGCTGCCCTGAGCGTCTGTACGTCGGAGTCGGCACCGGTGTCCTCGGCGTACCGCTCGACCAGTGTGACGATGTTCACCAGCTCCGTGTCCCCCCAGGCGAAGGCCTGACCAGCGGATTCGAAGGCGGGGAGGGCGGCGACATGTGCCGCGTGGTCCGACGGCTGGGCCGCGGTCGGGCGGCGGCGGTCGTCCTGGTCGAGGCCGGGTTCGACGATCGCGGTGAGGACGCGCTCGGCGACGGCGGCGTACCAGGGCAGGGCGGCATCCACGTCGCCGGCGCCCCCGGCCAGTTCGCGGGCGAAGTCGCGGACCAGGTCGTGCGGGGCGTAGCGGCCGTATGCCGTCTCC
This sequence comes from Streptomyces longisporus, assembly GCF_039532765.1. Classification (NCBI taxonomy): domain Bacteria; kingdom Bacillati; phylum Actinomycetota; class Actinomycetes; order Kitasatosporales; family Streptomycetaceae; genus Streptomyces; species Streptomyces longisporus. The sequence goes on from NZ_BAAASG010000027.1 coordinate 95,967, forward strand.
TCCAGGAGGGCCACGTCGACGAGCCGGTCCAGTGCGGCCTCGGCGCGGCGCTCGTCGGTGCCGACCAGGTGGGCGAGGAGCGGGGCGCCGTACGCGGGCAGGTCGAGCGCGCCGATCCCGCGCAGCACGAGGGCGGCGTCCCGGTCGGCCTCCCGCTCCGAGGCGGCGAGCGCGTCATGGGCGACGGCCAGGGAGCGGCGCACGCTCAGGTCGTCGTACTCCAGGTGATGCAATCTGCTTTCGGTGGCGGCGAGCTGACCGGCCAGGACCTCGGGGGTGAGCGCTCGGCGGGCGGCGAGGCGGGCGGCGACGATGCGCAGCGCGAGCGGGAGGCGGCCGGTGAGTTCGACGAGGGGATGGGCCGCGTCCAGGGCGTCGCGGCCGGAGACCGCTCGCAGCAGCTCGGCGCTCTCCTCACCGCTCAGGGGGGTGAGCGGGAAGCGGCGGGCGCCGTCGAGGGCGGTCAGCGGCGAACGGCTGGTGACGATCACGGCGCAGCCGGCGCCGGCCGGCAGCAGCGGCCGTACCTGAGCGGCGTGCGCGGCGTCGTCGAGGAGCAGGAGGGTGCGGGTCGGGGCGAGCAGGGAGCGCAGCAACGCGGCGGCCGCGTCCGGGTGTTCGGGGATGAGGCGGGGCTCGGTGCCCAGGTCGCGCAGCAGAGCGGCGAGAGCCTGGGTGGGCGGGAGGGGGGTCATACCGGGGGTGGCGCCGTGCAGGTTGATGTACAGCTGACCGTCGGGGAAACGTTCCCTCAGGGTGTGGGCGACCTGCAGCGCGAGGGCGCTCTTGCCCACGCCTGCCATGCCGCTGATGACGGCCACGGCAGGGGTCCGGCCCGGCTCAAGGGTGCTGCGGAGGTCGTCGAGGGCGAGGGCGCGGCCCGTGAAGTGGGCCGGTGGAGGCGGTAGTTGGGCAGGCCGGGGCGGCTGCGGGAGGGCCGGTGCGGGGTCGTCCGTGCCGCCGGACGCGGTGTCGTCCTCGCGCGGGGCGCCGGGGAACCCGGTGGTGGCGAGCACCTCCACGTGCGCCTCCTGCACGGCCGGGCCGGGTTCCACGCCCAGTTCCTCCACCAGGCGGGCGCGCAGATCCCGGTGGACGGCCAGGGCCTCGGCCTGGCGGCCGGTGCGGTGCAGGACGAGCATCAGCTGACGGTGGTACGCCTCCCGGAGCGGATACTCGGCGGCCAGTGCGGCCAACTCCGGAACCAGACCGTCCAGTCGCGCACCGTCGACGGCGAGCTCGGCGTCGTAACGCCACTCCAGAAGCAGCAGCCGCGCCTCCTTCAGGCGCTGGACGAAGGCGTATCCGCCCAGCTCGGCGGGGAGCCCGTTCAGCGGGGTGCCGCGCCACAGGGCGAGCGCGGACGTGCACTCGCGCACGACCCGCTCCCAGTTGCGGGCGGCGAACGCGCCGCGCGCCGTTGCGACATGGCGCTCGAAGACATGCACGTCCAGTTCGCCCTGCTCGACGCGCAGCACATAGCCGGGCGGCACCGCCCGCAGCCGCTCAGGGTCGTCGAGCAGCCTTCGCAGCCGGGCCACATGGTTGTGCAGCGAGGCCTGCGCGGACGCGGGCGGCGCCCCGCCCCACAGCGCGTCCTTGAGCGACTCGACGGAGACGACACGGCCGGCTTCGAGGAGCAGGGCGGCGAGCAGGGTGCGCACCTTGGGGCTGCCGACGGCCTTGACGTCGACCTCGCCGGAGGCCTCCGTGGCGTCACCCGAGTCGCCCGCCTCGCCGTGGACGTCGTAGAGAACCGGCGGCCCCAGCAGTCCGAACCGCAGCTGGCCCCGCCTCACGCCCCCCACTGCCTTCCCGCGTCCCTGGCGGATTCCCGCCCTCGTCACGGCGGTTTCCCGCCACCTGTGCCACGGCGGTCGCCGCCGGAATCCGTACGGCTGCGGCCGTCCGGCGCTGCCGGCCGACGGCTTCGCGCCAGTCGACCGAGGCCGGAACGGAGAACCGTTGGCCACATGTTAGCGATCCGTTGGTGCCACCTGATGTGATCACTTCATCGGATCTGGCCCGGGGGTGCGCGCGTAGAACGCGCAACTCGGGGGAGTGACGCCGCCGTGGCCGGATCCGTGGGACGTCAGAGGGTCCCGGTCGGCGGAGGTGAACGCCCGGGACCCTCGTCCCCTCCGCCGTCTCCCGTCAGATGACGGGCGGCCGTCCCTGCCGCGCCAGCCGCCACACGGTCCGCCACCGCATGGGCCGCCGCTCGCCGGCCGGTTCCCTGAAGCCCTCCACGAACCCGCCGAACCAGGCGCGCAGCCCCGCCCCCGACCGGGTCCGTACGAGGGTGAGCAGCATCCAGATCACCAGGTGTACGGGGATGAGCGGCAACGGCAGCCGACGGCGGACGAGCCAGACCCGGTTCCGTGCGTTCACCCGGTAGTAGATGGCGTGCCGGGCCGGGGAGGTCTTCGGGTGCTGGAGCAGCAGTTCGGGCGCGTACAGGATCCGCCAGCCGGCGTCGGCGGCCCGCCAGGCCAGGTCGGTCTCCTCGTGGGCGAAGAAGAACTCGGCGGGCCAGTCCCCGATCTCGTCGAGCATGGCGGTCCTCAAACCGTGGCCGCCGCCGAGGAACCCGGTGACGTAACCGCCCCGCATCGGGTCGGAGGCGCCGACCCGGGGCACGTGCCGCTGCTGGGTCTCGCCGTGCTCGTCGGCGATGCGGAAGCCGACGATGCCGAGCTCGGGGTCGGCGGCGAACAGGTCCCGTACCCGCCGCAGCACATCGGCGTCGACGAGCAGCCCGTCGTCGTCCAGTTCCACGACGACGTCGATGTCCCCGAACTCCCGCAGCCGGGCCAGCGCCTGGTTGCGGCCGCCCGGGCAGCCGAGGTTCTCGTCGAGTTCCAGGAGGGTGACCTCACCGGGAAGCGCCAGCCGCTCGGCGAAGTCCGGCAGCGGGCAGCCGTTGCCGACGATCACGATCCGCGCGGGCGCCAGGTCCTGCTTGGCCACGGACTCCAGCAGGGCGTCGACCTCGGCGGGCCTGTTTCCCATGGTCACCACGGCGACCGCGATCCGCAGTGCTCCCAGGTCCTGCATGCCCTTCACCCCATCACGGCCGCCGGCAATCCCGGCCGCGATGCTAGCCGTTCACGGTAAGGACTTTCCGAGTACGCCGATTCTTGGGTCAGGCGTGGCGGGCGGTACGACGGTACTCCCTGCGCCGTACGAACTTCAGCCCCGACCAGTCCTCCCCCAGCGCGGCGACCTTCACGTCAACCACGCCGAGCGGGAGGCAGAGGTCCCGCAGATCGTTCTCGGCGATGTCGCTGACGTGCCCGGCGGCCTTGCGGGGCCAGGCGATCCACAGCATGGCGTGGTCGGCGAGAGCGGCCGCCAGGGCGGGGGCCTCGGCGGCCAGGGCGGCGTGGGTCCGGTAGAAGGCGAGGGTGATGTCGGCACCGCGGGGACCGTCCGCCGTGAACTCCACCCCGTCGGGCAGCCCGGGGATGTCGAACGGGTCCGGAGCGTGCAGAAGTGCCACCCGGTGCCCCGCCTTGATGCCGATCTTCCTGGCGAGCGGGGTACCGGAGTACCCACCGCCCGCAGCACCGGACCCGCTCATCGCCCGCCTCCATGGTTGCCTGCCGCCTCGGTCGGCCTCCATCGTGCCGGAGGGCGCCGTCAGCCCGCCCGTGCCGCGGCCTGGGTCGTGACCAGTTCCCGGTACGGGGCGCAGCGGGCCATGAGCTCGGGGTGGGTGGCCATGTCGACGAGGGTGCCGTCGCCGAGCATCACCACGTGGTCGGCGTGCCGCACCGTGGACAGACGGTGGGCGACACGAGGGCGATCTGCCGGCCGATCCCCATCACGCGGCCGATCGCCGTTCTCCATGCTGATCATGCCGCTCCAGGTCAGCGTGAACCGCTGACCAGTCACATGGACGCGTTGGTGATCCTGCCGTGCCGTGGCGATCAACCGAGCAGCTGCCGAGAACGAAGGATGAGGCGAAGAAATCTTAAGAAGGTCGCCGACAACACCGTCGCGGCCGACACGAAACACGCTGAGGAATGCCCAGGATTCACCGCCGTGAGCCGAGCGGGGACGAGCTTCGGGAGCAACTGGGAGACAAGCCCGTCTACCTCCTGGGCGACAAGGGGAAGATCCAACGCCTCACCGCGAAGGGCCCAGCAGATTTGACCGACGCGGACCGGGATCTGCTGGGCGTGCCGCTGAAACAGAACGGGGCGAACAAGGACACCGTTCCCCGTCGGCCCAGAAATCCGAACAACCCCTATGCCTGGTGGGAGAGCACCAATGAGGAGAAGGCCGCGCGAGCCAGGAAGCACTCGGCCGAGGTTCCGTTCCATGAGGACGACCTGTCACGGGCGACCGCGCCGGCACGGCACGAGCAGGGAAGCCACGGAAACTACACGCCCCACAAACAGACCGGTGAGCCGGTCTTCTCCAGTAACAACTACGCAGCCATGCGGGTCCGATACGATCACGAAGGGGGCGAGCGGGAATTCATTCCGGTCGGCCGGAGCAACAATCCGATCCACTCCGAGAAGGTGCTCGGTGCAGTAACAGCAGCGACAGCTCGGCCTGATGCAGAAATGGATGCCCCATGTCAACGTCACACACAGCTAAATAATCACGAGCATTAGCTACCGTGAATGCCACGATATGGTCGCCCGATGAGCGTCGAGACCGAAAGTACGGAATTCTATGAGCCCTTTGATCGACCGGACTCGGATGGAGTCGGTCTTCAGCGCCGACGATCTGGTCGCTCCGGACGACGGTGTGCTGGCTGCCATCGCGCATGAGCCGACCCGGGTCTTCCTGCGCGAGGTCGGTCTCCCGGACCAGGTGGGCTGGTTCGAGATGGACCAGTTCCTTCTCGACGGTGACCTGCGGTGCGGCGTGGCAGGCCGTCGCGGAGAAGTACCCGTACTGCCCGTTCGACATGTCGGCCTGGCTGACGCTCGGAGGGATCGCCCTTGACGACGTCATCGTGGACACCGCCACCGGCATTGTGTACTGCATCCCCGAGGATGGCGCTCCGCACCTGCTCAACAGCAGCGTCGACGCCCTGGCCTACTTCCTGCACGCGCTGGAGGAGAAACGGCCGGCGTACGACGCCGAGGCCAGCACCGACGAGGGGGTCGACCCCGAGGGCGCCGCGGACAGTCTTTTGCATCGGATGCGCCAAGCGGACCCCGTCGCCATGGAGAATCCCGAATCATCCTGGTTCACGGTTCTGCGGCATGTGCGCAACCTCCTACGGGACTAGCACCGCGCGCGGACCGATTCGCGGGCCGGCACACGGGTACCGACCCTGCCCGAAGCCGCCGTGTTGGCGCGGATCGACGGGCTGGTCCTGCCACTTCGGGTGAATCCGCACTTGGAGGGAACCGTCCGGAGCATCCTCATCGGATACGACGAGCCCGAGCGGTTCGTGAACTCCACCCCTGAGGCGTTCGCCGACGGCCTGCTGCAGCTTGACACCCTCCTGGAAGCCATAGCCGCCGCCGAAGACCCCGGGGAGGCCGCCACCGCCTTTCACGCCACGGAACGGGCGCTGCGGACCGCCGACCCGCAGGCCTTCGCCGATACGGAGAACTGGTGGCCCCTGGTACTGGAAGACATCCGCACCACCAGCAGCGTCGAGGCCTACGCGACATTCGAGTTCGTCACCCCTGGACGGCGACAGGCACCGGGTGACCGAGTCGGGGTCCATCTGCGTGCATCCCGAGGAGCGGACCTGGTCAGCGATGTACGCGGTCGGCATCGAACCCGAACAGGTCACCCGCATCCACACCGAGTTGCGAGCGTGCTTCATACCGGGCCCCTACTGCGCGCTGTGGCTGCAGCTGATGTTCCCGGACGCCTCACTGACCCACAACATCGCCTACGGTGACAGCGCCGCCGAACGAGCCGACGGAATCCGGCGACTGCAGGAGGCCGCCGCCCAGGACACCGGACCGGCCCGGCCATGACGGCATCCGACACCGCGGCCGGGCTCCCCCTGGACGCCCCGGCAGCCCGCGTCGCCCGGTCCGACCGGCGAGTCCACCTCTGGCACCTGCTCAGCGGACGGATGGCCGAGCTGCCGAACCCGCACCACGGCCAAGCCCTGGCGGTCACCGGTGACGGCCACCTGGTGACCGCCGGGCGAAACGGCGTGCACAGCACACGGCTTGGACTCGCCGCACTATGGGCTTCACCCTCGGCAGACCACCCAGCCGGCCCGCAGAGCCGAGCCGGCTGAGGGGCGGCTCCAGGACGCTGCGCCCGGCCACAGGCGAACGCGCGGCTGGTGTAAGCCTCTTGGCCCCCTGAGTGGGGATCGATGCGGGTGATCCGTCCTGCCCCAGGTCGGCAAGAAGGCCACGCGGAAGAAGCGGGAGAAGCGGGAGAAGTAGGCCCCAGGCCACCCCGCTCACGCATCGCTCACGCAAGCCATTCCATGGCCCCTGGCCGTGTGACGCGTCACGCACCGAGCAACACAAAAGTCCAGGTCACGGGCTATGTGACCTGGGCTTTTTCAGAGCCGCCTTCGGGATTCGAACCCGAGACCTACGCATTACGAGGACGACAGGGGGCGTGCCGGGCTGTGCTGCGCGGTCGCATCAGATCCCGCTTTCGCAGATCAGAGCACATGTCGTGGTCCCGCTGTTCGTACCCCGTGCTGCACCGTCCACAGGCGTCCGCGCCCCCCTGTCGGCTGATGAAGTGCCGCATCTGCGCAGACAACCGCCCTTGCCACCATGCCAGCACAGCTTGTCGAGAGCGAACAGCCGAAACGGCTCGGGGCAGGGAAGCAGTCCGGTCGGCTTCGTTCGGTGGATCGCGGCAGGAATTCCGCCGAAGGGCCTGGATGTCGGCGTACGAATTCCTCTGGCTCGCGGTGAGCTGGGACCAGGGGTAGTCGACCGTCACGGAGACCGGCGTGGAACCGTTGTACGTGACCTGATCACGGCTGAAACCGGCGAAACGGTCGCTGTCGGACTGATCGGCCACGCTCAGACCGGTGGAGCCGATGCCCGGGACGGCCCGTGAGGTCGGAGGTGATGACGTCGGTCACCTGGTATTTGTTGAACCAGTCCAGCGACGCCTCGGTGGCGCCGTTGACATGCCAGTAGACCGGGTAGCAGCTCATCGTGTCGTTGTCCTCGGACGACGGCATGCTCGAGCCCCGTACGCACTCCGGGTTGGGCAGCGTCACGGTGGTGACGGCGCCGGTCTCGAAGGTGATGGTCTGGATGCGGGGCCGGTTGAGCGGCAGGACGTTGTCGGTGGAGGAGTCGACGCGGTCCGGCCGCATCTGGTAGGTGAACGTCACCGGATCCAGGGAGACGGCGGTGCCGTTCTTGCCCGTGTGCCGGATGCTCGCGCGGGCCCCGGCTGCAAGCTCACCGATGCCGACCGCGACCTGGGCACCGGCCTCTGCCTGTGCAAGTTCTGCACCCAAGCCGTCCTCCGCGAGCTGTTCGCCGTGGACGGAGGAGCGGTCGGCGTCGAGTGCTCGACCAGTCGGCACGGACCAGGCCGTCCTTGAGGGGTCCCGCCGGGCTGCCTCACGAGGGTGCGACCGGTGTATCGGCCGCGACAGGGTCCTGGGCTCGCCACCGGAATGTGCCCGCTGCCCAGCCAGGCAACTGAGGCTGGAGCCATGGCAGTTGTGCCGGATCACCCCGCCCGGTTCCGGGGCCACTGAAGGTACCGGGACGAATCGTTTGCGCTCCCATTGCCGAGCCATTCCTATGATCGCCGAGTAGGTATGTGTTGTGAGCGTGACGGGGGCGCTGTGGCGATCGAACTGCCGGGTGAAGTGGTGTCGTTCCTTCAGTTCATCGGGGTGAACTGGCCGAACGTCAATGAGGACAAGGTCCGTGAACTTGCCTCGCATGTGCGGGAGTTCGCCGAGAGCGTGGACAACACCCATCAGGACTCCACCGCGACGATCAAGCGGCTGGGTGATCACTACCAGGGAGCCTCCTACGAGGCGCTGCTGGCGAAGTGGGCGCAGCTGTCGAACGGTCATATGAGCGAGCTGATCCAGGCCTGCCACACCGTGGCCACCGCGCTGGACGTGGCGGCCGACGTCATCGTGGGGATGAAGGTCGAGGCGATCGCCGAACTGGCCGTGCTGGCAGCGACGTTCATCGCCGATCAAGCGGCGGCGGTGGCGAC